>JAIXYC010000157.1 GCA_027490455.1 Sphingomonadales bacterium
AAATAACGCGCGCGCCGCCACTGTGCGACCAGTTCAAACACTGCGCCATTTTCGGCGGCCCAGCCGTCGATATTGGTCGTCCGTGTCGGTTGGAACAATGCGCCCTTTGCATGGCCCGCGAACGCACCGAAAGTCTGCGGCGTATATGGCGGGCGAAAGCTTGTCAGACCAATATCGGTCACCGGCTTGGCAAGTGCCGTTGATGCAATTTGCAAGCCATTCAGGTTCGATGTCTTGCCCTGATCGGTCGCCATGCCGTTGGTTGTGTAGCGCTTGATATGCTCGATAGAGCGAAAGCCCTCACGCACCGCCAGCTTGATATCCTTTGCCGTGACATCATTCTGGAAATCGACAAAGGCCTTTATCCGGCTTTGGTCCTTGGGCGTTGGCAACACATCAACAATCGCGCCGCTGCCAAAATCCCAGCCGCCTGAACATGCCCCGACACAGCGCACATTTTCGTTCGGTTGATCGGGAACATAGGCGCCGATGTCATCGCGCCATGCAAGCGACCCTTTGCTGTGCGACCATAGATGCACACTCGGCGTCCAGCCGCCAGCCATCAACAGCGTATCGCAATCGATGCGCGCGCCGACATAATCGGCATTATTGCAGATCTGGATGGATGTGACGCGGTGCCGGCCATTTACGCCAGTGACGCTATGGTTGAGGTGCACGTTGATGCCAAGCCGGTTGGCCTCGTCCAGCAGCGCAGAGGACACCTCGGTGCGCACATCGATGATCGCTTTTATACCGACACCCGCTTTTGCCAAGGCGAAGACATCATGCCAGCCGCTGTCATGCGCGGTCATCAATGCGACCGATGTGCCGACCGCGACGCCGTACCGAAGGCCGAAAACCTTTGCGGCGGAGGACAGCATCACGCCGGGCGTGTCGTTGCCGTCAAAAACGAGCGGCCGTTCAATCGCACCTTGCGCAAGCACCACTTCACCGGCCCGCACGCGCCATAATTTTTCGCGTGGGCTGTCCGAATTGTCCGGCATGTGATCGGTCAACCGCTGCACCGCGCCAATAAAATTGTCGTGATAATAGCCGAACGCCGTCGTGCGGGTGAGTATCGTGAGATTGGGCGCATCGTTTAGCGCTTTGCGACTGCGCTCTAACCACGGCCATAGTGCCGGATCAGCCAGAGCACCGCCGCCAAGTTCATCCTGTTCATCGATCAGGATGATTCGCTTGTTCGACCCCATAGCTTCCAATGCTGCGTCAATCCCGGCGGGTCCTGCGCCAACGATCAACAGGTCGCAATGGGCGTAGGTCGATGCATAAATGTCGGGGTCTTCTTGGGTCGGCGCATCGCCAAGTCCAGCCATCTTGCGGATCGCTGGTTCATACAGCTTTTCCCAAAAAGAACGCGGCCACATGAAAGTTTTATTGTAAAAACCAGCAGGGAAAAACATGCCCAACCGATCATTTACTGCGCCAAAATCGCGCTTTAGCGACGGCCAGCGATTTTGACTGAAGGCGTTGAGCCCTGCATGGATCTCGACACCGGTCGCACGCAGATTGGGCGTGAAGCGACCTGCCCCCCGATCCACTGATATGAGTGCGTTTGGCTCCTCACTGCCCGCTGCCATAATTCCGCGCGGGCGGTGATATTTGAATGATCGGCCGAACAGGCTGATACCATTGGCAAGCAAGGCTGAAGCCAAAGTGTCGCCTGCGAAACCTTGATAGGAATATCCATCAAAGCTGAATTCAACCGGTCGGCTGCGATCAACGCGTCCGCCATTTTCGAGACGATATCCGCTCATCGCCGCGGCTCCCCAGCCTTGTAAGTCGTTTCAAATTTGTCGGTCACTGTGTCGCGTACGGCGTTAAAAAAGCGACCGCACCCATGCACATGCCGCCAGCGTTCGTGGTGCCGCCCGCGTGGATTGGCGCGAATGAAAAGATACGCCTCCCATTCTTCGTCGCTCTGGCTTGACGGGTCCAATGGGCGGGCAACATGCGCCTGCCCGGCGTTGGCAAATTCGATTTCGGGACGTTTCTCGTCACAATAAGGGCAGTGAATTAAGATCATTAATGTGCCACCGCCGCTGCTGCTGCTTCGTCAATCAACCGGCCATTGCGGAAGCGGTCGAGATTGAAGGGTGCGTTGATGGGATGCGGCTCGTCCTTCGCCATGGTGTAGGCCAGCAAATCCCCAGCCCCGGGCGTGGCCTTAAAGCCGCCAGTGCCCCAGCCGCAATTGACATACAGCCCCTTGACCGGGGTCTTGCCCAATATCGGTGAACGGTCAGGCGTCACATCGACAATCCCGCCCCATGTGCGCAACATCCGCATCCGCCTGTAAATCGGAAAAATCTCACAAATTGCGGCAAGCGTATGTTCGATAATGTGGAGCGCACCGCGTTGCGAGTAGCTCACATATTGGTCGGTGCCTGCGCCAATGACCAATTCGCCTTTGTCCGACTGGCTCATATAGGCATGGACGGTGTTCGACATAACGACACAAGGGAAAGTTGGTTTGACGGGCTCTGAAACCAGCGCCTGCAAGGGGTAGCTTTCCAACGGAAAGTCCAAACCGGCCATCTGCATAACGACAGACGTATTGCCCGCCGCTGACACGCCAATACGCTTTGTCGCGATAGGCCCACGAGTGGTTTCAACGCCCTCAACCGCACCATCGGCACCGCGCCGGATAGCCGTGACGGCGCAATTCTGAATGATATCCACGCCCAAAGCCGCCGCGGCCCGCGCATAGCCCCATGCCACCGAATCGTGCCGTGCCGTCCCGCCGCGCCGTTGCAACGCTGCCCCCAGAACCGGATGCCGCGCATCGGGCGAAATGTTTAAGGGCGGGCAATAATCTTTGGCCTGCTGCGGTGTCAGCCATTCATTGTCGACACCGTTCAACCGGTTGGCATTGATGTGCCGCTGCAGGCTCTGCACATCATGCACATTGTGCGCGAGCATCATGACGCCGCGTTTTGAATACATGACGTTGTAGTTAAGTTCCTGGCTCAACCCATCCCAAAGCTTCACAGCATGATCATAAAGATGCGCGCTTTCGTCATAGAGATAGTTTGACCGGATGATCGTGGTGTTACGCCCGGTATTGCCGCCGCCGATCCAGCCTTTTTCAAGCACCGCGACGTTGGTAATCCCGTATTTTTTGGCGAGATAATATGCCGCGCCTAGCCCGTGCCCGCCGCCGCCAACGATGATGGCATCATACGCCGGTTTTGGTGCAGCATCGGGCCATTGTTCGGGCCAATCCTGATGTCCGCCAAGCGCTTTGGCGAAAAGACTGAAGGCACTGTGGTGGGTCATGATATTTTCTCAAGCGCAGCTATAGCGCGGTCCACATAGAAACTCTTGAAGTCGTCGACCAGCGTTTCTTCCACGGCATAAGGCCCCTGAATATAGCCATCGCTGGCGATTCCGCGATGGTTGATCGCGGAGAAATGCCCGTCCTGCTCGTTTGTTTTGCGCCACAATGCGGCCAAATGATCGGGATCGTAATCCACGCCCTCAACCGCATCTTCGTGCACCAGCCAACTGGTGCGCAGCAATGTCTTGTCCGGCGAAATCGGCGTCAGTGAAAATGTCACGACATGGTCGCAGCAGAAATGGTGCCAGCTATTGGGCTGCGTCCAAACAGACAGGCTCGACGTTTCAGGTGCAGTAAATGGCCCGATCAATTTTTGACACGCAAGCTTTCCATCTATCGATTGCGTTACCGCGCCATTGGCCAGCGCCAGACGCGCGATTCGGTGCCACCAGCCATCGGGAAATTCGATGAGGTCATGGTCGATGCCGAGCGCTTTCCACTCTTCATGCTTCGCCGCATTATCGGGCGCATCTTTACCAAAGCCTGTTGTTCCAAGCACGCTAATCAGTTCAGGATGACCGACGTCGCAATGGTAACATTCGCGATTATTCTCCATCACCAATTTCCAGTTGGCGTCTTCGATATAATTGTCCTGAACAACGACCTTTAGCTTTTCGATGTCATAGACCGAAATCTGTTCGGATATCTCCGCCTTTACGCGGTCAATCGGCGGCGGATTGTCGCCCAAGAAGATGAAAATAAGTCCGCCGACATTTTCCAGAGCCACCGGCGACAGCCCATGATCTGCTTTGTCAAAATCCTCCGCCATGCTGCGCGCGGCAAGAAGTTGACCATCAAGACCATAGGTCCATTGATGATAGGGACACATTAAACGCGGCGCCCGTCCGCGCTGTTCCAGGCAGATTTTGGCCCCGCGGTGCCGGCAACTGTTCCAGAATGCCCGCACTTGCATGTCTCGGCCACGCACGATGACGATGGAATTTTGCGCCAGTTCGAACACGAAAAAATCACCCGGATTTTTCACATGCGCCGCGGTACAGGCGTACAGCCAAACCGATTTCAGCATGACCTTCGTATCAAATTCGAAAGCGTCTTCGCTGACATATAATTCACGCGGCAGGGTGTGACCCTTGCGATCCTGCGCAAGCAAATCAGCGATGGGGGCGAAACGAGACATCGGCTTAGCTCTTCAGTGCATTATTGTCAGGGTCGAACGGTGAGTCCGCGATGATCGTCGCCTTGTGGCGAACGCCCAAGATCGCGATTTCAAACTCTGCTCCCGCATGCGCCAAATCAGGCCGGACCATCGCGAGCGCAAGCGACTTGCCCACGCGCCAACCATAACCGCCGGAGGTCACGCGGCCGACGACATCATCGCCGTGATAAATCGGCTCAGACCCGCGTGCATCGGCATCGGTTAAATTATGCACTTCCATCGTCACAAGCGTATTGGCACCGCCCCGTTCCTGCCATGCAAGCAGAGCCTCGCGGCCATGAAAGGTTGGTTTCTTTAGGCTGACAAAGCGGTCCAACCCGCTTTCAAACGCCGAATACTCAACCGACAATTCGCGTGGGATCAGCTTGTAGCTTTTTTCGAGCGCCATCGACGTCATCGCGCGGATACCGAACGGCTTAATCTCGAACTCCGCGCCGGCCTCCATCAACCGGTCAAAGATATAATTCTGCATTTCGATCGGATGATGGATTTCCCAACCAAGCTCACCGATGAAATTGACCCGCAGCGCATCGACCTGCGCCAGACCAATGCTCATTTTCTTGCCCGTCAACCATGGGAAGGCGTCATTGGACAGGTCGGCATCAGTAAGCCTCGCCAACACATCGCGCGAACGCGGGCCGGCCAGTACAAGCACGCCCATGGCCGTGGTCAGCCGTTCAAAGTTGACTGAGCCATCACGCGGCAGAGCCTTTTTCAAATAATCATGGTCATGCCGCTCATACGCGCCAGCCGAGACAAGATAATAACGCTGCGGCGCTGCTTTATACACGGTGAACTCGCTGCGCACGCCGCCTTTGTGGGTCAGCAGATAGGACAGGGTTACGCGCCCGACCTTTTTCGGCACCGCATTTGTAAGCAGCTGGTCGAGCCAGGCTTCCGCACCCGGACCTGATATCTCGCATTTGGCGAATGCGCTCATATCCTGAATGCCGACTTTTTCGTGCACATGGCGACACTCATTGCCGACATGTTCGAAATAGTTGGACCGACGGAAAGACCATTTTTCACGAATGGGTTGATCCGCAACGACGGGATGATTGTCGTTCAAAAGCACGTCGGGCTTGTCGAGATCAGCTTCGCTGAGCGCATAGCCCTCGGGCGCAAACCAATTGGGGCGTTCCCAGCCGAATACACTGCCAAACACCGCCCCCAGCGCCTTCATTCGGTCATAGCATGGCGTACGCCGCAATGCGCGGCCCGCTTCACGCTCTTCATCCGGATAGTGCACGGTGAAGACCTTGGCATAAGCCTCTTCGTTCTTTTCGATCAAGAAGCCGCGACCGGCATAATCGCCAAAGCGGCGCGGATCGACGCCCATCATATCAATCGTTGGTTCACCATCGACAATCCAATGTGCCAATTGCCAACCTGCGCCACCTGCAGCGGTAACGCCAAAACTGTGGCCTTCGTTAAGCCAGAAGTTTTTCAGACCCCATGCCGGTCCGACAATAGGCGACCCGTCGGGCGTATAAGCGATTGCGCCATTATAGACGCGCTTGATGCCAACCTCACCAAAGGCTGGCACGCGCTTCATGGCGGCAAGGATATAGGGCTCGAGCCGTTCAAGCGCGTCGGGGAACAATTCATATTCGCTGGTTGCAGAAGGGCCATCAACATAGCAGGCCGGCGCACCCAATTCATATGGCCCCAACAACAGCCCGCCCGCTTCCTCACGCATATAATAGCTCGCGTCGGATTCGCGCAGGACGCCCATTTCGGGCAATCCCGCTTTTTTGCGCGCCATGATGTCCGGATGCTGCTCGGTCACGATATACTGATGCTCGACCGGGATCACAGGGATATCGAGGCCCACCATTGCGCCTGTCTGACGCGCGAAATTGCCGGAGCAGGAGACGACATGCTCGCACGTGATATCGCCCTGATCCGTTGAAATAAGCCATTCGCCATTGGGCTGCTGCGTAATCGCGGTGACTGTTGTGTTGCGATAGATGGTCGCGCCGCGCTGCCGCGCGCCCTTCGCCAATGCCTGCGTGAGATCGGCGGGCTGGATATAGCCATCATCGGGATGCTGGATAGCGCCGATGACGCCGTCCATATCCGCAAGCGGCCAAATATCTTTGACGTCGTCGGGGCTCAGGAAGTTGACATCAACGCCAATGGTGCGCGCAACGCCGGCATAATAATTATACTCATCCATCCGGTCTTTGGTGGTCGCAAGCCGGATGTTCGTGACTTGCGAAAAACCGGCGTGCAGGCCGGTCTCTGCCTCTAGCGTGGGATATAAGCCGACCGAATATTGATGCAGCTTGCCGACCGAATAGCTCAGGTTGAAAAGCGGCAGAAGGCCCGCGGCATGCCAGGTTGAGCCGGAGGTTAACTCCTTACGCTCAAGCAAGACAACATCGCTCCACCCCATTTTGGCAAGATGGTACAACGTGCTTACGCCGACAACGCCACCACCAATTACAACCGCCCGTGCTGTGCTCTTCATATCATCCACCAATTTTCGTTATCGCGGCCCTATGTCAGACTAAAAGCTGATGCGGCAATCGGATTGCGCGATTGAATCACAGCAACAGGTTTTTCTAATATTAAATATTAGTACTGTTTACTTGGCAACCAAGCAAGGCCGGGAAAAGGTACCAAATTCCTAGGGTGTCATGGCTGCGCAATATGCGATTATCAAAGGACGCTTCGGTCCGCCCAATGCGCGTGAGTTCCGCTGCTGATCTTATGTGGCAAAGCGATTCTGCACACCGGCCCATCATCAAAGCGTTTGCAGTCGATGAGGATGCATTCCGACGTTCCTCGGTTTTCGTCGGTCACAAAGCTGACAAGATACCCGTCGTCTTCGTCCACGGCGCCCACCCGCGGGGCAAAGGGCGCCTCGCTGGCATAGCGACCATCGGTCAGCTGGACTTCCCAAGACTCACCCGTGACCAAATCATGTTTGACGAAGCCCGTGAACAGGAACCAGCCCGGCTTTGACGTCGTGCTATAGGCATAACGATAGGGCAGCCCCAAATAGCGTTGGTTCATCATCCCGAACTCTAAAATCCGGTCATCCAATCGCTCTTCACGCGTGGTGCCGTCCTTCAAGTTGAAGCGCCAACGGTGCAGCTTGGGCTTGAAACTATGTTCATCGACATAGGCCATCATATGGCCATAGCCGTCGGCATTTTCGATCGGTGGCGGATAAGGGTCTTCTTCGAAATAGCCGTCGAGGATGACCTCGTCCCCGTCCTCATAGGCATTGATGAAGTGCAGAACAAAGGTCGGGTCCGCTTCAAACCAGCGGATATCTTCGGGCTGACCATAACGTGGAATGAGCGCGAAACGCGATGGCAGCCCTTCGTGGAGCCGCGTCACATGGACATCGCGCTTCAACAGCTCCTCGTCCCAGAACAAAGGAAAGTCGCATAATATTGACCAATTTTCGGTGAACATCATGTCATGCGGCAAACGCGGCCCGGGAAGCGGGATGGGCACATAATGCGCAAGCTTTCCGCTGCGGTCGACAACGCCATAATGCATATATGGCGCATGTTTGGAGTAGTTGAAAAACAGCAACTCGCCCGTGCGTTCATCAACCTTGGGATGCGCCGAAATGCCGTCAAGCGGCACCCAGGACGCAACGCCTTCCTGCTCCAGCGTTTCGGGGTCGAGCACATAGCCTTCACCGCACTGGTAAAAAGTGGAAACAGCCTTGCCGGCGTGCACGATGATGTCGGTGCTCGATGAATCCTTGAGGCTGCCATGGGCGCCAAAGCCGGGGCGTTTCGACACGCTCACCTTGTCCATCAACCCGCCCCAGAGCGAACCGCCAGCATCCTGCTCCGCCTGAAAACAGCGGGTGCGCACAAAGCGGTTGCGGTAGCTTGCCTTACCACCCGAAAAATCAATCTGGTGGATCATCCCATCGCCATCAAAGGGATGATACCGCCCGAGCGGCTGATGGATCTGGTTTTCGGTATTGCGCAAATAGACGCCGTCAATGTCGTCCGGAATGCTGCCTTCGATCACCTCAAGGTCCGTCGCCGTGACCTCTTCATGCTGCGGTGTCCACGCGCCATTGAGATAGGGGTGGTTGCTCGGCTGCAGCGTCACATTCACCGGTGGCAATTTGTCGACACGCATTTTCGCTCTCCTCAAGCGTTAACCTAGGTCGAAAGTCACCCCTTGCGCAAGCGGCAGTTCATTCGAATAGTTAATCGTGTTCGTCGCGCGGCGCATATAGGCTTTCCATGCGTCCGAACCGGATTCGCGACCACCGCCCGTTTCCTTTTCACCGCCAAATGCCCCGCCGATTTCAGCGCCGGATGTGCCGATATTGACATTGGCGATGCCGCAATCGCTACCTTCTGCCGACAGGAACCGTTCGCACTCGCGGATGTCGGTCGAGAATATCGACGACGAAAGCCCCGCGCCGACACTGTTTTGAAGTGCGATGGCGTGCGCCAAATCATGATAGCGGAAGATGTAGAGTATCGGTGCAAAGGTTTCGCGCAATGCCGGGCCGTTGTGCGCGGGCATCTCGACGAGCGCAGGCCGGACATAGACACCTGCCAAGTCCATCCGCGCACCACCCGTGATATTTGCGCCAAGCGCGCGCGCTTCATTGAGGGCGACTTGCATGCCGTCATATGCCGCTTCGTCAATAAGGGGGCCAGCAAGATTACCGCCATCTAGCGGGTCGCCGACCGCCATGGATGTGCTGGCGGCCTTCAATGATTCCACAAAATTGTCATAGATCGCATCATGCACAAAAACGCGGCGCAGGCTCGTGCACCGCTGCCCGCTTGTGCCAAATGCCGAGAACAGCACGCCGCGCAACGCCAATGCAAGGTCGGCTTTGTCGGTAATGATCGCGGCGTTATTGCCGCCAAGTTCCAAAATCGTCTTGGCAAAACGCGCGGCCGCAACCTGTCCAACTTTGCGGCCCATTTCCGTGCTGCCGGTGGCAGAGATGAGCGCGATGCGTGGGTCCGCGACCAAAGCCGCGCCAACGTCGCGTCCGCCGTGCACCACTTGTGATACATGCGCTGGGGCATCGCCAAATGCGGTCACCGCACGTTCAAAAATGGCTTGTACGGCCGCTGCAGTCAGCGGGGTTTTCTCCGATGGTTTCCAGATTACGCTATTGCCGCAGACAAGTGCCAACGCGGCATTCCATGCCCAGACGGCGACTGGGAAATTGAACGCAGAAATGACCTGAACCGGCCCCAAGGGATGCCATTGTTCCATCATGCGGTGGCCGGGCCGTTCGCTGGCGATGGTAAGACCATGAAGCTGGCGCGATAAGCCGACGGCGAAGTCGCAAATGTCGATCATCTCCTGCACTTCGCCCATGCCCTCAGACAACGGCTTTCCACATTCGATGGTGACAAGGCGCGCCAGATTTTCCTTATCTTCGCGTAAGGCATTGCCGAAAAGGCGAACAAGCTCTCCGCGACGCGGCGCCGGAACAGCGCGCCAACTGTGAAACGCATCGGTGGCGTTCGTACAGGCCGCATCAATATCTGATCCGGAGGCGGTTGGAACCGATCCGATATTGCTTCCATCGACGGGCGAGTATGACGCCATATCCCCCGAAATTTGCGTTCCGAGGTGTGTCAGAATCGTCTCTACATCTGCTGCCAGCTTCACCGCTATCTCCTATTTGATTGCAGGCGAATAGACGGGTTACAGACATTTTGCCAGCTTGCCCGCAGCAGACAAAAAGTTTAGCGACCACGCAACATTGGAGAAACCTTATGGCCGAATTGGCAGCATTTGATTGGTCCGACCCTTTCCGTCTGGATGCGCAGCTTACCGAAGATGAACGCATGATCCGCGATTCGGCACATGCCTTTGCGCAAAGCGAATTGCAGCCACGCGTGATTGACGCGTACCGGACCGAAATTGATGCACCCGAATTGTTCCCGCTGATGGGCCAAACGGGTTTGCTGGGCGCAACGATCCCGGAAGAATATGGCGGCGTTGGCGCGTCTTATGTCGCTTATGGCTTGATTGCGCGTGAAATTGAGCGCGTGGATTCGGGCTATCGTTCGATGGCGTCGGTTCAATCGTCGCTGGTGATGCATCCGATCTATGCATATGGTTCCGAAGAACAGCGCCGCAAATATCTGCCCGGACTTGCGGCAGGAACGCTCATCGGCTGCTTTGGATTAACTGAGCCGGACGCAGGGTCCGATCCTGCGGGCATGCGCACCTTCGCCAAAAAGGTTGATGGCGGATATGTCATCAACGGTTCGAAAACGTGGATTTCCAACGCACCCTTTGCCGACGTCTTCGTCGTCTGGGCAAAATCAGAAGCGCATGGCGGCGGTATCCGCGGCTTTGTGCTGGAAAAGGGCATGAAAGGCCTGTCCGCGCCAAAAATTCAAGGCAAATTGTCGCTGCGCGCA
>JAIXYC010000116.1 GCA_027490455.1 Sphingomonadales bacterium
GGCATCGGCAATTGCGCGCATTGCGGCTTCATCAGGCGCGATGTACAGCGTGCGTGCTTTGGCCGCGCGTGCAAGGTCGGCAAGCAGAAGCGGCGCAAAACCCTGCGGCACCGACGCGAGCGTCAGCGCGTTGCGACTGGTTGTGATCCGCTGCAAATCAATCATGAATTTTGGGTGCTAAGCCCTTCAGGCAGCGTGATGAAATTCAGCTGCATCAGTTGGTCCATCAATGGCCCCGCAAAGGCAGGATCGGGCGGTGCAGTGCCGAGTGCCCACGCCATTATGTCGACATCTTCCTCATCGATCAGGCGTTCGAACCATTCATATTCGACTTCGCCCCAGTTGGCCGAACATTGGTCGAAAAAGCCGCCAACCATGGCGTCCGCTTCGCGCGTGCCACGGTGATGTGCACGATAATGCAATTTGCGACGATATGGGTCAGCGTCCATGTAACGCATCCTTTATGCTGGTGGCGTGAAATGATTTGCGGGTTATAAGCGGCCCTAGTCATGCGTCCCGATATACTCAATCCGTTATTTGCAGAAGTGCGCGCCATGAAAGGCGTCGGCCCTGGTCTGGCAAAGCCTCTCGAGCGACTGGGGCTCGAGCGGGTGAAGGATGTGCTGTATCATTTTCCGGCCAACTGGACCTATCGCAAGGCGGTTTCCTTGCTGGATGTCGCGGATGTTGGCAGCAACATCATTGTTACCGTTACGGTCATGGACCACCGCAACAGCAACAACGCGCGCGCACCGTTGCGGATATTCGTTGCGGACGTCGCCGGAAACTATCTGACGCTCACCTTTTTCGGCCGAAATGGTGGATGGGCGCGCAAGCAACTGCCCGTTGGAGAGAAACGGATCATTTCGGGCAAGCTCGAACGCTATGGCGATGAATTGCAAATGGTGCACCCCGATCATGTCGTTCCCGTCGACAGCGATACGTCACCTGGCCTTGCCGAGCCTATTTATCCGCTCTCGGATGGACTGACGAACAAACGCATGGGCCAACTTGCGGGGGCCGCATTGCAGGATGTGCCCGACCTGCCTGAATGGATTGAGCCAACTTTGGTCGCTGGCCGGAACTGGCCCAACTGGGCAGCGGCGATGGGAAGCGTACATCGCAAGGATGACCAGTCCGTGCGCGACAGGTTGGCCTATGATGAACTGTTCAGCAATCAACTCGCTATGCGCCTTATCCGCGCGGCGATGGACAAACGTACTGCCGTACCCGTGGCGGGTGATGGCTCCTTAATCTCACTGTTGAAATTGCCATTTGCGCTCACGGGGGCGCAGCAGCGCGCCATTGCCGAAATTGAGGGCGACTTGGCGCAATCACGGCCGATGTTGCGTTTGCTTCAGGGTGATGTCGGCGCGGGCAAGACGATGGTTGGGCTGATGGCCTTGCTCCGTGCGGTAGAGTCGGGGATGCAGGGAGCAATGTTGGCGCCAACCGAAATTCTGGCGCGCCAACATTATGCCGGCCTTCAAAAGCTATTGGCGGGGATACCGGTAAATATCGCCATCCTAACGGGCCGCGAAAAAGGCAGCCTGCGCGAAGCAACGTTGATGGGGCTGGCTGACGGTTCGATCCACATCCTCGTCGGCACGCATGCGATTTTCCAAGAGGCAGTGACCTATAAATCGCTCGCGGTTGCCGTTATTGACGAGCAGCATCGTTTCGGCGTTTCCCAGCGGCTCATGCTGTCGCGCAAGGGCAGGGGGGTTCCGCATCTGCTGGTCATGACGGCAACGCCTATCCCGCGCAGCCTCGCGCTCGCGGCTTATGGCGAAATGGACAGTTCCATCCTTGATGAACTTCCGCCCGGTCGTACGCCCGTTGAAACACGCGTCATGTCGCAGGACAGGCTTGCTGAATTGGTTGACGGCGTTGCCCGCCATCTGGCTGCCGGGAAACAGGCATTTTGGGTATGCCCGTTGGTCGAAGAGAGCGACAAGAGCGATCTTGCCGCCGCCGAGCAACGCGCAGAAATGCTCCGGCTAAGGTTCGGACCGCAGGTTGATGTGGTGCATGGGCGTATGCGTGGCGCGGAAAAAGACGCGGTTATGGAGCGCTTCGTTGCGGGTGAGACACGGTTGCTTGTGGCGACAACGGTTATTGAAGTCGGCGTTGATGTCCCGAATGCCAGCCTGATGGTTATCGAGGCCGCGGATCGTTTCGGCCTCGCGCAATTGCATCAGCTGCGCGGTCGCGTTGGTCGCGGGTCAGAGAAATCGGTCTGTATTCTGGTGCGCACGACGCAAATTGGTGAGACGGCGCGCGCGCGACTTGCGCTTATGCGCGAAACCAATGACGGATTTCGTATCGCCGAGGAAGATCTTAAGCTGCGCGGAGCCGGCGAAATGCTGGGAACGCGTCAGTCGGGCGACAGCCCATTTCGCGTTGCCACGCCAGAGCAAGTGCGTGAACTTATCGGTGTTGCGGCTGACGATGCACGGCTTTTGTTGGAACGCGACGGCGGACTTGATGGCCCGCGAGGGCAGGCTGCCCGTGTAGCGTTATATCTGTTTGAACGAGATGCCGGTGTGGCGACGTTACGCGGCGGTTAGCGCAGCTTTGGCGAGATGACTTCCAGCAGCCCAAGAAAATTGGGCAAGCGCAACACGCGTTCGAACTGAAAACCCGCCCGCTTTTCAGAAGTCCAGATAACGAGTGCTTCAATTCTGCCAATCACTGCCAGCCGAAGCTCAACGCGATCACCGCGTTCGAAGCCGGGGTTATCGTCAATCATGAAGCCATGTGCCGAGATATTGACGATGTGAATGGGCTGGTCGCCGCGCAACTTGCTCTCGGCTATGACGGTGTGGTTCGCGCGGCGACGGGCCGCGATGCGGAAATCCAGATCAGGGTTCGGAACTGCTTGTGCCATGTCGAGCGGCCTCGTGCGGTTATTGATGTTGAATAATCACCGTACCGCCAAGTTCCAAATATTTGGTAAAGCCACGCTTAGTAAATTTACCGACGCATTTATCCGAAGCGGATGAGGCCGTGTTTTTTCTTACCAGCAGAAATTTTAACAGGCTCAGCCTGCGCTGAAATCATCTCATTTTCGTACATGATAGCGGCGTCGGCAACCCGCGCGCCGCCGCCTTGTATCATTCTGCGCGCTTCTTTTTTGGATGCCACGAAATTCAGCGCGACCAAGGCATCAATCACCGAAATCTCTGCGCTGACGTCAATCGTTGGCAAATCGCCGCCCGATGTTCCTTCTTCAAAGGTCTTTCGTGCGGTTTCAGCCGCCAAGGCAGATGCCTCGGCACCACGGCACAATTCGGTTGCCGCGTTTGCCAGCGCGATCTTGGCGATGTTGATTTCGGAACCTTCCAACGATTCCAAACGTTCGATTTCGCCGAGTGGCAAATCGGTGAAAAGGCGCAGGAACTTACCAACATCGCGGTCGTCCGTATTCCGCCAGAACTGCCAATAATCATAATCAGGCAGCTGTTCGCGATTGAGCCAGACCGCGCCAGAGACGGACTTGCCCATTTTCGATCCATCGGCTTTGGTAATCAGCGGCGTTGTTAGGCCGAACACCTCTGCACCATCCATCCGGCGCGCCAATTCCATGCCGTTGATGATATTGCCCCATTGGTCCGATCCGCCCATTTGCAAACGGACGCCCATCGTCTTGCTGAGATGACGGAAGTCATATCCTTGCAAGATCATATAGTTGAATTCGAGGAAGGTCATGGGCTGTTCGCGTTCAAGCCGCAGCTTGACCGAATCAAATGTCAGCATCCGGTTGACGGTAAAGTGGGTGCCAACTTCTTGCAGAAGCTCGATATATCCCAGCTGACCCAACCAGTCATGGTTGTTGACCATCACGGCATCGGTCGGACCATCGCCAAAGGTTAGAAACTGCTCAAACGCCGTGCGTATCGACGATATGTTGGCTTCGATGGTTTCATCGGTCAGCATCTTGCGGACCTCGTCTTTGCCCGTCGGATCACCAATACGCGTCGTGCCGCCGCCCATGACCACGACGGGTTTGTGTCCAGCCTGCTGCAATCGGCGCAGTAACATGATGGACACCAGATTTCCGACATGAAGCGATGGCGCAGTCGCATCGAAGCCGATATATCCCGGAACAATCTCTTTAGACGCAAGCGCATCAAGCGCCGCTGCGTCGGTTGTTTGGTGGATGTAGCCGCGTGCATCAAGCTGGCGAAGGAGATCAGATTTATAAGCAGTCATAGCGCGTTAGCGCCTAGCATGGAGTTTCGACATTGGCCAATATTTCGATGACGGAAACGGTGCTGCAATGCCATCCATTGAGCGAAAAGGGCTTTGTGGACCGTATCACCGTGCACGTTGATCGCGCCGAAGACGGCGCTTTGCACATAAAATACGTGCTGCACGGGTTTATTGACGAGATACATTTCCCTAAAGCTGCGCAACCGGAACGCACGGACGGGCTTTGGAAAGACACATGTTTTGAATTGTTTTGCGGCCGCGCCGATGACGGCAGCTATGTCGAATTCAACTTCGCGCCGTCGGGACAATGGGCGGCATATGCCTTTACCAGATACCGTGAAGGCATGGCGGAGCTTGCCTCCGCCCCACCGCAGATAAATTGCACTGCGGGTGAGGGCATATTCGAAATGACGGTCAAAGTGGACCTGCCCGAATCTTTGCGCACGGTGGATGTAATGGCCGGGTTAAGTGCCGTTATTGCGGACAAGGACGGACGTACCGCTTATTGGGCACTCGCGCACCCACCGGGGAAAGCGGATTTTCATCATAAGGATTGCTTTGCCCTGCAACTGGAGGCACGAAGCGCGGCATGAAATTTGGAATTGATCGCCTCCTCACGGAGCCAGAACTTCGCAAGCCATTGGCGGGTAAACGTGTCGCGTTACTGGCCCATCCAGCATCTGTAACAGCAGACCTGACGCACGCTTTGGATGCACTTGCGGCGCTCGACGATATCAATGTCACCTCCGCCTTTGGTCCTCAACATGGCCTTCGGGGTGACAAGCAAGACAATATGATGGAGTCACCCGACTTCACCGATCCGGTGCTCGGTATCCCGATATTCAGCCTCTATGGCGAAGTGCGGCGCCCTTCCAGTGAGTCGATGGACACCTTTGATGTCATCCTGATCGACTTGCAGGATCTGGGTTGCCGGATTTATACGTTTATTACGACGCTGCTCTATGTGCTTGAGGCGTCTGCCGCGCATGGCAAATCGGTTTGGGTGTTGGATCGCCCAAATCCTGCGGGCCGTCCCGTCGAAGGATTGACGCTGCAAAAGGGTTGGGAAAGCTTTGTTGGTGCGGGCCCGATGCCCATGCGGCATGGGATGACTTTGGGTGAGATCGGGCGTTGGTTTATCGATCATTATAAGATCGACGTCGGTTACCGCGTTATTGAAATGGCCGGTTATGAACCAGACGCGGCACCC
>JAIXYC010000072.1 GCA_027490455.1 Sphingomonadales bacterium
GAATGTCCAATCGGTCGGTGGGGTTCAGGTTGAAGCCAGCTTCCACGCCGGTTGATTTAACGCGGTCGATGTTTTCGGACTGAAAAGTCGCAAAGGAAAACGCGATCAAGTCCGTGCTGCGCCGATTGAAATAGGTCGCAAAAAACCGGGCCTTTCCATCCAATATCTGCTGTTCGAAACCAAGGTCGAAATTACGCGCGGTTTCGGGCCGCAGGTCGGGATTGCCATAAGGTGGTTGACCTTCGCTCAGCGTCGGCGCGCGGAAACCCTCGCCATAGGTGGCGCGTAACATGGTGCGGCCATCATTGGGGGTGAAGGCAATATTGCCGCCCAACGTCGTGTGCCCGCCATAATCTCTATATTGGTCATGCCGGACCCCGCCCGTCACCGTCAGCCCGGCCAATGGATGAACGATGATCTGCGAGAAGCCGCTGGTCACATGGTTGCGCGCGACATCGGCTGCAGCGCCCTCAAAAGATGTGCTGGCGAACGACCGTTCATATTCCAAACCAGCGGTCAGGGTCAGGGCGTCGTTCACGTCAAACGCCGTGTGATATTCCGCGCGGTCGATGCTGCCACGGACAATGAAGTTGTTGAAGCTAAACAGCACTGGGTCCGTGCCAAGCCGCCTGAGATCGGTTCGTGTATAAGCAATGCGGTTTTGCATGCGGCCGTCGAACGCAACGACATTCGCCCCGACATAGCCGATAAATTGCCGGTTGCGGGTGACGGGCAGGGCATTCGCACCGATCCCAAAGGCGGAGTCATATTCCACCATCGCGCGGTTGTAATAGCCGCGGAAATCGAGATTGAAGGCATCGCTGATGTTGACCTTCAACCGGCCATTGCCCGCGACATTTTCAAAGCCATCGCGTTCGGTTCCGCCCGCCAGTGCGGAAATGCCGCCACTATCGACATATGATCCTCCAAAGCTGCCCTCCAACGCGCCACTGGTTCCGGCCATGTTGGCGTTCATCCGTTTGGTATCGGCGGCACCATATTCCGCGCCGAAGCGTCCTTCGAAACCATCGACCGGGGCCAGTGACTGGATATTGACCACGCCGCCAATCGCTTGGCTGCCCCAGATGATTGAGTTTGGACCGCGGAGGATTTCCACCTGACCAATATTGCCGGTCATCAGCGAACCAAAGTCAAAAGCGCCATTGGGGCTGGTGAGGTCGTTGATCCGCACGCCATCGATGAGCACAAGCGTCTGCGAACTATTTCCGCCGCGCAAAAATGCACTGGTCTGCCCGCCAAGCCCGCCGCGCGCCGCAACGGTAACGCCGGGTACGGTTTGCAGGGCATCGCCGATGGTGGCGCTTTGCAATTGGTCGAGCCGTTCGCGGTCGACAATATCAATCGCTTGTCCGGTTTCCGATCGCGGCTGTTCAAATCCGCTCGCGGTGACAACGATAACGTCGTCCCATTCATCTGCCATTGCAGACGCCGGCAGCAGCGCAAGCGCCGCGGCCGTATATCTTAAAAAGGTCATGGAACTATCTCCTTCGCACGACGTCCAACAAATGTCGTCACGCGGAGGAAAACCCCGATTGCGCCCGTGTCCCGCAAGCACAAAGGACAAACCGCAATCAGGCAGGTCTCCTGGCTCCCGGGTCAGTGCTCTTGCCCCGCCTTCCCAGTTTCACGGTTACCCGTTTCCCCAGTGGCATATGGAGCAAAAGCTCGCCGGTTACAGTTGCGGGAACAGCGCCGGATTTCCGCCGGCTTCCCTATTATCCACGCTCTCGCGCAGACCTGGTGCGTGCGCAGAGGCTAGGCTGCTTTTGTAAGGAGGGCAAGGACTTCAGCGGCTATGGGCGCTGGCGGTAGTTAGTGGCGGGTCTTGCCCGGGCGCTGCATGCCCCAAAATTGCGGTCCTTCGGGAACTTGCCAGCTATGCTTTATGGCAAAACCAAAGCTTTGATATAATGGAATATTATGTTCGTCTGCGGTTTCCAGATAGGCGGGCAATCCATCCTGATCCGCCCGTTCCAAACCTGCGCGAATGGCAGCGCCGCCATAACCCTTGCCCTGATAGGCCGGATCACATCCCGCATAATGCAAATACCAGACGGGCTCTTTTGGCAGATGCTTTTCGATGAGGTCTGCGACTTCGAGGCCGCGAAATATCGAAAAGCGCAGCTGCTGGACGAACGGCACAATTAGCCGCGCGATATCCAACATGCTGTCGCGCGCATTTCCCGGGCCGCGCCAAAGCGTGACGGCCTCTATGCCGTCGGTTCCATACACCGCACCTTTGCGATGTTCGTCGCGCAAGAACAGATGGAACATACCCGTAAGCCGCTGCGCGCGCAGCTTTGCGTCTGGAATGACGTAGCTCCACCCGGTCTCTGTCTGGAACGCCCGCGCCAATGTCTCGGCGATTTCCAGATTGTCCGTTGGCTTTAACAAACGTGCGTGCGGCAAATTAGGCCTTTGCTTGCGTTAGGATGGGCAGATTGCGGACACGCTTGCCGGTGGCAGCGAACAGCGCGTTGGCCAAGGCTGGGGCAGCGGGAGGAACGCCGGGTTCGCCAATGCCGCCCATATCTGCGCCGCTGTTGAGGAAATGGATATCCATCACCAAGGGCGTGTCTGCCATTTTCAACAACGGATAATCGGCCAAGTTACTTTGCTGAACCGCGCCATTTTCAAGCGTAATCGCCTCACCAATGGCGGACGAAAGCCCCATGATGATGCCGCCCTCAATCTGCGCCATCGCTGCGTCCGGGTTAACAATGCTTCCGGCGTCCACGACCGTTGTTACCTTATGCACTTTGGGCATGCCGTCTTCACTGACCGACGCTTCGATTACCTGCGCGACGATGGTTCTGAAACTTTCGACCAGTGCGACACCGCGACCCGTTCCGGCGGGAAGGGGGGAGCCCCAACCGCCGCGGGCAGCCACTTCGTCCAAGACGCGCAAATGCCGTGATCCCGCCTTTAAATGGTTACGGCGAAACACAACCGGGTCTTCGCCCGCTGCATGGGCCAGCTCATCCATGAAGCTTTCATTGTAAAAGCCTTGTTGGGTCGAGTTCACCGAGCGCCACGCGCCGGTTTGCTGGTTCGAAACATGCGCAAAGTGCCGGCGCGACACGGCGGGCAGGGTATAAGGAAATACCGTTTCGCTCTCGGCGCTTTCGGGTTGGGCATAGTCGTTGCGATATGCCGTTATCCGCTTTTCTTTGGTCAACGACGCCTTCAGCGCGGCGGAACTTTGCGGGCGATATGCGCCTTGGGCGACTTCTTCCTCGCGGCTCCAGATAAGCTTCACCGGATAGGGCAATTGCATCGCAAGCTTTGTCACCTGACCGACGATTTCCATATACATCGGCAAGCGGCGGCCAAAGCTGCCACCGATCATCATCGGGTGGAATGTCACATCATCCGCGTCGAGACCGGAAACGTCCACCGCCATCATCTTGGTCGCAAGCGGGTCCTGCATGCCGCCCCAAATGTTGAGCTTTCCATCCTTAAAATGGGCGGTCAGGGCGAATGGCTCCATCATCGCGTGGTGCAGGAACGGCACCTGATAAGTCGCCTCAATCGGCTTTGCGCCAAGACCGGCCTGCACATCACCGTCGCCGGCTGTGCTATCGGCATCACCCTTGGCGATCAGGTCGCCCTGCGCTTTGAAAATGGACGCGGTCGAAATGCCGCCATTGCCGCCGTCCGAAAATTCTGGTGTGAGCGCGCGCAAGCCGGAAATGGCTGGCCAATAGCCTTTCGCCACGACAGCAACAGCATCATCGAGCTTAATGACTTTCTCGACGCCTTTGACCGCCAACGCAGGCGCGGTGTCCACGGACGTCAATTTGCCGCCACGCACAGGCGCCGCCATGATCGTTGCGACGCGCATGTTGGGAACCGAAAAGTCCATGCCATATTGCGCGCTGCCATCGACTTTCGCGGGAATGTCGAGCCGCTGTATCGATTGGCGCATGATGCGATATTGCGACGGATCTTTCAGCTTTGGCGCATTGTCGAGCGACAAGGTTGCGGCTTCAGCCGCCAGTTCACCATAGCGCAACGCACGACCGGATTTGGAATGGATGACATGGCTGTCCTGTGTCGTCAGTTCATCCGCCGGAACGTCCAGCCGCTTGGCAGCGGTTTCAATCAATGCCAGCCGCGTCGCCGCCCCGACATTTTGAAAGGTCACCCGGCCTGTGAACCGCAAAGCGGTTGAGCCGCCGGTCATTTGAAGGTTCATTTGCCGCGCGATGAAGGACAGGAATGATTGCGGAATGCCATTAATGATCGCAGGCTGGCCCGTCATATCGGCAAGGAAGGCGCGCCCCAGTCCCACATTGGCGAACGCCGGTTCTGCAGGTGCAGAAACAACGCGCACCTGATCCCACGCCGCATCCAGCTCTTCGGCCAGCATTTGCGCAAGACCGGTGTTCGATCCCTGACCAATGTCGGTATGCGGCGAATAAATGGTGATGCTGTCATCCTCACCAATTTTCAGCCACGTGGCAAAGCTGTGGCCGCCGTCGCTTTCAAGGCGCGCCTTGGCGGATTTGGCGGCATTGCTGTCGGCGATGGAGATACCGAACAGGCCCGCACCGACGACCGCGACACCACCAATGAGGAAGGCACGGCGCTTGACGCCCTTGCGCTTTGCTGGCGCGGCTATTTGCATTGCTGCTGTTGGGTTGTCAGCCATTATGCTGCTCCTTCTGCAGATTTCGCGGCTTTTGCCGCTTGCCCGGTCGCTGCATGAATCGCCTTACGGATGCGCGGATAGGTGCCGCAGCGGCAGATGTTGGTCATCGCTTCGTCAATTTGTTCGTCGCTTGGGCTTCCGGTTTTTTTGATAAGCGCCACAGCCGCCATAATCTGCCCCGACTGGCAATAGCCGCATTGCGGAACCTGCGCAGAAATCCAAGCTTGCTGGACGGCGTGGAGCGTGCCGTCCGCCGATTTCAGACCTTCGATGGTGGTGATCGATTTGCCCGCAACGTCGCTAACGGGAACGCTGCATGAACGGGTGGGTTCGCCATTCACATGGACGGTGCAGGCGCCGCAGGCCGCAATGCCGCATCCGAATTTGGTACCGGTTAGGCCAAGCTCTTCGCGGATAACCCAAAGCAACGGGGTGTCTGGTTCCGCCGCAAGCGCCACCGGCTTGCCATTGATTGACGTCTGAATTGCCATGAAAATAAGCTCCCGCCCAAAACTGCGTTTCATATAGCAACGCTTCCGCCTCTTTGCTAGCGCATTGCCATGACTATGGGCAGCGCCAACCACGACCGTATCCTTGCCGCCGCAATCGATTGGGCAGGCGCGCCTATGGCGATTGCGACGGTGGTCGAAACCTGGAAATCCGCGCCATGCCCAGTTGGCACCCATATGCTTGTGCACGCGGACGGGCGATTTGTGGGTTCGGTGTCTGGCGGCTGTGTCGAGGGCGATGTTCTTGAACGCGCGCACATGGTTTTGGCGGGCGCGCCGTCGGTGCTCCGCCGATATGGCGTTGCTGACGATGCGGCGTGGGACGTGGGCCTGCCCTGTGGCGGGGATATTCAGGTGCTGGTCCAGCCTGTTTCCGCCGATGGTTTTCCGGCGCATCTGTTTGCCGATATCATCCAGGCGCGTTCTGCTGGTGCGGCGCTGTCGGTTGCGACGGATTTGGAATCGGGCCGAAGTGCTGTGCTGGACGATGACGCCGGTGCTGGCTTCGTCAATATCTACCATCCGCCGCGCCGTTTGCTGATTGTCGGCGCGGTTGAAATTGCATCGGCCCTTGCCGCCATTGCCGTATCGCAGGGGGTGGATGTCACATTGTGCGACCCGCGCGGGCGGTTTTTAACGGCGGAGCGCTTTCCCGGCATCCGGTTGGATGACCGCTGGCCCGACGACGCGGTCAAGGCCTTTGCGCCCGATAGCCGAAGCGCGATTGTGACGCTTAGCCATGATCCCAAAATCGACGACCCTGCGCTGGCGGCGGCGCTGGCGAGCCCCGCGGCCTATGTCGCTGCGCTCGGTTCCGTCCGGTCGCATCAGGCGCGTCTTGCCCGGCTGTCGGCGGCGGGTGTCAGCGCAGAACAATGCGCGCGCATTGAAGGGCCTGCGGGCGTGGCGATTAACGCCATCAGCGCGCCCGAAATCGCGCTGTCTATCGCGGGCGGCATGATCCGCGCGTTTAACCAAGGCTTGCGGTGATGCACGCGAAGGAGGTCGCGATCGTCCTGCTGGCGGCTGGCAATGCGCGGCGCTTTGGTTCTGATAAGTTGATGGCAGACCTTGAAGGCGCGCCACTTGGTGCGCGTGCGGCGCATGAACTGGTTAGCGTTGCGGCGGCAGCGCATTTCGCGGTGTGTCAGCCCGACGCAATTATTGCAGCACATTATAATCGTTTGGGATTTGATATTGTCGACAACCCGAACCCCGGCATCGGGCTATCGGGCTCGCTTCATCTCGCGGTTGAGGCGGCGTTGCGCACCAATGCGCAGGCGTTGCTGATCGCGCTGGCCGATATGCCGTTCGTGCAGGCTGCCCATGTTGAGGCGCTGATTGCGGCTTGCACCGATAATGTGGTGGCATCTTTTGACGGACACCAGCCCATGCCGCCTGCTATATTTCCGCGATCTCATTGGCCGGATTTGCTGGCGACAGCGGGCGATGCTGGTGCGCGGCATATTCTGGCCCATGCAGAAAAACTGACCGCACCTGCGGGCATGTTACGCGACATTGATACGCCAGATGATTTGGCTGCTTCAAAAGTTTCGTTTCATCGCATAGACCGTCCGCAATGAACCAAATATCTGCCCGCTCCGCTATCGAAGCTGCTTTGCGCAATCCGAACCTTATGGCGGCGGCTGTCGCGCTTTCCGAAAACAGGTTGGAGGATGCAGAGCCGCTGTTGCGCGGTCATTTGCGTGATGCGCCAACGGATGTTGCCGCCATTCGCATGATGGCGGAATTGGCCGCGCGTGTGGGCCGGTTGAAAGATAGCGAAGCATTGCTTCGCCGCGCGCTTGATCTGACGCCTGACTTCGGCGCGGCGCGTGCCAATCTGGCAACGGTGCTGTACAAACAAAACCGGTTTCCAGAGGCGCTGGAGCATTTGAATGCCGTGCTCGCCGAAGACGGTGACAATCCGGTGCAGCAAAATTTGAAGGCTGCGGCACTCGGGCGGATTGGCGGTTATGCAGAGGCCATCGCGCTGTATCAGGAACTGACCGCGCGGTTCCCCGATCATGCCAAATTGTGGATGAGCTATGGCCATATGCTCAAAACCGTTGGCAATCAGGACGAAAGCGTTGCAGCATATCGGCACGCCATATCGGTGGAACCAACGCTGGGCGAAGTGTATTGGAGCCTCGCCAATTTAAAAACCTACCAGTTTTCGGACGGAGATGTTGCGGCGATGGAGTCTGCTTTAACATCGGCCGGGTTGGTTTCGGAGGACGCGTTTCACCTGCATTTCGCGCTGGGTAAGGCAAGCGAAGAGCGCGCGGATCATGCCGCTGCCTTTGCACATTATGCCAAGGGCAACGCGCTGCGCAGTGCGGAGCTGCACTATGATCCGCAAGGCGTAAGCACGCAGGTCGATCAGATCGCGGCGCAATTTACCGCGCCATTTTGGGAAGCGCGCGCGGGGCAGGGGCATAAGGCGCCAGACCCTATCTTCATCATCGGCATGCCGCGTGCGGGCTCGACGCTGATCGAACAAATCCTTGCGAGCCATTCGATGGTTGAGGGGACGATGGAATTGCCAGACATTCCAGCCATGGCGCTGCGTGAAGGGCGCGGGTCGGACTGGATTGATGCGACCGTTGCGTTATCCGCCGATGACGCCGAAAGGCTTGGCGCGGAATTCATCGAGCGCACCCGCATCCAGCGTAAAACCGACGCACCATTTTTCATCGATAAGCTGCCCAACAACTGGAATTATCTGGCGTTCATCCGTTTGATTTTGCCGGGCGCCAAAATCATTGATGCGCGGCGGCACCCGCTGGATTGCTGCTTCTCCAATTATCGCCAGCATTTCGCCAAGGGGCAGGCGTTCAGTTATGACCTGGCCCATATGGGCCAATATTATGCGGATTATGTGCGGGCGATGGCGCATTTTGATGCGGTTGCGCCGGGCTATGTTTACCGCGTCATTCACGAACAATTGTTGGAAGACCCGGAGCAAGAAATCCGAAATCTCCTCGAATATCTGGCGCTGCCGTTTGAAGAGGCGTGCCTGAATTTCCATGAAAACAAGCGCGCCGTGCGCACTGCGTCGAGCGAACAGGTCCGCCGCCCCATCAACCGCGACGGCGTTGACCAATGGAAGCCTTATGACGCCCATCTTGAGCCGTTGAAGCGCGCACTTGGCCATTTGTGGAAAATTTATCCTGCCGCAGGATAGTTGCTGGGTTGCAACACAGGAATGTAAAATTGTATGAAGTTGCCGGATGGCGCGAAAATATATTGCGTGAGGGCGCAATTGCGCGCCTATTTATTTCAGGGTAACAAAGGAGGGTCGCTGCATGCGCCTACAAAGTCAGAAGTCTAACGTCCGAACAGCTCTCGTTGTGCTGTTGACATCAACCGCCTTCGCAGCGCCAGCTATGGCGCAGCAAGCAGCTGAAGAGGACAGCAATGTCATCGTCGTGACGGCGCAAAAGCGTGAACAGAATCTGCAGGATGTGCCGATTGCCATCAACGCGATTGGCAATGAAAAGCTCGACCAGTTGCAGGTCAGCGAACTGCAAGATGTCGTCAAGTTTTTGCCTTCGGTCACTATTCAGCAAGGTGGACCAGGTTTTGCGCAGGTGTATTTCCGCGGCGTAGCGTCGGGTGAAAACGCGAACCACTCGGCATCGCTGCCGACCGTCGGCACATATCTCGACGAAATGCCGATCACGACCATTCAAGGCGCGCTTGATTTGCACGCATATGACCTTGCGCGTGTCGAAGCGTTGGCGGGTCCCCAAGGCACATTGTACGGCGCAAGCTCAATGGCTGGTACGTTGAAGCTGGTGACCAATGCGCCCGATCCTTCTGGATTGTACGGCAGCGTTGGCGTTGAACTCAACAATGTTGCGCATGGCGATTTCGGTTCGATTTACGAAGGCTTTGTGAACGTGCCAATCGCCGAAGGCGCAGCAGCGCGTTTGGTCGGCTGGTATCGTGATGATGGCGGCTATATCGACAATATTCAGGGCGCGCGCACCTATGCGAGCTCTGGCATTCGCCAAAGCAATGCCGCGTTGGTTGAAAAGAATTTTAACGACGCTGAAACATATGGCGCACGTTTGGCGCTGGGCATTGATCTGGACGACAATTGGACCATCAAGCCAACGCTGATGGGGCAGGTCCAGAACACCCAGGGCAGCTATTCGCAGGAACGCTCCGGCCAAACAACCGACGAACTGCAAATTGTGCAGTATAACCCTGAGGGCAGCCGCGATAAATGGATTCAGGCCGCGCTGACCGTTGAAGGCAAGATCGGTACTTGGGATGTGACCGCAGCAGGCGGACATTTGCGTCGTAAGACAGAAACGCAATTGGACTATTCCGATTATGCCTATTTCTACGACGCGCTCTCTGGATACGGCAATTATTTCTACGACAATGCCGGGAACCTCGTGAACCCGAACCAGTATATTGAGGGCGTTGACACGTATAAGAAAAGCTTCGGTGAATTGCGTGTTGCCAGCCCTGCGGACGCATCCGTGCGGTTCATTGGTGGTTTGTTTGCACAGCGCCAGTCGCACATTATCGACCAAAACTACATCATCGACAATATTGCCGATTCCATCACGGTTACCGGAACCGACAGCAATATCTGGTTGACCATGCAGAAGCGCGTCGACCGCGATTATGCGGCATTTGGCGAATTGACCTATGACCTGACGGAGAAGCTCTCGCTCACCGGCGGTTTGCGTTATTATAAGTTTGATAACTCGCTTCAGGGCTTCTTTGGATTTTCGAGCGGCTATTCCAGTCGAACCGGTGAAGCAGCCTGCCTCAACACAGATGGCACAACACGTCGTGCCAATCCGCGCGGCACACCGGTGCCGATCCTTGTCGATGGCAGCCCTTGTACCAATGTTGACAAGTCGACTTCGGACACTGGCTTCATCCACAAGCTGAACGCCACGTACAAGGTCAACGACGACGTGCTGCTATATGCAACATGGTCGCGTGGTTTCCGCCCCGGTGGCATCAACCGTCGCGGTACCTTGCCACCTTATGGCTCGGACAAGTTGGACAATTATGAATTGGGTTGGAAAACCACATTCGGTGCGTTCCGCTGGAACGGCGCAGTGTTCCAGGAAGACTGGAATAATATTCAACTGTCCTTCCTCGGCGCGAACGGCCTGACGGAAATCCGCAATGCCGGTATTTCCCGTATTCGCGGTATTGAAATGGATGTCGGCTATCGTGCCGGCGGCTTCAGCATCAACACTGGCTTCAGTTATAACGACGCGCAAATTCGCCGTGACTTCTGCGCCATTGCCAACGCGAATTTTGATTGTTCGACACCGGGCAATTCATTGCTCGCGTCCGCTGGATCGCGTCTGCCTGTGACAGCCAAATTGAAGGGCAACGCCATCGCGCGTTACGAATTCCCTGTCGCTGACTGGGATGGCCATGTTCAATTTGCCGTGAACCATATTGGAAGTCGCAAGAGCGATTTGCGGCCTGCGCAAAATGCAATCAAGGGCGATTTGGGCGCCTACACGACCGCTGACTTCTCCGTGGGCGTGAAGAGCGACCTATGGTCAATCGAGGCGTTTGCGACGAACCTGTTCGACACACGCGGTATCGTGAACACCGGCGTCCAATGCCTTGAAACGGTTTGCGGTACGGGCGTGACGCCTGCGACGCCAACTGGCGGTGCATTTTACGACGTGCTGATCAAGCCACGGCTGATCGGCGTGAAGTTCTCACGCGATTTTTGACAATTGTTCGCTTTTCTTCCCTGCAAAAATTTGTAGGGAAGGAAGGTGAAATTCGTCATTAAATGAATGACATAAAGTTTGTCGCCAAGGGCGACAGGGGGGAGAAGCCGGATCTGTATAGATCCGGCTTTTTCATTATGGGTTAGCCGAAGATCCGCTTCAGTATGCCTCTGTCGGCGAGCACTTCAGCAGCGCAGTTGTGACCCGGCGCGCCGGTAACACCGCCGCCGGGGTGGCTGCCCGCACCGCACATATACAGGCCCTTCAACGGTCCGCGATACGCGCCATGGCCCAAGATAGGACGTGCTGACCACAATTGGTCGAGGCTCATATTCCCGTGCATGATATCGCCACCCACAAGCCCGAATTTGCGTTCGAGACCCTTGGGGCTCAGTATCTGCCGGCCAAGGACTGACGCGCGGAAACCGGGTGCATAAGCCTCCACGGTGTCGATGATGACATCGGCCGCCTTGCCCTCTTCGGCATCCCAATCGCGTTTGGAACCATCTGCATTATCCGGAAGCTCCGGCGCAAATTGCTGACAGAACAGGCTTGCGACATGTTGCCCCGCAGGTGCGAGGCTATCGTCGATGACGGATGGGATGAGTATCTCGACAATCGGCTTTTGCGACCAACCATCGCGCTTTGCATCGAGAAACGCGCGGT
Organism: Sphingomonadales bacterium; assembly: GCA_027490455.1. Lineage (GTDB taxonomy): Bacteria > Pseudomonadota > Alphaproteobacteria > Sphingomonadales > Sphingomonadaceae > Sphingorhabdus_B. Next base: position 11,580 of record JAIXYC010000072.1, read on the forward strand.
CCATATAATCAAGCGTTGGCGCAATGATGATACCCGATTGATGGTGTTCGCCGGGTTCGGGAAGGCACTTAAACTTGGGCAGTTCGGAAAGCGCGACATTCATACGGAACGTACCGCTGCCTGCCTTGAACCCTTTTACGCGGCGTTTGAATTCAGGTTTCAAATCTGCGTCGTCGAACATGCGTTCGTACAACAGCTTTGGTCCAACGTTGGAGATCACGCGGTCGGCGACGATTTCTTCGCCACTTTCCAAGCGGACGCCAGCCACTTTTTCGCCATCGACCAGCACGCGCGATACCGGCGCTTCAAGGCTGATTTCCACGCCAAGGGCAACGCACACCTTCGCCATGATTTGCGTAATTGCGCCCATGCCGCCAATGCTATGTCCCCATGCGCCCTTGTTGCCGTTCACTTCGCCAAAGACGTGGTGGAGCAAAACATAGGCGCTGCCGGGCGTATCCGGGCTGGCATAGTTGCCGACGACCGCGTCGAAACCGAACGCCGCCTTGACCGCTTCGCTTTCGAACCAGCTGTCGAGGAAGCTGCGCGCCGATTTTGTGAACAGTTCCAGCACGTCACGTTGCTGCGACAGGTTGAGCTTCATCAGCCCGCGTCCCTGCACGGCAGCATCGATCAATGTCTTCAGCCCGTCACCAACATTGGGCGGCGATTTCAGCGCAAGATCGCGCAGGACGTCGGCAACACCTTCCAACATATCATAATATTCGGGAAGGACTGCGGCATCATGTTTCGAAAAACGCGCAAATTCGGCCTGTGTACGCTCAACCCCGCCACCCAGTTTCAAATAGCCGCCGTCTTCTTGCGGCAGGAAGTTCGATATCGGACGTTCAATGACACGGTAGCCATGGTCGGCCAGTTTCATGTCCGAAATGACCTTGGGTTGAAGCAGGCTGACGGTGTAGCTTGCGACCGAGTTGCGAAAGCCGGGATGGAATTCTTCGGTGACGGCTGCACCGCCCACGACATCGCGGCGTTCGACGATGCGAACCTTTAGGCCAGCGCGCGCCAGATAAAAGGCGCAGACAAGGCCATTGTGGCCAGCGCCAATGATGAGTGCGTCATATTTTTGTGTCATTTTTTGCTCCAGCCCTGCGCAGGGCGATGTTCAAGACGCGACTCGGGAATGATGTTGCGAATTTGGCGACAGAAGCTTTTGAGGCAAACTTCCGTGTCGGACAGCGGGCCCA
>JAIXYC010000018.1 GCA_027490455.1 Sphingomonadales bacterium
CTGGCATGCTGTCCATCGGGGGTAAGGTTCGTAAACCCCCAAAGGCTGTCCGCAAAGACAGGACGGTTTCCCGCCACATCCAACCATGTTTGCGCTGTTCAGAGCTTGATGCAACAGGCCCTTTTTTGGGCTGAAGCACGCACCCTATCGCGCCGACCGTGCCAACAGGTTGCCCCGCCAGCGTTCCCATCATCCCGACCAGCGTTCCGGACCGCCGCCTGCATGACGCGACTCGAATAACCGATATGGTTATTTGTAGGAAAGTTGTATTTTTGCGCGCGCACAAAAAAGGCCCGAACCATCGCGGGTCCGGGCCATGAGTTGGATGTTCGCGGGAGGAACATCGGGAGGGGGCGGAGCGTATGAGGAAAGGAGAGAGCGCCCTGCCGCCAAGTCGTGAAACTCAATAGTTGTAAGCACGCTCACCATGTTCGGTGATATCCAGGCCTTCGCGTTCTGCATCTTCTGCGGGACGCAGCCCTGTGATGAATTTCAGTCCGTAGAACAGGATTGCCGAGACAACCGCCGTCCACAAGACTGTCGTGCCGACGGCCCAGACCTGAGTCATCACCTGACCGGCCATGTCATATTCGCCGGGGATGGCGGGGAAGACCGTGTAGTCGATCCAGCCCTGACCGCCCAATGCGGGGTCAGCGACCACGCCGGTGGCAATCGCGCCGACAATACCGCCGATGCCATGGACGCCGAAGACGTCCAGCGTATCGTCATAGCCAAGCTTGTTCTTCACATAGGCCACGAAGACATAGCACAGACCCGATGCCGCAAAGCCGAGGAGGATGGAGGTCATGGGCGCTGCAAATCCGCTGGCTGGCGTAATCGCAACCAGACCCGCAACCGCGCCGGTCACCGCACCCAACAAGGAAGGCTTACCATGGTGGAACTGTTCAATCAGGCACCATGCAACCGCAGCGGCAGCCGTGGCGACAAAGGTGTTGATGAAGGCAAGTGCCGCAAGGCCGTTGGCTTCCAAGTTGGAGCCAGCGTTAAATCCGAACCAGCCCACCCACAGAAGCGATGCACCAATCATGGTCATGGTCATCGAGTGTGGCGGGGTTGCTTCTTTGCCATGGCCAATGCGCTTGCCAACGATGAGGCAACCGACAAGACCAGCAATACCGGCATTGATGTGGACGACAGTGCCGCCAGCGAAATCAAGTGCGCCCCAGCCCCACAACAGACCCATGTCGGTCGGTGCATCAACCAGAAAGTCTGGTCCAGCCCAGTACCACACCATATGTGCGATCGGGAAATAAGCGAACGTGAGCCACAACACCGTGAAGATCATCAAGGGTGTGAACTTGATACGCTCCGCAAATGCGCCGACGATCAACGCCGGCGTGATGCAGGCAAAGGTCATCTGGAATACCACAAAGGCATATTCGGGAATGTAGACATTGTTGCTGAACGTGGCGGCATAAGTTGTGGCATTAACGCCCTGCAGGAATATCTTGGAAAAGCCACCGATGAAAGCGTTACCGCTAGTGAAGGCCAGGCTGTAGCCATACGTGACCCAGACAAGCGCCGCGACCGACACGATCATGAACACCTGCATCAGCAGGCTGAGCATATTTTTGGTGCGGACAAGGCCGCCGTAAAACAGCGCAAGCGCCGGAATCGACATCAGCAATACCAATGCAGAGCTAATCAACATCCACGTCGTATCGCCCTTGTCGACCATGCCGGCCATTTGTTCAACGGTCGGTGCCTTAATCGGGCCGTCGGCGACGGCAACCGCCACCGCTGCCGCGCCATCAGCAGCTTTTTCGGCTGCCTCCTGTGCGAAGGCGGGCAAAGCGGCGAACAATGTCGCCCCCGCCGCGCCTAGAAACTTGAGTGTCTTGGACATTTTCTGGTTCCCCTAGCTTGCTATTATCGCGTCAAAGCGCGGTTTCGTTGGTGTCGCCCGTGCGGATGCGCAGTGCACCGGCAAGTTCGAATTCAAATATCTTTCCGTCACCAATGGCGCCTGTTTCGGCGGCCTGCTGAATGGCCTCGACCACGGCAGTGGCCTGATCGGACGCGCATGCGACCTCAATTTTCACCTTGGGCACCATGTTGGTTGCATATTCGGCACCGCGATAAATTTCGGTCTGCCCTTTTTGTCGGCCAAAGCCTTTGACCTCCGTCACGGTCATGCCCGACACGCCCAGCGCGGTGAGCGCTTCGCGCACCGGGTCCAGCTTGTGCGGCTTAATAATGGCAATAATATATTTCATGCACGCCCCCAATTTTGGTTGTGCAGTGCAATATGCAAACGTCGTGCCAGAAACGGGAAATGCGGATAAAAACGCCGATTACCGGTGATAGGGGCAGCCGATATCAGTGCCGCCATGTTCTAAACTGCCTAAAATTTAATCAGCAGAGTATCACTGCCTAAATATTAGGCAGTGATACTCTGAATCGATGCCCATAAGGGCAGATGGTCCGACGCCTGTTTCGACAGCGGCGAAATATGGCTGTCCGCCGCGGTGACTTTCACGTCATGGCTGACAATGATGCGGTCCAATCGGGCGACCGGGCGCGATGTGTGGAAGCTTTTGGGCGTTTGCACCAACCGGTGATGATGGAACGCAAGTTCGTTCAGTGCGCCGCTGTCCGACCATTGGTTGAAATCGCCCATCAGAATAGTTGGCATATGCCGCGGGCTGCCATCAATCGCCGCCAGCAATGCGCGGATTTGCTTGCGCCGCCATAGCCCCGATAAATCCAGATGCACGCCAATGATGCGCAATGCATGGCCAGCAACCGACAGTTCCGCCATCACCGCGCCGCGCGGTTCCAGCGTTGGCATGTCAATCGGCTGGCTATGGCGCACCTCCATGCCCTTGCGCACCAAAATCGCGTTGCCGTGCCAACCAATGGCGGCGGGGCGGAAATGCAAAGGCACGGGCATCCACGATGTCTCCGCCTCCAGCATCGCCAGCGGCAATGCGCTGACCCGCGCGCCGAACCTTCGGTCCACTTCCTGAAGCGCGATAATGTCTGCGTCGATTTCTTTCAGTACCGCGACGATGCGTTCGGGGTTGCGCCTTTGGTCAAGGCCAATGGCCTTGCGAACATTATAGGTCGCAACCTTAATCGCTTGGCTCATATCTGGGTCATGCGGTTCATTCGGCCGTATCGCCATTTGGACCGAAATATGCGCCCATCAACCCGCCGTGCCGCCTACCGTAAGCGCGCTGACCAAGGTTGTGGGTTGCCCGACGCCCGCCGGAACGCTTTGGCCGCCTTTGCCGCACACGCCGATGCCATCATCCAATGCCATGTCGTTGCCAAGGCCAATGACCTTGTTCAGCGCGGTTGGGCCGTCGCCAATGAGCGTCGCGCCCTTGATCGGATCGCCAAGCTTACCGTCCTTGACCAAATAAGCCTCGGTACAGCTGAACACGAATTTGCCCGACACGATGTCGACTTGCCCGCCGCCAAAGCTTTTGGCGAAGATGCCGTTTTTGACGCGGCTTAACAGTTCGGCGGGATCGTCATTGCCGCTGCGCATGAATGTATTGGTCATGCGCGGCATGGGTGCATGGGCGTAGCTTTCGCGGCGACCATTGCCCGTGGGGGCAACGCCCATCAGGCGGGCGTTCATGCGGTCCTGCATATAGGCGCGCAAGATGCCGTCTTCGATCAGGACATTTTCCTGAGTCGGCGTGCCTTCATCATCAATCGACAGCGAACCACGGCGGTTCATCATGGTGCCATCATCGACAACGGTGACGCCCGGCGCGGCCACGCGCTGGCCAATCTTGCCGGAAAAGGCACTGCTGCCCTTGCGGTTGAAATCGCCTTCAAGACCATGGCCGACGGCTTCATGCAGCAACACGCCGGGCCAGCCGGGGCCAAGCAACACGGTCATTTCGCCCGCGGGCGCGGCGACCGAACGCAAGTTGGTCAGCGCCTGCGCCAATGCTTCATCAATGGCATGTTCCCATTCATGATCTTCAAACAATTTGTCGTAGAGATAGCGCCCGCCAAAACCATAAGTGCCGGTTTCGCGGCGGTCGCCGTCTTGCGCGACGATGGAGACATTCAGACGCACCAAGGGCCGGACGTCCGTGGCGACAAAGCCATCGGCGCGCACGATTTCAACGACACTCCAGCTGCCCGAAAGGCTGACGCTCACTTGCGCGACGCGTGGGTCACGGGCGCGGGCGGCGGCGTCGATTTGTTGGCACAAAGCGACCTTTTGCGCGAACGGCACGAGCTCAAGCGGATTGCCGTCGGTATATAAATGCCGGTTGTTCTGGCGCGGCGGCGGGGCGGGCTGCTCCTTCGCGGGATCGAGCAGCTTCAACGTTTCCCCTGCCCGGCGGATCGCGGCCTCGCTCATGTCATTGGCGTGGCTAAAGCCGGTCATCTCACCCGACACACCGCGCAGGCCAAAGCCCGAACCCGTCGAATAATCCGCCATTTTCAGCCGGCCGTCGTCAAAACCAAAGCTCTCGGTCGCGCTATATTGCAGATAGAGCTCACCATCATCGCACGCCTTCAACGCGTCCCGCGTAATGCGCTGCGCGGCGTCAGGGTCGAGAAGGCCGGGTTGGTAAAGATATGAGCGGGGATCGGTGTAAGTCATGCCGTGTATATGGGGCGATGTGGCGGCGGTTGAAAGGGTAATTTGCATATTCCCGCCGCAGTAATGGGTCGAGGGGCCTACATCACCACCGCAGCCCTGAGCCTGTCGAAGGGCGTCTATCGGCACAGCGCCGTGTCTTTGGACACCCTTCGACGGTCGCAGGCGCTGCGCACCTGCTGCTCAGGGCTTCGGTTTAGGAAGAGACGACGTCCCGTTCAGAAAAGTTGGTTTTCTCCAGCGCATAACCCCCCTAAAGCCGCCCAATGACCACGCGATTCCAGTTTTCGATTTCCGCCACCGATGGCAAGGCGCGCACCGGCAGCATTCAGATGATGCGCGGCGAAATTCGCACGCCTGCCTTCATGCCCGTCGGCACCGCCGCCACGGTAAAGGCGATGCGCCCTGCCGAAGTGCGCGCAACGGGTGCGGACATCATCCTTGGCAACACCTACCATCTGATGCTGCGGCCCGGCGCGGAACGCGTCGCGCGGCTGGGTGGGCTGCACCAATTTTCGGGCTGGGACCGGCCGATATTGACCGACAGCGGCGGTTATCAAGTGATGAGCCTGTCGGCTTTGCGCAAAATCACCGAAGAGGGCGTGGCGTTTCAAAGCCATCTCGACGGGTCGAAACATATGCTGTCGCCCGAACGCTCAATGGAAATCCAGCGGCTATTGGGTTCCGACATTGTCATGGCGTTTGACGAATGCCCCGCCAATGGCGTGAGCCGCGACGAAGCGATCAAGTCGATGGAATTGTCGATGCGCTGGGCCAAGCGTTCACGCGACGGGTTTGACAGCGGCGGCGAACATACCGCGCGTGCAGCCTTATTTGGCATTCAGCAAGGGTCATTGGACGAAGAATTGCGCAAGCGGTCGGCCGATGCGCTGATCGACATTGGTTTTGATGGCTATGCCGTGGGCGGCCTTGCGGTGGGTGAAGGGCAAGAGGCGATGTTTGGTTGCCTCGATTATGCGCCGGACCAATTGCCCGCCGACCGGCCACGTTATCTGATGGGTGTGGGCAAGCCCGACGATTTGGTGGGCGCGGTTGAGCGCGGCATCGATATGTTCGATTGCGTCCTGCCCACCCGCTCTGGCCGCAATGGACAAGCCTTTACCCACCATGGCCCCATCAACATCCGCAATGCGAAATTTGCCGAAGACCAAGGGCCGATTGACGACCAATGCACCTGTCCGGTGTGCGCCACATGGACCCGCGCTTATGTCCATCACCTGATCCGGTCGGGCGAGATTTTGGGCGCGATGCTGATGACGCAGCACAATCTGCATTATTATCAAATGCTGATGGCCGGCATGCGCGCGGCGATATCGCAAGGGCGCTTTGCGGCATTCGCGTCCGATTTCCGAAGGGATTATGTCCGCGGAAAAGATCAGGGTTGAAAATATGACGCGCGTCGCAGAAGCCATCACACGCGCACAGGCCAACAGTCCGTTTCTTGCCGGACTGATGGACCGCAACCCCGAATTGATGACAATGGTCGAAGCGGGCGAATTTGACGCGGCGCTTGCGCAATCCCTTGGCCGAACGGCGGACAATATCGGCACCGCCTTGCGCCAACAGCGTCAGGGCGTTGCGCTGGTCACCGCGACTGCGGACCTCGCTGGCATTTGGGACCTCAGCCGCGTAACGCGCATCCTGTCCGACTTTGCCGACCATGCGCTCGACCAAGCCATATCCGCCGCCATCGCAGAACGCGTGCCCGGCGCGCCCAATCAAGGCTTTGCCGTCATTGCGCTCGGCAAACATGGCGGGCGCGAGCTGAATTATTCGTCGGACATTGACCCGATTTTCCTGTTTGATCCCAAAACCCTGCCCCACCGCGAACGCGACGATGTGGCAGAGGCCGCCGTGCGCTATGGCCGCCGCGTCATCGAACTATTGTCCGCACTGGACGGCGACGGATATGTCTTTCGCGTCGACATGCGGCTGCGGCCATCGCCTGAGGTCAGCCCCATCGCCTTGCCCGTCGAAGCGGCCATCGGCTATTATGAATCGAGCGCGCTGGCGTGGGAACAAGCGGCGTTTATCCGGTCGCGGGTCAGTGCGGGCGACCGCGCGCTGGGCGCATATTTCCTGAACGCCATTCAGCCGTTTATCTGGCGCAAATCGCTTGATTTCGGGCAGTTGAAGAACATCACCGCAATGACCGCGCAAATCCGTGACCATTATGCCAAGGGTCAGAAAATGGGCCTTGGGTTCGACCTGAAACGTGGCCATGGCGGGATTCGCGAATGTGAATTTTTTGCGCAGGCGCATCAGCTGATCCATGGCGGACGCGATCCCGTGCTGCGCGTGCCCGACACACGTGAGGCGCTCAAACGGCTGGCGGCGGCTGGCCCGATTAGCCCGCAAGAGGCGGAGACCTTGTCCTCCGCTTATGAACAGTTGCGGACATTTGAACATCGTCTGCAAATGCACAGCGACCGGCAAACGCACGAGATACCGCAGAACCGCGAAACCGCCGATGCCGTCGCGCGCTTGCATGGGCTGGCGGACGCCGATGCGTTGATTGACGCGATCCGCCCGATCACTGAACAAGTCGCGGCGATTTATGACCGGATGGTGGACGCGGGCGGCAGCGAAGGGCCGCGCATGGCCGACGAAGGCCTGCCGCTTGAGGAGCAATTGACCGATTTGGGCTATACCGACCCGGCCGCCATCATGCAGCGCATGGCCCGGTGGCGCAGCGGCAAGATTCGCGCGATCCGCAGCGCATCAGCGCGTGACGCATTTGAAGCCGTCCTGCCCGCGATCATGAAAGCATTGGCGCTGGCCCCCGATTCCGACCGTGCCATCGCGCGGTTCGAAAATATGATCGAGGCGATACCCAGCGCCATCAACGTCTTCCGCTTGCTGGAGGCGCGGCCCGGGCTGTTGCAATTGGTCGCCAACATATTGAGCTACGCGCCGACACTTGCCGACGATCTTGCCCGGCAGAGCCGCTATCTGGACGCATTGATTGACACGAGCGCGATGAATTTACCCGGCGACATGGCCGCTTTGCACGACGCGATGGCGCGCCGGATTGGCAATGCCGATTATCAATCCATGCTCGATATCGTCCGCGATTATGTCGGCGAGAAACGCTTTGCGCTGGGCGTGCAGTTGATTGAGGGCCGAAGCGATGCAAGCGACATCGCGCGCAGCTACGCCCATTTGGCGGAGGCAGCGTTGCAGACGCTCACCGCCGCGACGGTCGCCGAATTTGAAAAAGCGCATGGCCGCATTGACGGCAGCGAGCTGGTCATTTTGGCATTGGGCCGATTGGGCGGAGAGGCGCTGACGCATGCGTCGGACCTTGATCTGATCTTATTGTTCACCGGCAACCATCTCGCCGAATCAAATGGGCCGCGTGCCTTGGGCGCGACGCAATATTTCAACCGGCTGGCGCAGCGCGTGATTGCCGCAATGTCGGTGCCCACCGCATCGGGCGCTTTATATGAGGTCGACACACGGCTTCGGCCATCGGGCGCCGACGGCCTGCTCTGCGCGTCGGTGAAAAGCTTTGACCAATATCAGCGCGAAAATGCGTGGACGTGGGAGCATATGGCGCTGACCCGGGCACGCGTGCTGTTTGGCTCCGCCGACGCCCGTGCGCAGGTGGATGCTATTGTCGCGGATGTGTTGCATGGCCAACGCGACCCCGAAAAGCTGCGGGCCGATATCGCCAGCATGCGCAAGGACATGGCCGCGCATAAGCCGCCAAAGGGCGAACTGGATGTGAAGCTATTGCCCGGCGGCTTGGTCGACATGGAATTTATCATTCACCGGCTTCAGTTGGAAACACATGACGGTTTGGTGCCGCAGCTTGGCCCCGCCATTGATGCGCTGGTGACAGCAGGACATCTGCCTGCAAACTTTGCCACGGCCTATGCCTTGTTCGCGCGCCTGTTGGTCATGGTGCGCCTCATCGCGCCCGATTGCGCCACCCCGCCCGTGGCCGCGCAGGCGTTGATTGCGGGCAGCCTTGGCTTTGCCGATTGGGATGGCTTGATGGCGGCGATTAGGGATTATCGCGGGGTTGTCATGACCGAATGGCAACGGCTATTTGGATCACGCGATTTTTGAAAAGGAACCCAACATGACCGATATCAACGACACCCTGCCCAACGTCACGGTTGCGGATAGCGCTGGCAATGCGGTCAATCTGGCGGCGCTCAAAGGCCCGCTGGTGCTCTATTTCTACCCCAAAGCCGACACGCCGGGTTGCACGAATGAGGCGAAGGATTTCACCGCACTGGCGGCTGATTTCGCCGCGATCCATTGCCCGGTCTACGGCATGTCCAAGGACAAGCCCGCCAAGCTTGCGAAATTTGCGGCGAAATATGACCTCAATGTCACTTTGCTGTCCGACGAAGCCAGCGATGCCACCGAGCAAATGGGCGCGTGGGTCGAAAAATCGATGTACGGCAAAAGCTATATGGGCATTAACCGGTCAACCTATCTGGTCGGCAAAGACGGCAAGGTTGCGCAGGTCTGGCGCAAGGTAAAGGTCAAGGACCACGCCGCAGAGGTTTTGGCCGCGGCCAAAGCGATCGGCTGAACCACGCGAATCCTATTACAAAACCGAAGCCCTGAGCCTGTCGAAGGGCGGTTACCGTTCTCGCGCCTCTTTCCCTTACCGCCCTTCGACGGGCGCAGACGCTGCGCGTCTGCTGCTCAGGGCTACGGTTTGTTGGACGGGCAGCTTGCGACCAACGGACGAATCGAACAGCAACCGATTCGGTGACCGTTCGAATGCTCAACCACCGCCAGAATGGGGAAATTTTGCGGGTCTTGGCGGGAACAAATGGCGTTGAGACGCGTTGTTCAGGACGCCAGATGTTGCCCAAGCCAGTTTGGAAATTGTCGGTAAACCGCCATTTTAATGCGCCGTTGAACGCTCCGTTCAACGACTCAACGCGTTTGAGCGGCGGTTTGTCCCGCGATTATGACAGGCATGTTGCATTCGTTTGAGCCATCGGACACCACCATTTTCGTAATGAGTGGGCAGATCCTCTGTCTTGGTCAAACGTCTGAACTGCGTAAAAGCGCGGGTCGCATTTTAAGGTAGTACACAATATGGCATCCAGCGCTTTGGCACATCGCCAATCACTGATCCTTAAAGCTGTATCTGCTTTGGTAATGGTCGCCGCTTTCACCGCAGCAACACCATCATTTGCCAACTCAGCCGCCGCCTCATCAGACACTTTCCGTATTTCGGCAGAAGATTTGAGGGCGAACCAAAGCGCGCTTGGCGTGGCGGACGCTGAATTCCGTGCGTTGAATGACAGCTGGGGCAGCATCAACGGCACCGCAACCAAGGTTGCAGTGGCCGTTCCATCGATCAACCCCGTAGACATCATGAAATTCTCCAGCGGCTATGGATATCGCAGCGCACCGACGCGTGGCGCCA
>JAIXYC010000141.1 GCA_027490455.1 Sphingomonadales bacterium
CCCGACGAGATCAAAGCCTATATCAATTCGTGCCTGCATCGCGGAACGATGCTCCGCACCGAAGGCGGGTGCGTTAAGCAGTTTCGTTGCCCCTTCCACGGCTGGACTTGGAAGCTGGACGGCGCATTGTCTGTCATTCCCGGCCAATGGGATTTCCCACATGTGGATAAGGACAAGATGAACCTTCCCGAGGCGCGCGTTGGCACATGGGGCGGATTTGTTTTCATTAATTTTGATGCCGATGCCGAGCCACTTGAAACCTATCTCGAAAATCTGCCCGAGCATTTTGCGTCGTTCAATTTGGAAGACCGCTATGTCGCGGCGCATGTTGCCAAGATTATGCCATGCAACTGGAAACTGGCGATGGAGGCTTTTGTCGAAGCGTACCATGTGCCGTTCGCGCATGGACAGGTGCTGAGCTATTATGGCGACAGCAACACCCAATATGACGTTTGGCCCGGTGTGCGCCACGTCAGCCGGATGATCAGCGTGCAGGGCGTCGCCAGCCCATCGAAGCCCGCAACCACGGCTGAACAAACCATAGAGGAAATGCGCCGTGACGTGCCCTTTTTTGCGGGCAAGCCCATTGAAGTGGGCGCGGGTGAAACGGCGCGGGGCAAGCTGGCCGAACGTGCGCGCGAGAAGATTTCGCGCTCGATTGGCCGCGACATGTCCGCCCTATCGGACTCGGAATCGCTCGACCTGATCGAATATATGCTTTTCCCCAATATGGTTCCGTGGGGCGGGCAGGCGCTGCCCATCACCTACCGCTTTCGCCCGAACGGCGACGATCCCGAAAGCTCGATCATGGAAATCATGTTCCTGTTTTCCAAAGCCCCAGACGGATCGCATCCGGAACCTGCAAAAATCACCATGCTGGGGCTGGATCAGAAATGGGCCGACGCACCTGAGCTTGGTTCGGCAGCCATGGTTGCGGATCAGGACACCGACAATCTGAAGCGGATCCAAAAAGGTCTGCGCGCGTCGAAGAAACCGGGTGTGACACTGGCGCGCTACCAAGAAAGCCGCATACGCCATTACCACGAAACGCTGGATGCATATATGGCGCGGTAGGGCATTTGAACAAACAGGCGTGTTCCGCTAATGGCTCAGCCTTGGGGGAGCATTCATGCCATTAGCATTCACCGTTTATGACTGGGGCATATTGCTTGCCTATGTCGCATTGCTGGCATTTGCGGGCTATCAGGCGACACGGCGGTCAAAAACGGCGGATGACTATTTCCTCGCCGGCCATCATGCACCGGTCTGGCTGGTTGCGGTGTCCGTTCTGTCGACGATGCAGTCGGCGGCAACATTTCTCGGCGCCCCCGATAACAGCTATCGTGGTGATTACAGCTATCTCACAAGTAACTTCGCCGCGATTATCGCTGCCTTCATCGTCGCACGTTTCCTGATCCCGCGATTCTACGCAATCGGTGCGACCACGGTATATGAATTGCTGGAGGCCCGTTTCGACGCGACCGCACGACGCGCGGCAGCGGGCATGTATCTTGTCGGACGGATCTTGGCGAGCGGTGCGCGGTTGTATCTTGCCGCTATTGCGGTTTCGATGATCATCTTCCTTGATGTCGAGCCGCAACATATCGTTATCGCGTCGGCGGTCCTTGTCGTCTTCGGTGTTGTGTTCACGCTGTTCGGCGGGCTGAATGCCGTTATCTGGAGCGACCTGGTGCAGGTTGTGCTCTACCTCGGCGGTGCGGTGCTGGTGCTCATCTTTTTGCTGGTGAAAATCCCTGCACCTGCTCCGGAAATTTGGGGCGCGCTTCAATCTGCACCGGACGGAATGGACAAGCTGCGTTTGTTTGACTGGTCGTTCGACTTTACCAAGCCGTTTACCGTATGGGCGATCCTGACCGGGTTGGTGCTGCTCAATATCGGCAATGCTGGCCTCGATCAGGACACGACGCAGCGCTTTCTGGCATGCGAAAATGCACAATCGGGTAAACGCGCTTTGTATGCGAGCATGTGGGCGGCAATCCCTGTGGTCGCTTTATTCATGGCGATAGGGTCGCTGCTCCACATCTTTTACAACCGCCCCGATCTGATGGGCGTGAGCGTTGGCGCTACCAATGCGTTCGCGGGCGAAAAAATCACGGTCTTCATGTCTTTCATTCTGTCTGAAATCCCACCCGGCTTGCGCGGGCTGGTAACCGTAGGGGTTATCGCGGCGGCGGCGATAAATTCCGGACTGATTTCGATGTCGGCGGTGGTCGTGAACGATTTTTACCGGCCTTGGCTGGAACGGCGTGGCGCACCGTCCAACGAGCAGCATTATGTTAACGCCGGACGCACAGCTATGATATTGCTCGCCTGTGCGCTGTTCGCAATGTCGATCCTGTGTTTCTATTGGCAGCATTACAGCGACACGCCTTTGCTTGAATTTGTACTCGGCGTCATGGTCTTTGCCTATTCGGGCTTGCTGGGGGTCTATGGCACCGTGGTGTTTACGAAGCGTGGGGCGACATGGTCGGTGATAGCCGCTTTGCTGGCTGGCTTTGTCACGATCCTGCTGCAACAGCATTATGTCGTGGACAGTCTTGGTCTGCCATCGGCGTGGAAGGCGCTGGCCTTCCCATGGCAGCTATGTATCGGGACGGCAGTCGCATTTGCTGTTTGCTGCGTAGGTCGTGATATCAAGGATAAATCAGATACCGCGCCCGTAATTGCATAAAGGCGTCAAGTCCGGGCTGCCACTGAGCTTCGATCTCGCTGACGGCTTTTCCGTCCAAAATGCCTTTACGGACTTTGTCGGTTCCTGCCAGCTGGTCAAAAAAGCTCGGAGTGCCGGAGCGGAATTCAAACTTGTCCGGGTACATGCCGTGGATAGCCTTCACCAAAGCGATGCCGGTGCGGAATGGCTGGAATGTAGCGCTGTTGGTGGGGATGACCCACACGCCGTGACACGGCTGCCCAGCATATTTGGAAAAATCCGGTGTAAAGGAAATGGGCGCGAAAGCGACACCCGGCAATCCCATTGCATTTAATCGTTCCGCCAGTCCCGCGCCATCGATGAACGGCGCGCCGATATATTCGAACGGTTTTTCGCTGCCCCTTCCTTCGGAGATGTTGGTGCCTTCGAACAAGGCTGTGCCGGGATATACTGTGGCTGTTCGGGGTGACCGCATATTGGGTGAGGGCGGCACCCAAGGCAAATCCCAAGCGACATATGGCGCCAAGTCGCGATTCCAGCCGCGCATGGGAATAACGCGAAGGCGCGTGCGCAGCTTTTCCTCGCCGACGAACATCTGCGCGAGCTCACCGAACGTCATTCCGTGACGTACCGGCATGGCAAAGCTTCCAACGAATGAGGCAAATGCAGGTTCGAGGACTGGCCCCTCTTTCATCACCCCGCCTTGCGGATTGGGACGATCCAGCACGATCACCTCGGCTCCGGATTTCTCTGCGGCGCGCAGCATGAACAGCAATGTCGAGGAATATGTGTAAAAACGCGTGCCGACGTCCTGCAGATCGACCAGCACAATATCAATGCCGTGCATCATCTTATCAGTCGGCATCTTGGTTTCGCCGTAGAGGCTGTAGACGGGCAAGCCGGATTTGGGATCGATGCCCGAGGCTACTTTCTCACCGGCTTGAGCCTCTCCACGCACGCCATGTTCGGGGCTAAAAAGCGCGACAAGATTGATGGCGGGATGCGCGCGCAACAGATCGATGTCGCTGACGCCCTTGCGATCAACGCCGGTCTGGTTGGTCAACAGCGCGACCCGCTTCCCCTTGAGCATCGCCACTCGGTCGGAAAGCAAAACTTCGATCCCGGGGGTGATGTGCCTGATGGGAATGGCGATCGATTTGACGGGGCTTGCGGCTGTTGGCTGAACCGGTGCAGTCGCAACGGCGGCCAGTGGAAGCAGCGCAATAACAAAGGTCAAAAATAATCGCATGATGAAAGGCTATTGGATAACGGCATCAGCCGCAAAGAAAAAGGGCCGGAGGTTTCCCTCCAGCCCTTTTGATATTCGTTTGATGCCGTGGCTTAAGCGCCAGCGACGTCCGCCAGATTGATCTTGAGGCCTGGGCCCATTGACGAGCTGACCGCAACGCGGCGGACATATTTGCCCTTTGATCCGCTTGGCTTGTTCTTGATGACGGCGTCGATCAACGCGTCGAAGTTCTTGCGCAGGTCAGCGTCAGAGAAGCTCTTCTTGCCGATGCCGCTGTGGATGATGCCCTGCTTTTCAACGCGGAACTCAACCTGACCGGCCTTTGCAGCCTTTACAGCTTCAGCAACGTCCATGGTGACTGTGCCGAGCTTCGGGTTTGGCATCAGGCCCTTTGGACCCAAGGTCTTACCCAAGCGGCCAACGATGCCCATCATGTCCGGCGTTGCGATAACGCGGTCATAATCAAGGTTACCGGCCAACATGTCTTCCATTAGGTCTTCGGCGCCGACTTTGTCTGCACCAGCAGCGGTAGCTGCAGTAGCCTTGTCGCCACGGGCGAAGACGGCGACCTTCATTTCCTTGCCGGTACCGGCTGGAAGCGAAACCATGCCGCGAACCATTTGGTCAGCATGACGTGGGTCAACGCCCAGGTTCATTGCAACTTCGATGGTTTCGTCAAACTTGGCAGTTGCCAATTCCTTGATCAGCTTCAGCGCTTCATCAACGCCGTAGAGCTTGTCGGCATCCAAATGCGCGAGCGATTTTGCTTTTTTGGTCAGCTTGGCCATCGGATCAGCCCTCCACTACTTCGAGGCCCATGGCGGTAGCCGAGCCTGCGATGATTTTTACTGCTGCGTCCATGTCGTTCGCATTGAGGTCGGCCATCTTGATGGTTGCGACTTCTTCCAACTGCGCACGTGTGATTTTACCAGCGGTAACCTTGCCTGGTTCTTTCGAACCCGACTTGAGGCCAAGAACCTTCTTGATCAGGTAGGTCGCTGGTGGCGACTTCATCGCAAAGGTGAAGCTCTTGTCTGCGAACACGGTGATCTTCGTTGGAATCGGGGTGCCCTTTTCCATGTCAGCGGTCGCAGCGTTGAACTGCTTGCAGAATTCCATGATGTTTACGCCGCGCTGACCCAATGCTGGGCCGATTGGCGGGGATGGGGTGGCTGAACCCGCAGGAACCTGCAGGCCGATATAGCCGTCAATTTTCTTTGCCATGAATGGCGTCCTTTCATTCTATCGCCGAACTGCCCTAAAAGAGCGAAAACGGGTCAAATTAAGTGGTCCAACAGACATCACATGATGTCCTCCCACACGGAATCACGTCGCTATTGCGCCGGGAAGCGGTGCCACTATCCGCAATGGGGGCATAATGCAAGCCTTTGCGCGGTTATGCCGGCGGTGAGAGCCGGAGCAGACCTTCCTGAACGACGGATGCGACCAACGTGCCGTCCTCGCTATAAATCCGGCCATGATTGATACCGCGGCTGCCCCCGGTCCAGTCGCTGTCCATGACATACACGAACCACTGGTCGACCTGAACATCGTTATGGAACCACATGGCATGGTCAAGGCTGGTGGAAAACAGGCCGGGCGTCACCCAATGCAGTCCGTGTGGGAGCATCGCGGATGACAG
>JAIXYC010000039.1 GCA_027490455.1 Sphingomonadales bacterium
CCACGTCGATACCGCGCGCCTGCGCCAACAGTGCGGTTTCAAGCGCGAGATCATGCGATCCCAATGCCAAAATGCGCTGTCCCGCAAATGCCTCGTAACGGGTAAGCAGCATTTGAAGCGCTGCTGCGCCCATAACGCCGGGCTGGTTCCACCCGGGGAAAGACATCGCCAAATCGCGCGCGCCGGTCGCAAGGACAATTTTATCAAAACCGACCAACCATGATCGTTCGGAATCGGCGAGGCCGACAACTTGCTGCGGCAGGCTAGCGACGCCGGGACCATTGCGGTAAACACCCCATGCGGTTGTGCCGAGCAACAATTCGACCCCGGCATCCATCGCGGTTTCAAGCGCGGGCATGCTCATGAAGATAGCTTCGAGCATGCGTTCTGTATTCTGGGTCGCTGCGGTCATCCGCCCGCCAAAATAAAGCGGTATATCATTGCCCATCAACGCGCCCGAAACGGGGTTTTCATCGACCAGAAGCACTTTTGCTCCGGCTTTGGCCGCGTCGATTGCCGCAGCAACACCGCTTGGCCCCGCGCCAACGACAACAACATCATAATGCGTTTCAGGAGCGCTGCGCGTTCCATTAATCGCGCATATATCGGTTCCGGTAAAATTCAGTTCCATTACACCGCCTCCAGCGCTTGGCGCAAATCGCCTATCAAATCGTCAACATGTTCCAACCCGACAGACAGTCGGATCGTGCCATCGGTAATACCGCCTGCCAACCGCTGGGCGGGGGGGACCGCATAATGCGTCGTGCTTGCCGAATGGCAGATTAAAGTTTCCGAACCACCCAGACTGACCGCTACCTTAAGCAGCTTTAATTGGTCAAGCATACGGAAGGCCTCTGCCTCACCGCCGTGCAGGTGGAACGAGAATGTCGAACCGGCTGCCTTGCACTGCCGGTCATAGACCGCGCGACGAACTGTGCCGGGTTCAAGGAAACCCAAATAGGTCACACCCGCGACCTTGGGATGATCGCGCAGAAATTCGGCCACGCCGCGCGCGTTGTCCATTGCACGCTCGGTGCGCACCGCGACCGATTCCAATGAACGCAGCACCAGCCAT
This sequence comes from Sphingomonadales bacterium, assembly GCA_027490455.1. Taxonomy (GTDB): domain Bacteria; phylum Pseudomonadota; class Alphaproteobacteria; order Sphingomonadales; family Sphingomonadaceae; genus Sphingorhabdus_B. Next base: position 1,076 of record JAIXYC010000039.1, read on the forward strand.
GACGTGTAGGGATCGAGATGATTGCCCCATGTTGTGCGTTGCATGCGCAGATGGTCGATCAATTCCTTACGACCCGAAACCCCACCTGCCAGCAGATCACTATGCCCACCGCAATATTTCGTCAGCGAGGTCATGCATAGGTCGACACCATGTTCAATGGGGCGCTGCGCAAATGGCCCGAGCAAAGTGTTGTCGACCACTACCAATGGCCTGTGTCCTTGCTTTGCGCCGACTTCGTCCGCAATCCGCACCATCAGATCAAGATCAACCACGGCTGCGGTCGGGTTAGCGGGTGTCTCGGCGATGATAAGCTTCAACGGCCCCTTGGCCATCGCTTCATCCGCCGCTTTGCGGACATCGTTTTCGTCCGTGCCATCGGTATAGGCGGCTACATGCGATCCGAATTGCGGCATGATGCTGTTGTAGAGCATATCAACGCCGCCATAGATGGGGCGGCCATGCAGTACGCTGTCGCCGGGGCGGACATAGGCCAGCGCAATGCTCGAATGGGCAGCCATGCCGCTGCAATATGCAACCGCTTCCTCTGCGCCATCGATTGCCGCGAGACGTTTTTCGAGGAAATCCAAGCCCGGATGCCCCAACCGCGAATAAATGTGGTTGGTTTCGCCCAACAGCGGCCCCGTGCCGTCAAAATATGCTTCGTGCACATTCTTGGCATGTTGCGCGCTTGGATAGACAAAGGTCGATGTCATGAAGATCGGTGGCTTGACCGATCCCATGCCCATTTCCGGGTCATAACCAAATGCGACTGCCAGCGTTTCGGGGCGCAACCCCTTGATGTTATCCTTTGCCATGGGTTGCAATATAATCACGAGCCTTGTCGCAATAATAGTCCGTAAAACGCAAAGCGAGCATTTCGGCTTCTTGCGAATAGGGGCCGGGGGTGTAGCCGAGGCTGTTCACACCAACTTGATTGTTTTCGGCCAGAATCTTGTCTTCCAAATTTGTCATGGTCCACAACGATATGAGCTTTTCGACATCATAATCGACGCCTTCAACTGCATCTTTATGGACATACCATTTGCCGGTGACATGGGTTTCATTGGGGCCGACGGGCATAGCGCTGAACATGAAAACATGGTCTGCGGTGCAATGGACAAAACAGTGCGGATCAACCGCCCAGCGCATCGAACCGATATCGCCTTCATTGGCGTCGCACATTAGTTTTTTGGACAGGTGCTTCCCATCGCCCGATATCGAAACGCAGCCTTCGTTCAATGCAAAGCGCGCGATTTGCCAATAATGCCCCTCAACCGGGGTTTGCGGCAGGCCAAGCGCGTCCATTTTTTCTTCGAAAGCCATGACGCGTGCATCTTCGCCGCTATCAAAATGCTTCGACATGCCGACCGGAAATGTTTTTGACAGTTCGGGGTGGCCGGTGCTGCAATGATAGCATTCGCGGCCATTTTCCATAACCAGTTTCCAGTTGGCATTTTCGACCAGAACGCTCTCATACGCCAGCTTTGCGTCTTTCAGATTATGCGGCGCTGCATATTCGGCAAGCTTCGCGCTAAAGTCGTCAATCGGTGGCGGTGTTTCGGACAGGCAGATGAAAATCGCCCCTGCAACACATTCGATAGCGACAGGTTTCAGGCCATGTTCGGCTTTATCAAAATCATCGCCCATCCGGTTTGCGGCAAACAAAGAGCCATCCAGATCATATGTCCAACGATGATAAGGGCACACCAGCTTTGGTGCGGTCCCGCTGCCGACGGCGCAAATCATGGAGCCGCGATGGCGGCAGCTGTTGTGAAAGGCGCGGATATCACCCTGACGATCACGCGTAATGATAACCGGCCATTTGCCGACCATCATCGATAGATAGCTTCCCGCTTTGGGCAGTTCGCATTCGAGACCAGCCATAAGCCAGCTTTGGCCGTAAATAGCGGCCATATCGAAATCAAAGCTATCAGGATCGGTGTAAAGACCCTGCGGTAAGGTGTGTCCTTCGCGACGCTGCTGGAACAGCGCGTCAATCCGCCCTAAGTCCATTTTTATGCCTTTGGTTAGTTTTCCCCAGACTTGAGAATGGGCCACTTGTCCGGTCTAATAAAATCGCATTTTCGCATAGCCCTATCTCAAAATGTAGGGCAGTGACGTCATTGGAAACCAATATGCTTTTGAAAGGTCGATTCCATTTCCAACCGCAGTAATATTAACCGTCGTTGGTTGCCGTTGAATGCCTTGCGCGCCTTTGAAGCGGTGGGCCAGAATTTGAGCTTCACAGGCGGCGCATCGGCGCTTTCGGTGTCGCAAAGTGCCATGAGCCGGCATGTCGGCGGGCTTGAGGAATTGCTGGGCAAGCAACTCTTCGTCCGTGATGCATCGCGCCTATTGCTAACCCCCGCAGGTGAAGAGCTGTTGCCCGTCGTGAGCAAATGCCTCGACCGGCTTGAGCAAACGATGAATTCGATCCGCAACGATGAAGTGACCGGCCGTTCGCTTCGGCTCCATGTGCCGCCATCCTTGTTACAGCAGCTGTTCCTGCCGATGCTGCGCGATTTTCGCGCCGAACATCCGGACATCCGGCTCGATGTTTCGAGCGCGCATGTCACCGGTTTGCCCGCCACCGATTTTGATATGGCGATTGCCTATGACCGTCCCAATGTTGACGACCGGATTACAGACCTTCTTTGGATGGTGCGGGTCGCGCCGCTCTGTGCGCCCGCGACAGCCATTGCCAGTCAGGGTAAATCGCTGGAGGAATTTCTGGAAAGTCAGGAGCTGCTTCACCTGAAACTGGACGGAGAGCCGCGCGATCTTTTGTGGACGGCCTATCTGCGGCAAAATGGGCTAGCCATGGCCACACATGGCGGTCTCGCGTTCGATACGACGATTGCCGCCGCGCAATATGCCATGACCGCAAGCGGCGTATTTCTGGGCGACATAGATATGTTTGCCCGGGAAATCGCTGACGGACGGCTCGTCATGCCATATGATGCCGTCATCGAAGACGGCTATGGCTATTATCTAAAACTCCACGCCGATGATTTGGGCGATGCCGCGATTTCGATGTTCCGCAGCTGGTTGATCAACCGGTTTGCGGCATTGCGGCAAGCGCCGAGTCTGCACGCGCTAGGCTGATCAGGCGAAGGCCGGATTTTTCCGCCATGTCGATGGCAAGGTCGGTTGCCGCCGATATCGTCACGAGCATTGGACAGTTGGCAAGAATAGCCTTCTGCGCCAGTTCAAGGCTGCAGCGCGCGGTCAAAATGATAAAGCCGACTGAGATGTCTACGTGCGCGCGCGCAAGCGCCCCAATCAATTTGTCGAGTGCATTGTGGCGGCCAACGTCTTCCCGCGTCATCAAGATAGAGCCGCCCGGCGCGCAGAATGCCGCTGCGTGCGCGGAACCTGTTTGGGCATTGAGTGTCTGATGTGCACGCAATGCCGATAATGCTGTAAATATGGCAGCGTCCGATACATCAATCTGCGCAGTGACCGGCGGCAACGGGCGCATGACCTCTTCCAGATTATCCATGCCACACAGCCCGCAGCTGCTTTCCGAAACGCGCTGACGGGCGCGGGCAAAGACTTTTTCGGCGTTTTCTGTTGGCACTTGAATTCGCAATATCCAGCCCAAATCGGCTTTATGTGCGTCAACGGCCAAAATTTCGTCGGCGCGGCTAATCAGCCCCTCCGACATGCTAAAGCCAATAGCATAATCCTCAAGATCAACGGGCGTTGCCATCATCACGGCATAGCCGATGCCATTATATTCGATTGCGATAGGCGCTTCGACAATGATCGCGCGTTCGACGGTTTCGGTCGCGCCCTGATCAGGCTTAAGCACAGAAAAATGGATTGGTTTTGAACCCTGATCAGGCGCCATTTTGCGCGTCGGCCAGTAAGCTGATGGCAGCAGCAGCAACCGGAGATAGGCCCGCGGTCCCGTGCGCAAAAATCATCTTTTTCATGCGCGGGTCCCAGAATTGCTGAATGTGATCGGCGACCGCCGCAACCGGCGCATCGTCAGTCGCCAGATTGGTTGCAATCTGGTTGGCCATGTGGACGAGGCGCTCAACGCTGTTCATTCGGCAGCGATTCCCGTTTCGACGCGGCGAGAGCGCGTCGACAATGCTTCATATTCTTCCTGCCACTCGGTTGGCCCGTTCGATGCGCTAATCTGAACCGCGGTGACCTTATATTCGGGGCAGTTGGTTGCCCAGTCGCTAAAGTCGGTGGTGACAACATTCGCCTGCGTTACGGCATGGTGGAATGTGGTGTAGACAACGCCGGGTGCAACGCGATCGGTTACCGTGGCGCGCAACGTGGTTTCTCCCGCGCGGCTCGCCAATTTGACCCAATCACCAGATTTAACGCCGCGATCCTCTGCATCCACCGGATGAATTTCCAGCAAGTCCTCCGGATGCCAGGCGACATTTTCTGTCCGCCGCGTTTGTGCACCGACATTATATTGCGACAATATGCGTCCGGTCGTCAGCAACAATGGAAAGCGTGGTCCGGTTTTCTCATCCGTTGGGACATAATCTGTCACAACGAATTTACCCTTGCCCCGGACGAAGCCGTCAACATGCATGATCGGCGATCCATCGGGTGCGTCTGCGGTCACGGGCCATTGCAGCGAGCCGGCTTCATCGAGCCGTTCAAAGGACACGGCAGCAAAGGTCGGCGTAAGCCGCGCGATTTCGTCCATGATTTCGGACGGATGGCTATAGTTCCAATCCAGCCCCATCGCCTGCGCCAGCCGCTGCGTGACTTCCCAGTCCTCCAAACCGTTCATCGGCGTCATCACCTTGCGCACGGGCTGAATGCGGCGTTCGGCATTGGTGAACGTGCCATTTTTTTCAAGGAAGGTGGATCCGGGCAGGAAGATATGCGCGTAGTTGGCGGTCTCGTTCAGGAAAAGATCGTGGACAATGACACATTCCATCGCCGCCAACCCAGCCGACACATGGGCCGTGTTTGGATCGGATTGGAGGATGTCTTCGCCCTGACAATATAGCGCCTTGAATACCCCGTCGACCGCGGCATCGAGCATATTGGGTATGCGCAGACCGGGTTCTGGATCAAGTGTTACGCCCCAGTCATCTTCAAACAATTTCCGCGCGTTGCCATCGCTGATGTGGCGATATCCGGCAAGCTCGTGCGGGAAGCTGCCCATATCGCAGGCGCCTTGGACATTGTTCTGGCCACGGAGCGGATTAACACCGACACCCCGGCGGCCAATATTGCCGGTCGCCATCGCCAAGTTTGCAATGGCCATAACGGTAGAGCTGCCTTGGGAATGTTCGGTGACACCGAGGCCGTAATAGATCGCTCCATTGCCACCTGTGGCATATAGACGCGCGGCTGCGCGAAGCTCTTCGGCATCCACCAGCGTTACCGGCTGCAGATTTTCGGGACTATTGCGGGATTGCGAAACGAACTCGGCCCAATGGCTATATTCGTCCCAGTCGCAACGCTCCCGAATGAATGCCTCATTGGCCAGACCTTCGGTGACGATGACGTGCGCCATCGCGGTCAGCACGGCAACGTTCGTGCCGG
>JAIXYC010000101.1 GCA_027490455.1 Sphingomonadales bacterium
CGGCCAGTTTCATGTCCGAAATGACCTTGGGCTGGAGCAGGCTGACGGTGTAGCTTGCGACCGAGTTACGGAAGCCGGGGTGGAATTCTTCGGTGACCGCTGCACCGCCCACGACATCGCGGCGTTCGACGATACGGACCTTTAGACCAGCGCGCGCCAGATAAAAGGCGCAGACAAGGCCATTGTGGCCAGCGCCAATAATGAGTGCGTCATATTTTTGTGTCATTTTTTGCTCCAGCCCTGCGCAGGGCGATGTTCAAGGCGCGCCTCGGGAATGATGTTGCGAATTTGGCGACAGAAGCTTTTGAGGCAAACTTCCGTGTCGGACAGCGGGCCCATGGAAAAGCTTTGGCTGGCCATGCCTTGCTGTACGCGGGTGATAAGGACGGTGTCTTCGGCATTTACTTGGCGGTTAATCCGCCAATTGAGATACCGTGCAGCGCGCATTTCGCGGCGATCATCAGGTAAGACATAGCTAATCTCGCGGATCACACAGCTGGTGGGGCCAGTTGGCAGCCATTGCATGAAGTCGACCTGGTCGGGATAAATGTCGAACGCAACCGATGGCCACAGTTTGAAATACAACCAGCGTTTCTGGTTGGCGGCGGGCAGGTGCGGCACTGGCGGTAACAGATTTTGATAGCCACGCTCTGACCAGTTGGCCGATGGCCGGTCCACAAGGTCGCCCCACATGCGGTCAACATGTGGCTCTGCCTCAATGCCGTAGCTTTTGCCGAACAGCCGCGTGAGGCCGGGATGTGCCACCGGAATGTGCAGGCCATCGGAATAATTGTCACCGACATTTTTCCAGTTCACAGCGCGCGGTCGCATCGTGACACGGCCAAGCGCGGTGAGTTCTTCAAAACGATAGGGCGCGACTTGGTCTTCATAAGGCGCCATCATGTCGGCGACCGACGGGCCGCCGCTTTCCAGACGGACAAAAACAAACCCGCGCCAGATTTCCATGTCGACAGCGACAAGACCCGCTTTGTCCTTGTCCAACGTGGGGTAGGACGCGCTGTCAGGAACACCCGTCAGGCGGCCATCAAGATCATAGGTCCAGGCATGATAAGGGCACACAAGTTTCTTGGCGCATCCGCCCGATCCATCGACCAAGCGGCTGCCTCGGTGGCGGCAGACATTGGTAAAGGCACGCAACACCTGATCCGCACCGCGCACGACGATGACGCTTTCGCCAATATAATCGAGGCTATGCCAGTCGCCGCTGTTTGCGACATCGCTGACATGGCAAACAACTTGCCATGAGGGACGAAAAATCCGATCTACCTCAAGTGCTGCAAATTCAGGATCATCATAGGTCCATGCTGGCAGGCTCCAGCCGTCCAGATTGTCACGCTCTATGTGCAGGTCTGATTCGGACATCTTGCTCTCCTTGTTATACGAGTGTATAACAACTCGATGAGCGCGCGACAAGCCTTCACCCGCGAAAGCGCTGACACCCGCCGAGATGCCTTAATCGCGGCCTGTGCGCGCTGTCTGGCGACCTATGGAGCGCAGGGCGTATCGGTACGTGCGATCTGCGTGGAAGCTGGCGTATCACCGGGGTTGTTACGGCATTATTTCGATGGAATTGATGCGCTGATCGCGGAAACATATCGGACGACGGGAACACGCGTTTCCGCAGCGATGCACGCGGCCGTTGTTATGGTTCCCGAAACAGATCCGCGTGGACGATTGCTGGGGTTTATCACCGCCAGTTTTCGTGAACCCATTGTCGACCCGGCTTTGCTCGCGACATGGCTCGCCTTTTGGAGCCTGTCGCGAACGACGCCCATAATCGGACAAATTCATGACGAGCTGTACGCCGAAAACAGACAGGATATTGAACGGCTGATATCCGCCTGTCCCAACGCGCCGAAGGATACACGACTGGCCGCGGTGGCGCTGACGGCGTTGGTCGATGGTTTATGGTTGGAACTGAGTTTGGGCAACGCGCCGTTCAGCGTTGCTGAAGCCGAGGCACTGGCCGAAAAGTGGGTGGATAGTTTCATTTGAAACAGTAAGGTTGCGGGATGGCCGATACTCCCAACCTGATACCCCAATGACCTATGCGCGGTAACATGTCACAAGGTTGCAACAGCAACTGACTAGCGCGATGTATAGTATGTTGAATCGGTTCATCGGGGGAGCACGGGATGTCATTTTTTATCAATCGCCGCAATTTGTTGGCAACTGCGGGCTTTGGCATTGGCGGCTTATTGCTGCCGGGCGGAGCCGCCATGGCGCAGACGCTGCTTGGCCTTACCGGTTTTACGCATAATGTTGCCAGTGGAGAGCCTGGCCCCGACTCCGTGCTGTTGTGGACACGTTATGTAAATCCGACCGGCGGTCCATCCAAAGTCCGCGTCGAAATTTCCGAAAGCCAGGATTTTTCGAAAATAGCGGGCGGCGGTCAAATGGTAACGGGTCCTTGGCGCGACCACACCGTGAAGATTACGGTCGATAATCTCGCGCCGGGCAAATGGCACTGGTTCCGCTTCATTGCGCCCGACGGCAGCATATCGCCCGTTGGTCGCACGAAGACATTGCCCGTGGGCAAAACGTCCAATTTCAACATCGCGGTGTTTTCATGCTCGAACTTGGGCTTTGGCGAATTCAACGCATATGGCCATGCCGCAGCACGCAACGACATCGACCTTGTGCTGCACATGGGCGACTATATCTATGAATATGGACGCGGTGGTTATGATGGCGGCACGAAATTTGCGGCGCGCATTTTTCCTGCTGACGAAATTCTGACTTTGGCGGATTATCGGTTGCGCTATTCCAGCTATCGTTCGGACAAGCAATTGCAGGCACTGCACGCCAATTTCCCGATGATCGTAAATACCGACGA
>JAIXYC010000054.1 GCA_027490455.1 Sphingomonadales bacterium
CAACATCGTTCCAGCCCATATGCGGGATTTTCAAATCTATAGCCGGTGCAATCGCGCGGACGGTGCCACTGATCCAACCAAGCCCGCGCGTCGTTTTATGCTCAACGCCCGCATCCGCCAACAGCTGCATACCAACGCAAATACCCAGAAACGGAGTGCCCTCAACGCGCACGCGCTGCTCCATTGCGGCAACCATGCCATCAATCGCAGACAGCGCCTCCATACAATGCGCAAAGGCGCCAACGCCGGGCAGAACGATGCGGTCGGCTTTGGCAACAACATCAGGGTCTGCGGTCACATACACGTCGCCTGCGCCCGCCGCTTTCAACGCATTGTGCACCGAATGCAGATTGCCCGCGCCATAATCAATCAGCGCAAGTGACACGGCCTAGAGCGTGCCCTTGGTCGACGGGATGGCGTCTGCCTTGCGCGGGTCAATCTCGACCGCTTGGCGCAATGCGCGAGCCAAAGCCTTGTAGCAGCTTTCGACGATGTGGTGGTTGTTCGAACCATAAAGATTTTCGATGTGCAGCGTAATGCCCGCGCTGGTGGCAAAGCTGTGGAACCAATGTTCGATCAGCTCGGTATCCCACTCGCCCAGACGCGGCATGCCAAGTGACACTTTCCACACGAAATAGGGCCGACCCGAAATATCGAGCGCACAGCGCGTCAACGTTTCATCCATCGGCGCATAGGCCGTGCCATAACGCGTGATTCCGCGTTTATCGCCCAATGCCTGCAACACCGCCTCGCCAATCGCGATGCCGGTGTCTTCGGTGGTGTGGTGCTGGTCAATGTGCAGGTCGCCAACGGCCTTCACCTTCAGGTCGATCAGCGAATGGCGCGACAGTTGCTCAAGCATATGGTCGAGAAAACCGATGCCCGTTGACACGTCATACACACCAGTGCCGTCGAGGTTCACCTCAACATCAATGGACGTTTCGTTCGTCTTGCGACTTATGGAGCCTGTACGCATGGCCGCCGATATAGCCACATGCACGCATTTGGCAAGTTGGCTTAAGGCAACAAGTATCTTGATTTCACACGCCCGGCAGTCCACCAAGTACCCATGACCGAAGAGCATGTAGATAGCCTGATTCCTTATGATGACGTTGTGCAAGAGGCATTGCGCGCCGTCGTTGGCCGCGTGCTGGGCGATGTCGCGCGCGATGGCCTGCCCGGCGACCATCATTTCTACATCACGTTCAAGACGCAAGCACCGGGCGTTGCGATTCCGCAGCATCTGCACGAACGCTTCCCCGATGAAATGACCATCGTGCTGCAGCACAAATATTGGGACCTGAAGGTTGAGGCCGAACATTTCGAAGTTGGCCTGTCGTTCAGCCAGATCCCGTCGCATCTGTTCATCCCTTACTCCGCGATCACCGCCTTCGTTGACCCAGCCGTCGATTTCGCGCTGCAGTTCCATGTCGATGCAGGCGAAAGCGAACCCGAACCGCATGAAGAAGCCGGCAATGACGGCCCCACCGTCATGGTCGAAGACGGCTCCAACGTCGTAAACGTGGACTTCGGACGGAAAAAGTGACGGCGGAAACCCGCACTGAAACCGACAGTTTTGGACCGATAGAGGTCCCCGCAGACGCTTTTTGGGGCGCGCAGACGCAGCGGAGTATCGCGAACTTTCCCTTTCCGGCGCATGAGCGGATGCCGATTGGCATTATCTACGGCCTTGCCCATGTAAAACGTGCCGCCGCGTTAACGCACAAAGCATCGGGCGCCCTGCCCGCGGACATTGCCGACGCGATCATCGCCGCAGCAGACGCCATATTGGCGGGGAAGCATGACGATCAATTCCCGCTCGTCATCTGGCAAACGGGCAGCGGCACGCAGTCGAACATGAACGTCAATGAGGTGATCGCCGGCATCGCCAATGAAGCGCTGGCGGGCATACGCGGTGGCAAAACGCCCGTGCACCCCAATGACCATGTCAACATGGGCCAATCATCGAACGACAGCTTTCCCACCGCGATCCATGTCGCGGTGGCCATCGCGGTTTGGCGCGATCTGATCCCCGCCTTACAACGCCTGACCGATACGCTGACCGAAAAGTGCAACGCCTGGGGCGCGATCATCAAAATCGGCCGCACCCATTTGCAGGACGCAACGCCGCTGACCTTGGGTCAGGAATTTTCTGCCTTTGTCGCGCAACTCATAGCCAACCGTGCGCGGATCGAAGGGACAATTGTCCATAATGTGCAAAAGCTCGCGCAGGGCGGCACTGCCGTCGGCACGGGCCTGAATGCGCCAGCGGGTTTTGACGTTTCGATTGCAGCCGAAATCTCGACCGCGACGGGCATCGCCTTTGAACCCGCCCGCAACAAGTTTGAGGCGCTGGCATCCAATGACGGGCTGGTGCAGATGTCCGGCACGCTCAACACGCTTGCCGTGTCCCTCACAAAGATTGCCAACGACATCCGCTTGCTCGGGTCAGGTCCGCGCTCGGGCCTTGGCGAGCTGCATCTGCCGGAAAACGAACCCGGCAGCTCAATCATGCCGGGCAAGGTGAACCCAACGCAATGCGAAATGCTGACGATGGTCGCGGCGCAAGTCATGGGCAATCATCAGGCGGTGACGATTGGCGGACTGCAGGGACATTTGCAGCTTAACGTTTTCAAACCGCTCATCGGGGCCAATGTGCTGCGTTCGGTGGAGTTGCTCAGCATCGGCATGGACAGCTTTGCCAAAAACTGCGTCGCCGGACTTGAGCCGGATCGCGACCGCATTGCGGAACTTGTCGACCGCTCATTGATGCTCGTCACCGCACTTGCGCCCGTAATTGGGTATGACAATGCGGCCAACATCGCCAAAGCCGCACATAAAAACGGAACCACGCTGCGCGAAGCCGCGTTAGCATCCGGACTGGTTGACGAAGAAACGTTCGATACCCATGTCAGACCGGAAGATATGGTTTAGGAGACCAAGAATGCTAAAATCCATCGCAGGCGCCGTTGTCGGCGAAGTGATTGGCCGCAAAAGTGGCCATGGCTTGCTGGGTGCAGGCATTGGCGTGGTGGCCACGCGTTTGGCGACGCGCTCTATTCCGGGTCTATTGCTTGTCGGCGGCGCAATCGTGGCCAAAAGCATATATGATCAGCGCAAGGGCCGCAAAGAGGGCTAACGCGCTTTCATTGCCACTAAAGCTTCCCTCTTGACGCCGCCCTGCCCTTTCGCGCACTAGCGGCTATGGGCAACACCGACAATCATAAGCCGCACGAACTGGAACGCCGGGGCCTCCTATTCGTGCTTTCGTCACCTTCAGGCGCAGGTAAATCGACGCTTTCACGCATGTTGTTGGAAGCGGACGAGAAAATCGCTTTGTCAGTATCCTACACCACGCGCGAGCCGCGGCCCGGTGAGATTGATGGCGTTCATTACCATTTCACAGACACCGCGACCTTCAAAAAAATGGCCGCCGACGGCGAATTCCTCGAATGGGCGCATGTTTTTGGCCATCGCTACGGCACGCCAAAGGGCCCTGTAGAAGAAAAGCTGGCCGCCGGATGCGACGTCTTGTTCGACATTGACTGGCAAGGCGCGCAGCAACTGTATCAGGAAGCTGGCCCCGACGTGGTGCGCGTATTCATCTTGCCGCCATCCATCGAGGAACTTGAACGCCGCCTGCATAGCCGCGCGCAAGATAGCGAAGCGGTCATCGCCGACCGCATGAGCCGCGCCAAGGCCGAAATCGGCCATTGGGACGGCTATGATTATGTCCTCATCAATGACGATGTGCAGACCTGTTTTGAAAAAGTCCGCCAGATTCTTGCCGCAGAACGCATGAAGCGTCGCCGGCAAAAAGGACTCATTGGCTTCGTGCGCGACCTCGCGGCGTCTTAAGCGGTCGGGGCTACCCCTGCGAGCAACAGCGTAATCCCGCCCAAGCCGATCGACAGATGCCAGCGCAGCTTCATCCAGCCGCCCGGCAACTGGCATCGCGCGGAAAGCCAGCGATCCGCCAGCGGTGAACCCAGTACGAAAAACCCAAGCCACGCCAGCGACGGTCCGGGCCATTCAAGGCCCCATATCCAAGGCAGATAGGTCGCAAACGCCAGCAAGCTTGGCGCCACAGCCAGCGCGAATATCGCGGTCGCCGATGCATCATCGCGGCGCGTGGTAACGCCCAGTCCCCACCACATGCCGCCCAAAAAGCTGAAAATAAACGCGGCATAGCCATAAGCCGCGGCAAGGCCAATCCAGCGATATTCCGATCCCCAAAACACCAGCACAGCGGCAAAAATCTGCGGCAGCAAACCGGCGTAGCCCGCGACAAATGCCGCCTTGGGCAGCGGCCTTAACGTGAATATCGCGGTATTTTTGGGCGAAGCGTTGGTCATCGGAATTTCCTTACATGCTGCATGCACATAAACCCGATCCAACGTTGGCCCAAGATGGGCTTTTACCTATGGTCCGGCTTACATACCGGGCGCGAGCAGGTCGAGAAACCGGACAGCGGCCATAAATTCATGCGCGCGGTCATTGCGGTTTTTCTGCGCCCAATGGTCCGCGCCCCATAATTCTTCCTGCCACAATTCATCGAGGCAACTGGCGTTCCAAATATCTTCCGCCGAACCCGCGCGTTCGACAACCGCCAGCGTCGCGATCAGCGAGCCCGACAGATGCGCAAGCTTTGCCATCGCGGCCAGTTCGAACGTCCCGCGCGCCGACACCGCAGCGCGCAGGGTTTCGAGCGTCGCTTCGGGCTGGGGCTGGTGCATGATGCCCTCCACAATCACAAAGCTGACATCATAACGGGCGCGTGCCCAGTCGAGCCACGGGTCCCAGATTTCGGCTTGCCGGTCCGCCAACGCTTCCCCCGCAGCGCCGCGATAACAGAACAGATCGGTTTCGCCATAGGCCGCAATCGCGGCTGCAAAGCCATCCCTATCGGGGCCAATGCGATCAATCGCGGCGTTGGCAAAGCCCGTCATCGGCATCAACAGCGGATCGACGGTCTTTGCAACCGCGTCCCATTCGGCAACCACGGCATCCGCCAGCTTTTGCGTCGGCAGCGCGAGCACATTGTGCGTGGGTGTTTTAATCGGCCGACCATCCAGCCGCACCGCATGCCCAAAACTGCTTGGCTCTAGGGTAACTTCTTTCCAAAATCGTCTCATGGCAGCGGCTTGCTCTTCCACTTTTTCGCCAGAAAAACGGGCACGAGCAGGAACGCGAACATGCCAATCAGAAACAGCACATAACCCGCGGCGATGGGCAGGCCAAATGCCTGACGCGCGATGACCGCCAGCCCGATCACCAACATGATCGCGCCGCCAATCCGGCACAGGTTGATGACCAGAAACCGATATTGCGCCTGCGTGTCAGCGAGCGCATTGTCATCGTTAGGCATCATGCAAAATTCTCCAGATAGATTTGAAGCTCATCCATACTTTCGGCGATGTAATCCGCGCCTGCCTTGCGCAAATCATCCACGCTGTGATAGCCCCAATTGACCCCGACAGTGCGCGTCCCCGCCGCGCGGCCCATGTGAATGTCATATACCGTATCGCCAATGACCACGGCATTGGCGGCGTCGGCACCTGCGTCGGCCAGGGCTTGATACACCATCGAGGGATGTGGCTTGGACGGGTGACGGTCTGCCGTCTGCAATGTGACGAACAATGGCCCGAGTGCGTGATGGTCGAGGCAACGCGTCAGCCCACGGTCGGACTTGCCCGTAGCCACGCCCAGCATCCAGCCACTTTCATCCAGAGATGATAAAAGCGCAGCCATGCCGTCATATAAGGGTTCATCGACCAGCCCGTTGCTGCGCAATGTCCAAAATGCCGATCGGTATTTGTCAGCCAAATCATGGTGCAGATCGTCGGCTGCCTCTGGCAACAACATCCGCATCGATTCCACCAAAGACAATCCGACCACTCGCCGCGTTTCATGCCGCATCGGCGGCGTCAGCCCTGCCTCTTCAAAGGCATGCTCCATCGCCATGCAAATATTTGCCTGACTGTCGACCAACGTGCCGTCGCAATCAAAAATGGCGAGTTTTGTCATGGGGCAAGGTTACGCATAGCATTGGCGATTGCAACGTTACCGGCTTCCTCGGCGCCGTCCGCCGCTGCGATCCGGACAGCATCGGCTTTGTTTTGACCAAGCTTTAACGTGCTGCGCCACGTGGTGATGTGCATTTCAAAACCATGTATCCCGCGCAGCATTTTTTCAAACATGCCGTCGGCCATTTTGGCGCGTGTCCAAACGCGTTTGGGCGCCAGCTTCGATTCTTGATGATGTGACAACGCATCCGATTGGGCAATCAACGCCGCTTCGTCCATTTTCCGGACCGAGCCCACAAGCTCAATTGCCACATAATTCCATGTCGGCACCTGATCGGGAATGCCATAATAATCCGGGCTGATATAACCATCAGGCCCGTTTATGACGAACAACGCCTCTGCGCCGTCCAGATAGCGTGCTATCGCGTTATTGCGCGCCATATGGAAACCGATGCGATCATCGTCCAGAAATACAAATGGCAGATGCGCCACATGCGGCCCATCGGGGGTATTCAGGAATAACATGCCAAAGCCGATATCCTTGGCCAAAGCGCGCATGGCGTCGCGATCTTCCCAACGAAATGCGGCATTGGGATGCATCAGGGCTTACCCTTTGACGTGACCTTTTTCCCGGCCGGTTTTTTGCTGGCGACTTTTTTGATCACTGACTTTTTGGCGGCGATTTTTTTGCCGGCGGCCATTTGGCTGCGCTTATTGTCCTTGGGCTTATCCGAGACGGAACCGCGCGAGCGGCGTTCGCCCTTGCGTTCCTTGCGCGCGGATTTGGCGATATTGGCGGCAACGCGCTTTTTGCCTTCCGCCGTTTCGCTGAACTTGGGTGCATCAAGCACCAGTGCATCGCCCATTTCGATGTCGAAGCCCAAATCGTCAAAGCTCGATTGCATATGCGGCGGCATGTCGGCGCGAACGTCAATCTGATGTCCCGATGGATGGTCGATGCGGATGCGGCGCGCGTGCAAATGCATTTTGCGGCTGATCGTGCCCGTCAGAAACGCGTCCTTGCCGCCATATTTGCCGTCGCCAACGATGGGGTGGCCAATCGCAGCCATATGCACGCGCAACTGGTGGGTGCGTCCGGTATAAGGCTGCAATTCGACCCAGGCGGTGGCGTTTCCGGCGCGTTCGACGATGCGATAGCGCGTGCGGGCCGACTGCCCGTCCTTTTCATCGACATGCATTTTCTCGCCGCCGCTGCCGGGCTGCTTGCCAATGGGCAGGTCGATAAAACCATCGGCGATGTCCGGCACACCAACGACCAGCGCCCAATACACCTTGCGCGCGGTGCGTGAGGAAAATGCCTTGGCAAAATGCCCTGCCGACCGCGATGTGCGCGCCAACAAAAGTGCACCCGACGTGTCCTTGTCCAGCCGGTGCACCAGCTTTGGCCGGTTATCGAGTTCAAATCCCAATGCGTCGAGCAAGCCATCGACATGGTTCTCGGTCTTGGTGCCGCCCTGCGTCGCTAGGCCAGCGGGTTTGTTGATCACGAGCGCCGCGTCATCCTTGTGGATCACCATGCTCAGCGCGAATTCCATTTCGTCTTCGGTCAGATCACGGCGCTTGCGCACCGGACGCGCGCTGGAGGATGCCGACGCATCGGCAGGCGGCACGCGCAGCGTTTGCCCCGCCAACAGCCGATCACCCGGCGTCGCGCGCTTGCCATCAACACGCAGCTGCCCCGTGCGCGCCCAACGCGATACGATGTTGAACGATGCATCGGGCAAATGCCGTTTAAACCAACGGTCAAGGCGAATGCCATCATCATCAGGGGCGACGACGAATTGCCGAATGCCTTTTTCGTCTTGCTTACTCATGTCCAAATTGTCCTTGCCAGCATCATTCCGGCGAAGACCGCACCCAATGCCAATATAACCGAAACCGCAGCATATGCCGCCGCCATCATTCCCTGCCCGCGTTGCACCATCTGCGCCATTTCAAGGCTGAAGGCGCTGAACGTTGTAAAGCCGCCCAATACGCCCACACCCAGAAACAGACGCAAGGGCTCTGCGGCTCCATTGCCGCGCACCAACCACGCCGCCAGCATCCCCATGGCCAGCCCGCCAAGCAGGTTCGCGGCAAAGGTCGGCCACGGCCAACCCCCAAGGTTCACGGGCAGCGCACGCGACAGGCCATAGCGCAGTGCTGCACCTATCGCTCCGCCGGACATGACAAGGATTACGGGATTCATCGCCGCAGCTGTAGCGGCGCTTGCACGGAAAAGCCAGCCAAACCAATGGCGGCGGCTTATCCCGCTTGCTTGCGAAAGGCATTCCCAACGTCTTTGCGCAGATGGGTCGGAACCCCATGCCCCGCGACATGCTTCTGCGCGGCGGACGGAAGTGTTAGAGCGCGGGGGTGCACCTATGTTAAGGACGCCCCTCCCCGCGCCAAAAACCCCCTCCACCCACCGGCAATTTTCCCCGTCGCCACCTTGCACCCCCACCCTATCCGCGCTAAGGCGCGGCCAGCAAACGAATCTCCCGCTTTTACGCTGGTTTGACGCGCGTTTATTGGGTTGCAGCAAGCGCCTACCGTGTCGTCTTCCCCATCCGGCCAAAAGCCTCAATTTTGAAGGGGTAGTACCAACATGACCGCAATCGGATTAGACAGCCTGCAAACCCGTTCCACATTGACCGCTGGCGGCAAGACGGTGGATTATTTTTCGATCAAAAAAGTATCGGAAAAATTGGGTGACGTGTCCCGCCTGCCGTTTTCGATGAAGGTATTGCTCGAAAACCTGCTGCGTTTTGAAGATGGCGGCTTCACCGTTTCGGTGCAGGACGTGCAAGCCCTCATCGATTGGCAGAAAGACGCCAAATCGACCCGCGAAATTCAATATCGCCCTGCCCGCGTGTTGCTGCAAGATTTCACTGGCGTGCCTTGCGTGGTTGACTTGGCCGCGATGCGCGACGCGATGACCGCGTTGAAGGCGGACCCGTCAAAGATCAACCCGCTCGTGCCTGTACATTTGGTTATCGACCACAGCGTCATGGTCGACGAATTCGGCCACCCAAAGGCAGCCGAGCAGAATGTCGAAATCGAATATCAGCGCAATGCAGAACGTTATGACTTCCTGAAATGGGGTTCAAAGTCGCTGAATAACTTTAAGGCTGTCCCTCCTGGAACCGGCATTTGCCATCAGGTGAACCTTGAACATATCGCGCAGGCCGTTTGGACCAGCGAAGCCGAAGATGGCACAACCATCGCTTATCCCGACACCTGCGTTGGCACCGACAGCCACACGACGATGATTAACGGCCTTGGCGTTCTAGGTTGGGGCGTTGGCGGGATTGAGGCGGAGGCCGCAATGCTTGGCCAGCCAGTGTCGATGTTGATCCCTGAAGTTGTCGGGTTCAAGCTGACCGGCGCGCTTGCCGAGGGCGTAACCGCGACCGACCTTGTGCTGACCGCAACCCAAATGCTGCGCGCCAAGGGCGTGGTTGGCCGCTTTGTCGAATATTATGGCCCCGGCCTTTCGTCGCTATCGCTTGCCGACCGTGCGACGCTTGCCAATATGGCGCCGGAATATGGTGCGACCTGTGGCTTCTTTGGCATTGATGAAAAGACGCTCGATTATCTGCGTCTGACCGGCCGTGCGGAAGACCAGATTGCATTGGTCGAAGCCTATGCCAAGGAACAGGGCTTGTGGGCCTATGCCGACATGGCCGACCCCATCTTCACCGACACGCTTGAGCTCGAAATGGGCAGCGTTGTCCCATCGCTTGCCGGACCAAAGCGTCCGCAGGACAAGGTTGTCCTCACGCAAGTCGACAATGTGTTCAACGACGATCTCATCAACGTGTACAAGCATGACAGCGCAAAGCGCGTCGCGGTTGAGGGCAAATCGCACGACATTGGCGACGGTGACGTGGTAATTGCGGCGATTACGTCATGCACCAACACTTCGAACCCAAGCGTGCTGGTGGCCGCCGGATTGGTTGCGCGCAAGGCGAATGCCTTTGGTCTGAAGCCCAAGCCATGGGTGAAGACTTCGCTTGCGCCCGGATCACAGGTGGTGACCGATTATCTCGACCGTGCGGGTTTGACCGCGGATCTGGACGCGGTTGGCTTTAACCTTGTCGGCTATGGCTGCACGACCTGCATCGGTAACTCCGGCCCGTTGGCAGAGCCCATCTCCGCCGCGATCAACGGCCATGACATTGTTGCCGCCTCGGTCATTTCGGGCAACCGCAACTTTGAAGGCCGCGTGTCGCCCGATGTACGCGCGAACTTCCTCGCATCGCCGCCCTTGGTTGTGGCCTACGCGCTTAAGGGCACGGTGACCGAAGACTTCACCACCACGCCAATCGGTCAGGCGACCGACGGTTCGGACGTGTATTTGCGCGATATCTGGCCCACCAATCAGGAAGTGCATGATGTCATGACCGCAAACATCGACCGTTCGATGTTCACCGCGCGTTATGCGACCGTCTATGAAGGCGATGCGCATTGGCAGAAGATCCAGGTCGAAGGTTCGGACACCTACACATGGCGCGCCGGTTCGACTTATGTCGCTAATCCGCCCTATTTTGAAGGAATGAGCATGACGCCGGCGCCGGTGATGGATATCATCGAGGCAAAGCCGCTGGCGATCTTGGGCGATTCCATCACCACCGACCACATCTCACCCGCCGGATCAATCAAAGCAGACAGCCCGGCCGGAAAATTCCTTATGGAACATCAGGTTAGCAAAGCTGACTTCAACAGCTACGGCGCCCGCCGCGGCCACCACGAAGTCATGATGCGCGGCACCTTCGCCAACATCCGCATCAAGAACGAAATGGTCCCCGGCATCGAAGGCGGCATGAGCAGCTACAATGGCGAAGTCATGCCCATCTACGACGCCGCCATGAAGCACAAAGCCGACGGCACACCATTGGTGGTCATCGCCGGCAAGGAATATGGCACCGGATCGTCACGCGATTGGGCCGCAAAAGGCACCAACCTACTAGGCGTCCGCGCAGTCATCGTCGAAAGCTTCGAACGCATCCACCGTTCGAACCTGGTTGGCATGGGCGTTTTGCCATTGCAGTTCATGGAAGGCGAAAGCCGTACCAGCTTGGGCCTAAACGCAGATGACAGCTTCACGATCACCAGCGTCGGAAAGCTTCAGCCGCGCCAGACGGTCACTGTCATGGTTACCCGCAAGGACGGCAGCACGTTCAATTTCGACACGCTGTGCCGCATCGACACCGCGAACGAAGTCGAATATTTCATGAACGGCGGCATCCTGCACTATGTGCTGCGGAAGCTGGCGGCTTAAACGCGCGCTAAGATCGACAGCGCCGCCTTCAAATGCGGCGCGTCGATCATTTTTCCGCCTATCTGCAAAACACCCGCTCCGGGGTTAGCCGCGAAGGCATCAACGATGGATTGGGCATGCGCAATCTGCTCGGGCGATGGTGTGAAGCCCGCGTTAATCGACTTTACTTGCGATGGATGAATGGCGAGCATTCCGGTAAAGCCATCCCGCGCCGCGCGCGCGACATAGGCCGATAGGGCAGCCTCGTCGCTGATATTCGGAAACACCGTATCGATTGCCGCAACACCAGCGGCATGAGCCGCGAAGAGCGTCAGGCTGCGCGCTAGCTCGTAAGGCGCGGTGTAGCGACCATCGTCTTCGCGCGCCGTCGCTGCGCCAACCGCTGCGGGCAAATCCTCTGCCCCCCAAGTTACACCGGCGAGATAATGCGACACTTCGCGCAAAGTCCCCAGATCAAATACCGCACCGGCGGTTTCAGTAGCAATTGGCAAGATCGGCGGGGCTTCGCCATCCTGACTGTCGGCCACCGCTGCCGCTTCTGCGCGGAGCCAATGGACCGAACGTGCACCCTCCGCCTTGGGCAGGACAATGCCGTCCGGCATATAGGGCAAAACCGACGCCAGATCGTCATGCGTCAGATGACTATCCTGCGGATTAACGCGGACAAACACCGGTACGGACCGGTCGCCTGACAAAAACTCCGCAGTCGCTTCACGCGCAGCAACCTTGCGATCCACGGCAACCGAGTCTTCCAAGTCGATGATAATCGCATCGGCACCACTGGCGGATGCCTTGGCGAAACGATCAGGCCGGTCGCCCGGGACAAAGAGGAGTGAACGCAGTTTCATGGAGGCGACGCCTTTCAACTTCACCGTAGCCCTGAGCCTGTCGAAGGGCGCTTATCGGCGGGGCGTGCTTCGACAGGCTCAGCACTTAGGTCTAGATATCAGTCGGCGCTCTCTTTAGCAACGCCGCACGCTCGCAACTGCATACCACCTCGTTGCGCTGGTTGAGACAGCGGTGCAGGAAGGTCACAACGCCGGCATCAGGACGCGACTTGCTTTCCTTTAGCCCAATGACCTCGGTTTCGGCACGAAGCGTATCACCGATAAACACCGGTTTAGGCATGATCAGCTTGTCATAGCCAAGGTTCGCCACAAGCGTACCCAATGTGGTGTCCCCCACCGACAGCCCCACCATAAGGGCAAAGGTGAAGGTGCCGTTGACGAGGATTTGTCCGAACTCACTCGCCTTTGCTGCCTCAGCGTCAATGTGCAGCGGCTGCGGGTTATGGGTCATGACCGAGAACAGCAGATTATCGGTCTCGGTCACCGTGCGCCGGATTTCATGGACGATAGTGTCGCCGATTTGCCATTGGTTGAAATATTTGCCTGCCACTACTCACTCCCGAAACGTCATGCTGAACTTGTTTCAGCATCTTACTTTTTGCCGCCCCACGGTAAGACCCTCAAACGCGTTCAGGGTGACGTGCGGCTATCAATTATTTTTCGTCCACCGCCTCGATCCGCGCCAGCAACGCCTCGACCTGCACCTGCGCGCCGGCTTCTGCGTTCAGCTCCGCAACCACCCCGTCAAAGGGGGCGGTGAGGCTGTGTTCCATCTTCATCGCTTCGAGCGCGAGGAGCTTCTGACCCTTTGTCACCACATCGCCCGCCGCGACGTCCACCGCGATGATCCGGCCCGGCATGGGGGAAAGTATGTCTCCGTCATGTGCGGAAGCATGGGCGCCGCCTGCATAACGATAAGGTTCGACCCACCAAGTCTGCCCGTTTCCAGTCTGGAAAAATCCGCTTGGGGCATTCTGGCTGAAAACGAACGGCCGCGGGTCGACATATTCAACAATTGGAATGTCGACTTCGGTGGCAACCCCGTCAACCGACAGAACCGCCTTGTGATTGCGATCACCGTTGAGCCGGAACCCCACCATTGCTTGGTTCGTATACTGCTCTGCGCTCCGCGCCAGATCATCGATATCCGCGTTCTCATCAGGTATCAACGCGTCACCCGCGCGCTGGATCAGGCCGGTATCGACATTACCGGACGCAAAATCAGGATGCTCAAGCGCTTTGATAAGAAACGCCGCATTGTTTTTAACCGGCCAAATTTTGCTGTCATTCAAAGCCCATGCAAGCGACTGTATCGCGCCTTCGCGGTCCAAATCATGGGCGATCATTTTGGCAATCATCGGATCGTAAAATGGCGATACCTCGGACCCCTGACACACGCCTGTATCAATCCGAACACTGCCGTCGAGTTCGAAAAACTCTAGCCGACCGACGCTCGGCAAAAAGCCTTTCGCCGGATCTTCGGCATAGAGCCGCGCTTCGATTGCATGACCATCAATGCTCAACTCATCTTGCCGAAGCGGAAGCGGCTCACCGCTTGCCACGCGCAGCTGCCATTCGACAAGATCAACGCCGGTGATTTCCTCTGTCACGGGATGTTCGACCTGAAGCCGGGTATTCATTTCCATGAACCAGATCCGGTCGGCGCGTAGGCCTTCGGAGGCGTCGGCGATGAACTCGATTGTACCTGCGCCGACATAGTCGACCGCCTTGGCGGCCTTCACCGCCGCCGCGCAAAGCTGTTCGCGCGTTGCGTCGTCCATGCCCGGCGCGGGGGCTTCCTCAATCACCTTTTGGTGGCGACGCTGCAGCGAACAATCGCGTTCGAACAGATGGACAATATTGCCGTGGGTGTCGCCAAAGACCTGCACCTCAATATGGCGCGGGCGCTGAATATATTTCTCGATCAACACATGCGCATTGCCGAATGAGGCGCTGGCCTCACGCTGGCAAGAGGCGAGCGCGTCGATGAAGTCAGCTGCATCGTCGACCTTGCGCATTCCCTTCCCGCCGCCGCCTGCGACCGCCTTGATGAGCACGGGATAGCCGATTTCGGTGGCACGTTCAGCAAGGAACGCCGGGTCCTGATTCTCGCCCATATAGCCAGGGGTAACGGGCACACCGGCTTCGGCCATCAGTGTCTTGGCCGCATCCTTCAGCCCCATCGCGGTGATGCTAGCGGGCGCTGGCCCGACCCAGATCAGCCCTGCGTCAATCACCGCTTGCGCGAATTCCGCATTTTCGGAGAGGAAGCCATAGCCTGGATGGATCGCCTCCGCCTTGGTGGCGAGCGCGGCGGCGATGATCTTCTCACCCACCAAATAGCTCTCACGCGCCGCAGACGCCCCGATATGCACCGCCGCGTCGGCTTCCCGCACATGCATCGCATTGGCATCGGCATCAGAATAAACCGCGACGGTGCGAATGCCCATGGCCTGCGCCGTGCGGATAATCCGGCAGGCGATCTCGCCGCGATTGGCAATGAGGAGAGATTGGATCATCTGGGTCACATCCGGAACACCCCAAAGCGGGGTGCCTCCTCGACGGGTGCGTTTAGTGCGGCCGCAAACGCCAATCCAAGCACATCCCTCGTCTGCGCCGGGTCAATGATACCATCATCCCAAAGCCGCGAGGTCGCGTAATAGGGGTTGCCTTCATCCTCATATTTCTGCCGGATTGGGGACTTGAAGGCTTCGGCTTCCTCCGGCGTCCATTTTTCCGCATCGCGGTGGACGGTGGCGAGCACCGAAGCGGCTTGCTCCCCACCCATCACCGAAATGCGCGCATTGGGCCAAGTGAACAGGAAACGCGGCGAATAAGCCCGTCCGCACATGCCGTAATTTCCTGCGCCAAAGCTGCCGCCGATCAGCACAGTGATCTTGGGTACGCTGGCGGTGGCAACGGCGGTCACGAGTTTCGCGCCGTGCTTGGCAATGCCCTCCGCCTCATATTTGCCGCCGACCATGAAGCCGCTGATATTCTGCAGGAACAGCAACGGGATCCGGCGTTGGCAGGCAAGTTCAATAAAATGCGCGCCTTTGACTGCGCTTTCGCTGAACAATACGCCGTTATTGGCGAGGATCGCGACAGGCATGCCCCAGATATGTGCAAAGCCGCAGACTAAGGTCGTGCCATACAGCGCCTTGAACTCATGAAATTCGCTGCCGTCGACAAGGCGCGCGATAACTTCGTGCACATCGTAAGGCGCACGGACATCGTCGGGGATGACGCCGTAAAGCTCTTCGGTGTCGAATTTTGTCGGGCGTGGTTCTTTTAGATCAATGTTCGGTTTGTGGATGGGGCCAAGGTGCGAAATAATATCGCGCACGATCGTCAGCGCGTGTTCGTCATTCTCGGCCACATGATCGACCACGCCCGATTTCCGGCCATGCAAGTCGCCGCCGCCCAGATCCTCGGCGCTGATTTCTTCGCCTGTCGCAGCCTTTACCAAAGGTGGGCCTGCCAAGAAGATCGTGCCTTGGTTGCGGACGATGACGCTCTCGTCTGACATGGCGGGCACATAAGCGCCGCCCGCGGTGCAGCTGCCCATGACACAGGCGATTTGCGGGATGCCTTTGGCGCTCATATTTGCTTGATTGAAGAAGATGCGCCCGAAATGGTCACGGTCGGGAAAAACCTCGTCCTGATGCGGCAAATTCGCACCGCCGCTGTCGACCAGATAGATGCATGGCAAATGGTTCGCCTCGGCAATTTCTTGCGCCCGCAAATGCTTTTTGACAGTCATCGGGTAATAAGTGCCACCTTTGACGGTCGCGTCGTTGCAGACGATCATGCACTGGCGGCCAGAAACGCGGCCAATACCCGTGATCAGGCCAGCGCCCGGAATCTCTCCATCGTAAAGGTCATTGGCGGCAAGCTGCCCGATTTCCAAAAATGGCGAACCCGGATCAAGCAGACGTTCGACGCGCTCGCGTGGAAGCAGTTTGCCCCGCGACGTATGACGCTCGCGCGACTTTTCATTGCCGCCCAGTGCGGCCTCAGCAACCTTTGCCCACAGTTCATCGCGCAGCGCACTGTTGTGCGCGACACGTTTTTTGTAGTCGTCAGATTCGGTGTTGATTTGGGTCGATAAAGTCGGTGCGCTCATCGTTTCAGTTGA
>JAIXYC010000151.1 GCA_027490455.1 Sphingomonadales bacterium
AGGGCATCTTGGCTGAAAGGGAAAATGATGAAGAAAAATCAATTGATCACG
The DNA here is from genome assembly GCA_027490455.1 of Sphingomonadales bacterium. Classification (GTDB taxonomy): domain Bacteria; phylum Pseudomonadota; class Alphaproteobacteria; order Sphingomonadales; family Sphingomonadaceae; genus Sphingorhabdus_B. The sequence goes on from JAIXYC010000151.1 coordinate 52, forward strand.
CTGTCACTGATGGCTGCGATGCTCCCGCTATCGGCATGTGTGACCGATCCGGAAACCGGCCAGCGCACGATTTCGAAGGCGGCACTTGGCGGCGTTGGCGGTGCATTGGGCGGATATTTGCTTGGCGACCTTATTGACGGCCGCAGCGATCGCACGGAAAAGATTGTTGGCGCAGGTATCGGCGCATTGGCCGGTGCGGGCGTTGGCTATTATATGGACGAACAAGAAAGAAAGCTGCGTCAGCAAACCGCGGGCACGGGCATCAACGTTATTCGCGATGGCGACAATCTTGTTCTCGATATGCCTTCCGAAGTGACCTTTGGCCTCGATAGCGCGAACATCGATGAGGGTTTCCGCAATACGCTGGATCAGGTTGCATCGACGCTGACGCAATATGAAAAAACCTATGTCGACGTCATGGGCCATACCGATTCCACCGGGTCGGATGCCTATAACCAGTCGTTATCGGAACGCCGCGCGTCGGCTGTTGCAAGCTATCTAACGTCGCGCGGCGTTCAGTCCGCGCGCCTTGCAACGCGTGGCTATGGTGAAAGCCAGCCAAAGGCGAGCAATCTGGACGAAACCGGTCGCGCGGCAAACCGCCGTGTCGAAATCCGTCTTGTGCCCGTGACCCAGGGCTAATGCAGATTTAGACGGAAACACCCTGAAGCAATTTGGGCAGCGCGCCGCTTTCGCCCCGCGCCTCGGCCATGAAAAATGCCTTGGCCGGGGCAGCGCGCTGCACCATGGCCATTCCGAAACGCCGGACCGCCGACGCGGTTTTGCCGGGAATGGAAAAAAGGCGGTTCAAGCCATCGGTCGATACCGCGATCAACAACGTATCAATGCTGCGCCACCGGCTATAGCGATCGAGCAATTGCGCATCGCCAAAATCCAGACCAAGCCGCATCCCGTCGACCAATACTTCGGTCAACGCCGCAACGTCGCGCAGCCCAAGGTTCAATCCCTGACCTGCGATGGGGTGAATGCCATGGGCGCTGTCGCCAATCAGCACCAGCCTTTCCGCCGTGATGTTGGCTGCATGGTGGAATCCAAGCTTGTACGACGACAAAGGCGCGGCGATCTCAACGGCACCCAATATCCCGCCCATCGCCTTTTCCAGCTCCGCCGCATATCCACGCGGTGACAATTTCATATATCCCGGCGCATCTGCGGCATCGACCGACCAGACAATCGCTGAACGGTGCCGCCCGTCGTCCGCATCCAACATGGGTAAAACGGCAAATGGGCCTGACGGATAAAAAATCTCGTAAGCAACGTTATTGTGCGAATGTTCGTGGAAGATCGCACCGACCATGGCGCTGTGGTCATATTGCCAGTGCGCAATATTGATCCCCATTTCCTCGCGCGTCTGGCTTTGCCGGCCTTCCGCGACAATCATCAGGTCAGCGGTCAAAACTTTCCCATCATCCAGATGCACGGAGGCGCGACCTGAATCCTGTGATTTTTGGGTGATGTTGGCGGGCATGTGCAACTGAATCGCGTTGCTCTCCAGCGCCGCATTGTACAACACGCCGCGCAAGAAGCGGCTTTCAAACATCTGGCCCAGGAAGCCGTCATCTTCGGCGGGTGCGAAATCCAGCGATCCGGGCTTTAGGCTATCGCTCACCCAAATCTTTTCAATCGGGCAGCCTCTTCCGGCCAATGCTTCGCTCAATCCAATGGCCTCAAACAGTTTATAGCTAGAGCTCGATATGGCAAATGTGCGGCCATCAAAGCCTGCTTGCAACATGCTCGCCTGATCAGCGCGGTCAATGACATGGCTCGTTATGCCATGTGCAGCCAATGCCAATGCTTGCGTAAGCCCGATGAGCCCGCCGCCGATAATGATGACGTCTGCTTTGTGATTCATATTGCCCCTATGCCGCATCAGGTGGGCGGACTCAAAGGAGGATTTTGACCGTAGCCCATCCGCCTTGGCAGCAATCTTCAACCTGTAATACTTGACGGCGAGTCCAGCGAAGGCGAAAAGGGGGCGTTCGGCCCTCGGCGGCCACCCATATATGGCATTATACTCATGGCCTCGCGCATTTCTAAATTTACGTCAAAAACGAACATGGCCAATTGGCGGAATATGATGCGCGCGTCGCTGATCCGCAGCAGTACCTTGTTTGGCGCGGCTGTGCTTGGCCTGTTTGCGGTATTTTATGGCTTGGCGGTGCTGAGCTATTCGGCTGGCGATGCGGCGTTCAATAGCGCGGCTGCAGATGTGCAGCACAACTGGATGGACCAAAGCGGCGCTTATGTGTCCGACGTCATGCTGTTTCTCTTTGGCGTTCCCGCCATTTTTCTTCTCCCGCTGATGCTGGTTTTTGCACGGCGATTGTGGCGCGCAGTCCCGCAGCCGCAGTGGAAACGGCAGCTTACATTATGCCTGTGTGGCATGCTGCTGATCGGCTTTGGCATGGCCTATTGGCAGCACGGCAGCGACATCGGCTTGCCCGCTGGATGGGGCGGCGCGATTAATTTGCTGTTGGCAAATGCCGCCGTCGCACTTGTTGGTCAAATCCACGGTGTATTCGGCACTATATTGCGGGTGCTTGTGATTTTGGGCAGCTTAAGTGGCGGCGTGGCATTAGTTATTCGCGCGCTTGAGCTTGAGCGCCCGCTGTTCCGTATTCCTTCGCTGGCCATGCCTAAATTTTCAGGCATCAAAAACGATCTCGGTGCCTTTGGCGCAGACGATTCGGATGTTGCCCAAATTATCGAGCCAAAGCCGCCGCGTAAGGCTGTCGAGCCCGAACTACGCAAGCCCCCCGTGATTGAAGACCGCACGCTGGCGCCGAAAAAAGCGGCGTTCTCAACCGGCGCGCGGCAGGGTGATTTCTTTGGCAGCTTTGTTTTGCCGTCGCTTGATTTGCTCGATCCGCCGTCCGCCATTTCAGTGCCAAAGCTCGACAAGACTGCGCTTGAGGCAAATGCGCGCTTGCTGGAATCGGTGCTCGATGACTTTCACGTCAAAGGACAGATTGTTGCGGTGCGTCCGGGGCCCGTCGTCACGATGTACGAGCTAGAACCTGCAGCGGGTATCAAATCCAGCCGCGTGATCCAGCTGGCAGAAGATATTGCGCGCAACATGTCCGCTTTGTCCGCGCGTGTTTCGACGATACCGGGTCGGACCGTCATGGGTATTGAGCTGCCCAACGCCCATCGCGAGGCGGTGGTGTTTCAGGAAATGGTCGGATCGGACGCCTTTGCCGATCAAAAGGGCGCACTGCCGATAATTCTGGGTAAGAATATCTCTGGCGATCCCGTCATCGCCGATCTCGCCCCGATGCCGCATTTGTTGGTCGCCGGAACCACTGGTTCAGGTAAGTCGGTTGGCCTCAATTGCATGATATTGTCGCTGCTGTATCGCCTGACGCCGGACCAGTGCCGGATGATCATGATCGATCCCAAGATGCTCGAACTGAGCAGCTATGACGATATTCCGCATCTGTTGTCGCCTGTCGTTACCGAGCCCGCCAAAGCCATTCGCGCGCTCAAATGGGCGGTTGAACAGATGGAAGAACGCTACCGGATGATGTCATCGCTGGGCGTGCGCAACCTTGCAAACTTCAACGAGAAAGTCCGCGGCGCAAAGGCAAAGGGCGCGCCATTGGGCCGTAAAGTGCAAATTGGCTATGACCCGATGACCGGACAGCCACAATATGAGGAAGAAAGCTTGGCCTATGAGCCAATGCCGCAGATCGTCATCATCGTGGACGAGCTAGCCGACCTGATGATGACCGCGGGCAAGGAAGTCGAATTCCTCATTCAACGCCTCGCGCAAAAGGCGCGTGCCGCGGGTATTCACCTCATCATGGCGACGCAGCGGCCATCGGTTGATGTTATCACTGGCGTCATTAAGGCAAACCTGCCGACGCGTATTTCTTTCCATGTGACGTCGAAAATCGATAGCCGCACGATTTTGGGCGAACAGGGTGCCGAACAGCTGCTGGGCAAGGGTGACATGCTGTATATGGCGGGCGGACGCGGGCTGACGCGTATCCATGGTCCATTTGTCTCCGATGATGAAGTCCGCCGCGTGGCAGACCATTGGCGCGGCCAGGGGCAGCCCGAATATATCCAGGCGGTGACCGAAGAGCCCGAAGATGGCGGTTTCGACTTTGGCGGCATGGGCGGCGACGATAACGAGGAAGATGCGCAATATCGCAAGGCGTGCCAGATCGTGTTTGAAAGCCAAAAGGCATCAACGAGCTGGATTCAACGTCAGCTGCGGATTGGCTATAACAGCGCAGCCCGGTTGATTGATCGTATGGAAGAAGATGGCTTCATCACTGCGCCGAACCATATTGGCCGCCGCGAAGTGCTGCGTGACCGGACCGGCGAGCCGCTTTAGACGTTAAGACGGCGTTCAAGGCGGTTGCCGTAGCCGCGATTGAACCCCTCCCAAGGAAACCAGAATGACCTTTCGAAATTACGCCTTAATGCTCGCGCCCATTGCCCTGATCGCCGCCGCGCCGTCGACTGCGCAATCGCAGGCGGATCGCATGGCGCGCGTGACCACGCATATGAAGACGGTGGGCACAATGACCGCCAACTTCACCCAGACCGATCGCAACGGCGGGCTTTTAACCGGCAAGCTTTTGCTCAAGCGCCCCGGCCATGTGCGTTTTGAATATCAAAAAGATGTACCATTGTTGATCGTCGCCGATGGGCGCGCGCTGACCATGGTCGACTATGAAGTGAAACAAGTGCAGCGCTGGCCAATCCGTAATAGCCCGCTCGCCGCGTTGCTTGACCCGGGCAAGGACTTGGCGCTCTTTGGCAAACTGGTCCCGACATCAACCGATGATGTCATCAGCGTCGAAGTGCGCGACCCGAAGCGGCCTGAATATGGCACCATTACAATGATATTCGTCAACAAGCCCGGCGCGCCGGGTGGATTGACGCTGAACGGATGGGTTGCGCTTGATTCCAAAAACAATCGCACAACTATCCGACTCAGCAACGTCACGTATAATGGCGCAATCGCCGACAGCACGTTTTCGTGGAAAGATCCACGGCCTGTCCGACGGAAATCGTAAAATTGGTCGACGAACCGATGCTAACTGCCGACAAGCTGCCAATCTGAACAGATTTGTTCATGTGAACGACAGGAAAGTCATCCTATAAACCCATGGTCAGCGATTGAGAGTTCGTGTGGTTTTCCCCCTGTTGCCCACGACGTTAAATCGTCGCTGATACCCGCGTGACGAACGCAAGCTTAGCCCTCATCCCAAATGCCCCCGGGATGAGGGCTTTGCTTTTTTGGCATGGATTTCACTTCACCGACTTGCCCCTGCCGCTTCTGGCATATAGGGCCATATTCTTATGTCTCAGACCATCCGTATCGCCTCGTGGAATATCAATTCGGTTCGCGCCCGCATCGACATCGTCGAACGCTATCTGAAAGAAGAAGCGCCCGACGTCCTGTGCCTGCAGGAAACCAAAGTCATCGACAGCCTATTTCCGGAAGGATTGTTTCGGCAGCTTGGCTATCGTCATATGGTTTTGAATGGCCAACCCATGCATCATGGTGTGGCGATTGTAAGCAAGCTGCCCTTAATCAACCGCCGCGTTGAAGATTGGCAAGCGAACGGCGAAGCGCGGCATGTGGGTGCGGAGCTGAATGTCGACGCCGCAAAGGGTGTGCGGATCGACAATGTCTATATTCCGGCTGGCGGCGAAGTTCCCGACAGCGAAGTGAATTCGAAATTCGGACAAAAGCTTGGGTTTCTTTCGCGCATGACCGAGTGGTCGCGTGCGGTCACCAGCCCGACCATATTGACGGGTGATTTCAACGTCGCGCCGCTTGAGCATGATGTTTGGAGCCATAAGCAGCTCGTCAATGTCGTCAGCCACACAAAGATTGAATGCGAACATCTGGCCGCGATTAAGGAAGCTGCGGACTGGGTCGATGTCGCGCGGCATTTTGTCGAACCGTCGAAGAAGCTGTACACATGGTGGAGCTACCGCGCGCAGGATTGGGAAACATCCGACCGTGGCCGCCGGCTTGACCATATGTGGGTGACACCGGACTTGATAGAGAAGGCCAAGTCGCATGTGGTGCATAAGCATGTGCGCGGATGGGGCAAGCCATCTGACCATGCGCCCATCGTCACGGAATTTGCCTTTTGAACGGTGCCCCCGCAACCGAGGGCGATGCGCGCCGTGCGGCGCTAGCCATTGACGCGCTGCGTCGTGGCTGGGCCATCAATGTCGAACATCTCGGCCACCAGCTCTGCCTTTTGGCGATAGAAACCGCACGCGACGTTGCGGGTGCGCACGCGATTCTGCTGTCCGCCAGCCGCGCGGCTACATTGAAACTCATGAACCAGCGCGCCGCCGCCGATACCGCTTTGCCGGTCATGATAAAGGCGCCAGCGGACCTTGATATCAACCTTGCGCTGGCGGTGGCTGATCCAACGCTCGATTTGCGTTACCCGATGAAGGGTCCATTTGAAGCATTGGCCCTTGCCGATGGGCCTTCTGCTGCTGCGGCCATTGAGCTTGCGCGGCTTGCCGGGTTGCTTCCCGCCTTTTTGGTGTTGGCGGATTCGGGACGTGCGTCCGCGACCGTATCCCCACAGGATGTCGCTGCGTTTGACGATAGCGGGGCGCTGCACATTGCGGCGCGTGCGCGGTTGCCGGTCGCTGCAAATGTTGATGCTGAAATCGTCGCATTTCGAACCGCCGTGGACGCGTCAGACCATGTCGCGCTGCTAATCGGCAAACGCGATGGCACGCCGCCTGTTGTCCGGTTGCACAGCGAGTGCCTGACCGGTGATGTCCTTGGCAGCCTGAAGTGCGATTGCGGCCCTCAACTGCACGAAGCGTTACAACAAATCTCCGACGCAAATTGGGGCATACTTTTATATTTGCGTCAGGAAGGCCGTGGCATTGGTCTGATCAACAAATTGCGTGCGTATGCGCTGCAGGATCAGGGATTTGATACCGTTGATGCAAACACCCGATTGGGCTTTGCCATTGACGCGCGCGATTTTTCGGTCGCCGCCCGCATGCTTGAACTGCTGGGCATTTCCAACGTGCGGTTGCTCACCAACAATCCTGAAAAGGTTGAAGGTCTTAAGTCCGCCGGCATATCTGTCGAGGAACGGCTGCCGCTCAAAATCGCGGCGAACCCGCATAATGCGCATTATCTCGAAACGAAAAAGAGCCGCACCGGGCACGCGCTTTAGCCGCTTGCCGCAAATTGCAGTCCGTTTCTGATGCCCGGATGTTGGAGGGCCTTCCTATTTGAACCTTATTGCGGTTCGCGAAGGCGCTCTTCGTCGCGTGACGATCGGGGTTCCCGGCGCCCGATAGCGCGTTCGATAAATGCGTCATCCAAAGGTTCCGGGTCAGTCGCTGGCATAGCACCCGGATCGTCAAGCGCAGGGTCGCCCTCAATCGGCATGCCGTTTTCGTCGAACAGCAGTCCCTCTTCCCCTTCGCCAAGCAAAAGCTCTTCGCCTTCCAATTGTTCGGGGAAGGTTACTTCGGTCGCAAAATTTTCAACGGGTCGGCCGGACACCGCAACCCGCATATAGGCCGCCCACGCTTGTGCTGGCGCACGGCCGCCTTCCAATCCGCCGATCGCACGCGCATCATCGCGGCCCATCCAGACCCCGGTGGTCAAACCACTCGAAAAGCCAAGGAACCAACCGTCCTTGTTGCTGCTCGTGGTGCCTGTCTTTCCTGCGACGGGACGTCCGATATTGGCGGCGCGGCCCGTGCCCGTTGCAACCGCGGTCTGCATGAGGTCTGTCATGGCACCGGCGACCCAATCCTCTACCAATTGCACGGATCTGGCGGTCTTTGCCGTATATAAAATCTCGCCATCAATGGTGGTGACTTTGGAGATCCCATAAGGCGTAATGCTGCGGCCATTGCTGGCCACGGATGCAAATGCCTGCGTCATGTCGATAACGCGGGTTTCCGATGTCCCAAGCACCATCGACGGCTGCGTGTTTATGGGTGTCGTTATGCCAAAACGGCGCGCCATATTGGCAATGCTGCTGGTACCAACGTCTTGCCCGAGCTGCGCTGCGACCGTGTTTTTCGAATAGGCAAATGCCGTTCGCAGTGAAATTTCACCATCATAATTGCCGCTGCTGTTTTTGGGTTGCCATCCTTCAATTTCAACGGGCTTATCTTCGACCATGTCTTCGGGACGGAACCCGGCTTCCAACGCGGCCAAGTAGACGAACAATTTCCAAGCCGAGCCTGGTTGCCGGACTGCCGTGACCGCACGGTTGTAATTGCTGGTCACATAATCGGTGCCGCCAACCATCGCTTTAACCGCGCCATCGCGGTCAATCGACACCAGCGCACCTTGCGCACCTCGCGGTGCGTTGGCCGCTATCGCAGCCGTTGCCGCGCGCTGCATTTTCAGATCAAGCGTGGTCCACACATCAATGGGTTTTTCGGTTTCGTCAATCAGGCCGTCCAATTGTGGCAATACCCAATCGGTGAAATAGCGGACGCTGTCTTGCGGTTGCTGTTTCGCCATTTTCACGTCAGCCGGCTTCACCTTGCCGGCCTCGGCAGCGGAGATCATCCCGGCATCCTGCATCACGCCGACAACCACCGTGGCACGGTCAATCGCAGCCTGCGCATCTGCCGTTGGCGAATAATTTGATGGCGCCTTTACAAGGCCTGCAATGATTGCGGCTTCGGCGAGGCTGAGATCTTCCGCGCCATGATCAAAGAATTTCCGGCTCGCCGCATCAACACCATAAGCACCGCCACCGAAATAGACTTTGTTCAGATATAATTCGAGTATCTGGTCCTTCGAGAATTTCGTTTCCATCGCCAGCGCAAGGATGACCTCGCGGATTTTGCGCCCGAATTCCTTGTTGTTATTCAGGTATATGTTGCGCGCCAGCTGCTGCGAGATCGTTGAGCCACCTTGGGTCCAGCGCCCGTCAATTGCGCGTACGTAAAGCGACCGGGTGATGCCAATAGGGTCGACACCGGGATGGATATAATAGCGCCGGTCTTCAACCGCGACCATCGCGTCCTTCATTTCAGACGGCAGTTGGTCAATGCTCAGCCATCGGCCGAAACTTGGGCCAAGAGATTGGATAACGGTGCCATCGGCCGCACGGACGCGGATCATCTGGCCATTGGGCGATGCCTTTAAATCTTCAAAGCTGTCGATTTCGCCGCGAGCGATGGCTACAAGAATGCCCAACACCATAACGCCAAGAAGTGCCGCGATAACGCCGGCTTTGATGATACGTAAAATCCACGTTCCCATTGGGCGACGTTCTTTCGAAATTTTGCGCGCGCGTGCCATTGTGGAGGGTGTTAATCGGTCACGGACTCGCCGACAAGCGCGTTCTTAATCGGGGTCGAATGTAAGCGCGGCGCTGTTGATGCAATAACGTAGTCCTGTTGGCCCCGGACCATCGGGAAACACATGCCCCAAATGCCCTTCACACGCCGCACAGCGCACCTCGGTGCGGACCATGCCGTGCGAGACATCG
>JAIXYC010000070.1 GCA_027490455.1 Sphingomonadales bacterium
GACGAATACCTCGCCAATGTCCTTGTTATAGATGTCACGGATGGCACGCTTGATCAGGTCGCTGTCGGTGTGGATCAGCATCGGTGCTGCGCCACGAAGCGTACGTTCACGAATTTCGTCCCAAAGGCGGGCGAGATAATCAAAGTCGCGTTTGATTTCAGGCTTGGTGCGCGCAAGGCCAGCGGTGCGGATGATGCAACCCATGGTGGATGGCAAAGTCAGGTCCGAAATAATCGACTTCAGGCGCTTACGGTCCGCCGCGCTGTGGATTTTACGGCTGATGCCGCCGCCATGCGACGTATTTGGCATCAAGACGCAATAACGGCCGGCGAGGCTGAGATAGGTCGTCAGAGCAGCGCCCTTATTGCCGCGCTCTTCCTTCACAACCTGCACCAGCAAAACCTGACGGCGATGAATGACGTCCTGAATTTTGTAGCGGCGACGCAGGTTCATGCGCTTTGCACGGACTTCGTCGCTGGCCTTTGGTGCGCGGGTTTCGCCATTGCGGCCACCACGGCCACGACGACGGCGGTTGTTACGGCCGTTTTCGCCGCGCTCGCCTTCGCCTTCGTCTGACGCATCGTCGCCATTGCTGCCAAGGTCGGGCTCTTCGCCCTCGGTCATGTCGATGGTGTCGACGCTGTCGTCGCTATCGACTTCAATCAGGTCAGTAACGTCGTCGTCACGCTCTGCAGAACCCTGCATGATGTCCGAAGGCTCGTCGCTTTCTTCCTCTTCCTGCTCACGCAGCGCAGCTTCTTCCGCGGCGGCTTCGGCTTCTTCAGCCAACAAGCGCTCGCGGTCTTCACGTGGGATCTGGTAATAATCAGGGTGGATTTCGGCAAACGCCAAAAAGCCATGGCGATTGCCACCATAGTCTACGAACGCCGCCTGAAGCGAGGGTTCAACTCTGGTTACTTTTGCGAGGTAGATATTGCCTTTGAGCTGCTTGTGCTCGGCCGATTCAAAATCAAATTCCTCAATCTGGTTTCCTGTGACGACTGCGACCCGGGTTTCCTCCCGGTGCCGCGCATCGATTAGCATACGCGTTGTCATTGATATTACTCCAGCGAGCATGGCGCCCGGTTGTCAGCCAAAGGCCGCTCGCTTTATTGTTGATGCAATGCCAGACGGGACGCGAAGCGCTCCTGTCGGCAAAGCGATATGGTGGGAATGTATGAATTGCGTCTGCTGCTTGTGCATGGCGGGCGTGTATCGCGCGCGCTTGATTTCCAGCCCATGCGCCAGTCCCATTGCGGGCGGCGTTGGTGGAAATATCATGCCTCATGCAGCGTCAACCTGTTAATGTGCCGAGCGGAAAAGAACCGAAGGCGGATTGGCGGGAAGATCAGATGAAATTCCCTGTAGCTACGCGCTAGCACTCCTGCGGGTTGTCGGCAAGGGCATCGCGCGAAATAGCTTTCTATTGAGGATGGAAAAACCGGTTTTTAGCCTTAATGCGCCATTAACCCTGTCTGGACACCAGCGTTTACGCTTCCATCGCTAGCAACATATCCATCTTACGGATGGAGCCGGGGCGTGGACGAAAAAATTTTCTGGACGGGGGCAACGGCCAGAACCCATAAGCATTATATATTCGCGGCTGCGCTTTTTGCCACCTTGCCGGTTTTCGCGTCACCCGCGATTGGCGGCGCCATTCCGCAAGTTTCGGCGCAGGGGCCAGTAGCGCCGCGAGCAACCCACATCGTGCGACCATTGGCATTTCGTGCGGAGCCACCACAGCGGCGTTATGAAGTCACCGCGCCCATTCGCACGAATGTTGGCAAAGGCCGGCCGAAGATAAGCGGCCCTGCGGATGTAAGCCTACCACTTGTCGTCATTGACGCGGGGCATGGCGGGCATGACCCGGGCGCGATTAGTCCACATGGCGGGCAACTTGAAAAAGAGGTGACATTGGCAATTGCCAAGGCGGTGCGTGATGAAATGCTCAAAAGCGGCCGTGTCCGCGTTGCGTTAACGCGGGAGAGCGATAAATTTATCGTGCTGCAGGACAGGTATCAGATCGCACGCAAGCTGAAAGCGGACCTGTTCATTTCTATTCACGCGGACAGCGCCGACAATCCGCAAGCCAGCGGCGGCACGGTGTATACGCTTTCCGAAATTGCGTCCGATCGCGAGGCGCAACGACTTGCAGCGCGCGAAAACAAGGCGAACATCATCAACGGCGTTAATCTGGGCGGTGCTGAAGCCAGTGTGTCGTCGATCCTCATTGACTTGACGCAGCGCGAAACGATGAATGTGTCTGCTGATTTCGCAAGGCTGCTGCTGCGTGAGGCCGCGCCGAACATGCGTATCCGCGGAAATTCGCACCGCTTTGCCTCGTTTATCGTGCTCAACGCGCCCGATACGCCATCGGTATTGTTCGAAACAGGTTATCTGAGCAATGAATCCGACGTCAGTTTTCTGGCGTCATCCAACGGACGTCAAAAAGTCGCACGGGCAGTGGCAAATGCCATTCAGGTCCACTTTGCACGCAGGATCGCGACCCGATAGCCTGTCGGTGCGGCAAAAATCGCGCCAAGTTGCAGAACAAGATTCTGGACCTGTCCGGCAAATCGGCTAGAGAGGGCCGATAATGGATAACTCGTCTCCGACCACACAAGAGCCAACTGCCATCAGCTACAGGCTGAAACGCGAAGCCGAAGGATTTATCGGCAAGTGGCAGGTCTGGTGGCAAAGCAAAGGTTTTCGGCGGGCGACCTATGCGGTCAGCGCGTTTGTTCTGTTTCTCCTGCTCTTTTGGGTGCTTTTTGCCCGCAATCTTCCCGATGCTGAGGCATTGATCGAATATGAATCGCCGCTGCCAACGGTGGTGCGCGACGTTAACGGAGAACCATTTCACAGCTATGCCCGCGAACGGCGCGTTCAGCTGGAATATGCCGACTTCCCCAAATTGCTGGTCCGGGCCTATCTCGCGGCAGAAGACAAAACATTCTTCAGCCATGGCGGTATCGATTATCCCGGTATCGTTTCGGCGATTTTTGACAATATCTTCAGCAGCAAACGGTCGCGCGGTGCGTCGACCATCACGCAGCAGGTCGCCAAAAACCTGTTGCTGACGAACGAGTATAGTTACACCCGCAAGGTCAAAGAAGCGATTTTGGCCAAGCGCATTGAAAGCGCGTTGACCAAGCCGCAAATCTTGTCGCTATACCTTAACGAAATTGCGCTCGGTCGGCAGGCGTTCGGCGTGGAAGCCGCTGCACAAGCCTATTTCGCGAAAAGCGTGGACCAGCTTCAACTGCATGAAATGGCCTTTCTCGCCATCTTGCCCAAGGCGCCAGAACGTTATGGTCGCGCAAAGAACGCACAGCTTGCCATTGCCCGCCGCAATTGGGTGCTGGGCGAAATGCGCAAGAATGAATGGATCACCGACGCGCAATTGGCCTCTGCGCGTGCCAAACCCCTTGGCATTGTTGCACAGCGCGGCACCGGATACAAAAATGTCGGCGGATATTTTGCGGAAGAAGTGCGCCGCCAGCTCATTGAGCGCTTTGGTGAAACCGATGCCGACGGACCCTATAGCGTCTATTCAGGCGGCCTGTGGGTGCGTTCATCGATGAACGCCGATTATCAGATACTTGCGACCCAGGCTCTGCGCGACGGCTTGCTGCGCTATAACGCCGGTAAAGCCTGGAAAGCCAATATGGGCACGATCGACGTGTCGGACGACAAATGGGCGTCACGATTTGCGGCGACCAATATTGCCATTGATTACGCCCAATGGCGTGCTGGTGTCGCTTTGGGTAGAGGCAAAGTCGGCTTTGCCGATGGCAGCATTGCGCAGTTAGACGGCGCGCCGTCCGCGATGAAAGCTGGCGATGTTATCGCTGTCGCGCCAAATGGTACGAATAGCTACGCCGTGCGCAGCGTCCCAGAAGTCGGCGGCGGCATGGTGGTGCAAAACCCAATGAATGGCCGCGTTTTGGCGATTCAAGGCGGTTTTGATAACCGCATTTCCAGCTTTAACCGCGCAACACAGGCGCAGCGTCAGCCAGGTTCTACGATCAAGCCATTCGTCTATGCGACGGCGCTTGATAACGGCATGACACCGACATCCATTATCGTCGATGGACCATATTGCGTGTGGCAAGGGGCATCGCTTGGCCAAAAATGCTTCCGAAACTTCACCGGTAATGGCGCAGGCCCGCAAACGATGCGTTGGGGGCTTGAACAATCGCGCAACCTGATGACGGTGCGTGCTGCCGCGGAATCGGGGATGGACAATGTGACCGATACCTTCCGTGATTTCGGCATCGGCGATTATCCGGATTATCTTTCTTACGCCTTGGGCGCGGGTGACACGACCGTGCTGAAGATGGTCAATGCTTATTCGATGCTGGTCAATCACGGCCGCGAATTGAAGCCTACGCTCATTGATTTTGCGCAGAACCGCAAAGGCAAAGTCATTTTTCCTGCCAATTGGAAACCCTGCAAAGGCTGCCTAGCCAAGGATTGGAATGGTAAGCCAATGCCGCGCTTTGCTGCCGCGGGTAAGCAGGTCATGGACCCCATTACTGCCTATCAAGTCGTCCACATGCTTGAAGGCGTTATTGAACGCGGCACCGCCGTCACATTGCGCGAACTGGATCGCCCGTTGTTCGGCAAGACCGGCACGACAACTGGCCCCACCAACGTATGGTTTATTGGCGGGTCGCCACATCTTGTCGCGGGGCTCTATTTGGGCTTTGATCAGCCGCGGAATATGGGTGGCTATGCACAGGGTAGTTCACTTGCGGCCCCCATCTTCAAACAATTCGCGCGGTCCGCAATGGCCGGCATGCCAAAGACACCGTTTATCGCGCCCGCCGGAACCCGGTTGGTGCGCATCGACCGCAAGACAGGCAAGCGTGTTTATGGCGCTTGGCCGGGCAGAGACCCCATGAGCGCGGTGATTTGGGAAGCATTCAAAGCCGAGACCGAACCGAAGCGCTCCATTCGCCAAGAGGAGCTAGCGGCGCGCGAAGACAAGCCCAAGGAAGCATCCGAGACGCAGTCCAATAGCGCAACGCGATCGTCGGCATCGGCCAGCACCAGCGTCGGGACAAAACGCGATCAGGAGTTTATCCAGCAAGAGGGCGGAATTTACTAAACATTCGCCTGATTTAGGGCGCGTCCTCTGAAATTGGGGCCCCCATGTCGGTAGTTCGAACAACGTTCGCGCAATTAGCTGGCTTTGACTTCGCGGGCGTTTCGGTTAAAGGCCGCGCCTGACATTTTTCATTCCCTTGGAGTTTCCCCATGCGCGCCGACGCAGAAGGCTATGTTGCCCGCATTGATGCTGCCCTTAACCTGGTCAAGATGTCGCTTGATTGGGACCGCGCATTGCGCCGCCTTGATGAGTTGAACGCAAAGGTGGAAGACCCGACTTTGTGGGACAATCCCAAAGCCGCTGAAGAGGTTATGCGCGAACGCCGCCGCCTTGATGCCGCGATCAGCACCGTGCGCGAAATTGACGCTGACAAGAGCGGAACGGTTGAACTGATTGAGCTTGCCGAAATGGAAGGCGATGCAGAGCTTGGCGACGAAGGTGCCGCATCGCTTAAGGCGTTGGCGGATCGTGCGGACAAGGACAAGGTCATGGCGCTGCTGTCGGGCGAAGCCGATGGTAATGATACCTTCATCGAAATTCACGCTGGCGCAGGCGGCACCGAAAGCCAGGATTGGGCCGAAATGTTACAGCGCATGTATTATCGCTGGGCCGAACAGCGCGGCTATAAAGTCGAAATGGTGGATTATCAGGCCGGTGATCAGGCGGGCATCAAGTCTGCGACGTTGCTGGTCAAAGGCGAAAATGCCTATGGCTATGCCAAGACCGAAAGCGGCGTCCATCGCCTCGTCCGTATTTCGCCTTATGACAGCGCAGCGAAGCGCCACACCAGCTTCTCCAGCGTTTGGGTCTATCCTGTCATTGATGACAATATCGACATTGAAATCAACGAAGGCGATTTGAAGATCGATACCTATCGCGCGTCAGGCGCAGGTGGGCAGCACGTTAACACGACCGACTCCGCCGTGCGTATCACCCACAAACCGTCCGGCATCGTCGTCGCCAGCCAGAACGACCGCAGCCAGCACAAGAACCGCGCAACCGCGATGGGCATGTTGAAGGCGCGCTTGTACGAAGCCGAGCTTCGCAAGCGTGAAGAAGTCGCATCGGGCGAATATGCGGCGAAAACCGAAATCGGCTGGGGCCACCAAATCCGTTCCTATGTGCTTCAGCCCTATCAGATGGTGAAAGACCTGCGCACCGGCGTGACGTCGCCAACACCCAGCGATGTGCTGGACGGCGACCTCGACAATTTCATCGCCGCAGCATTGGCCCAGCGCGTGACAGGCGAGGCTGTTTCGGTTGACGACGTTGATTGACGCTTAGTCGCCCGGAGACGCTGAAGACCCCGCCAATAGGCCGCCGTCCAGATGCACTTCGCTTCCGGTCATATAGCTTGCGTCATCCGATGCCAGCATCAGGGCAATTGCAGCGACTTCTTCAACCGTGCCGAACCGCTTGAGCGGTGTGTCTGCGACCATTGCGGCCATGCGCGCCTCACGATCTGGTCCATCGCCAATTAACGCGTCCCACATCGGTGTCATGATCGCGGCGGGATGGATGGAATTGCAGCGAATGTTCAACCCTTGCCCCGCGCAATATAGCGCCACGGATTTGGTGTGGTTCCGGATCGCCGCCTTGGATGAAGCATAGGCCGCAGCACCGGGAATACCCACCAAGCCAGAGCGCGAGGACATGTTGATGATGGAGCCCGCTTTCTGGGCGCGCATCGCCTTGATCGCATAACGGCAGCCCAGAAACGTTCCGTCCAGATTGATCGCGTGGACGCGGTGCCATTCGGCCAATGTGGCGTTTTCGGGGTCATGCGGGCCGGGGCTATCTTCGAACCCGGTTATGCCGGCATTATTCACGACGATGTCGATGCTTGGCTGCTGGTTCGCCAAATTGTTCCAATCCTGTTCGGACGAGACATCAAGCGCAACGAAAGTGCCGCCGATTTCGGATGCGACGCGCCTACCGTTTTCGGCATCAACATCGCCGATGATGACCATCGCACCTTCTTTTGCGAAGCAGCGGGCAATCGCCTCCCCAATCCCGCGGGCACCGCCAGTCACGAGCGCGGATTTATTCTGTAATTTCGGCATGTGCGTTTCCTGTATTCAAATGATATTTGACCACCGCATCGCTGTGCGGCGGGTATCTGAGCCGTGTGAAGAGCGTTTGCACTCTTTAGCCTTGAATCACTGGACCTACTCCACTTAAGCAGGCCACAAGGTTTAGCCGCGTTATGGGAGAGAGCAAGTGAGTGAGCATCAGGACTGGTTTCCAATTCCCGAGACGGCTGCCCGGAACACGCAATGCAGCGCAGCGGACTATGACCGTATGTATGCGCAAAGCATTAGCGCGCCCGATGCATTTTGGGCGGAGCAAGCCAAGCGGATCGATTGGTTCACGCCGCCGACGAAAATTGGCAACTGGTCATTCAACCCCGTGTCGATCAAATGGTATGAAGACGGTGTTTTAAACCTCTGCCACAACGCCGTTGACCGCCATGTTGCCGCGGGCAAGGGCGACGCGATTGCGTTTATCTTTGAACCTGATGACCCGGCCAAAGATGCGCGTAGGGTTTCCTATTCCGAGCTGCTGACGGAGGTGAAGCGCATGGCTGGCGCGCTCAAGACCCTTGGCGTTGGCAAAGGGGACCGCGTTACAATCTATATGCCCATGTGCGTTGAGGGCGCGGTTGCGATGCTCGCCTGCGCACGCATCGGCGCTGTGCACAGCGTTGTTTTTGGCGGCTTTTCGCCGGAGGCGATTGCTGGACGCATAGAGGATTGCGGTAGCCGGTTTGTGATCTGCGCAGACACGGCGTTGCGCGGTGGCAAGTCTGTGCCGTTAAAGGCAAATATCGATGCGGCGCTGACGAAAGTGGACGGTGTCGATGCTGTTTTGGTTGTGCAGCACACCAGTGAACCCGTTGCAATGCAGGCTGGCCGCGATCATTGGTATCATGAATTTGGCGCGTCGAACGATTGCCCCTGCGAACCGATGAACGCCGAAGACCCTTTGTTCATATTGTACACATCAGGATCAACGGGCAGCCCCAAGGGTGTGTTGCACACCGTCGGTGGCTATTCGGTATGGACCGCAAGCACATTTCATTATGTCTTTGACTATCGTCCCGGTGAGGTCTTCTTTTGCTCGGCGGACATTGGTTGGGTCACGGGGCACAGCTATGTCGTCTATGGGCCGTTACAAAATGGCGGAACCAGCCTGATATTCGAAGGCATTCCAAGCTACCCCGACAGCGGGCGTTTCTGGGACATTATTGACCGGCATCAGGTAAACATATTTTACACTGCGCCAACGGCCCTGCGCGCGCTGATGCGCGATGGCGATGCGCCGGTTCAGGCGCGCTCGCGCAAGTCGCTGCGCTTGCTGGGCACGGTGGGTGAGCCCATCAATCCCGAAGCTTGGCGCTGGTATCACGCAACGGTGGGTGAGGGGAAATTGCCCATTGTCGACACATGGTGGCAGACAGAGACCGGCGGCGTGATGATTACAACCTTGCCCGGCGCGCATGGCATGAAACCGGGCAGCGCAGGGCGGCCGTTCTTTGGCATTCAACCGCAGCTCGTGGATAATGAGGGCGCGGTACTTGCCGATGAACATATTGGCGGCGCAACATCGGGCAATCTGTGCATCACGCACAGCTGGCCGGGTCAGGCACGCACCGTCTATGGCGATCATAACCGTTTCGTGCAGACCTATTTTTCGACCTATTCAGGCAAATATTTTACAGGCGACGGCTGCCGCAAGGATGAAGATGGCTATTACTGGATTACGGGCCGTGTTGACGACGTCATCAACGTATCCGGCCACCGCATGGGCACTGCCGAGGTGGAAAGCGCGCTCGTGCTGCATGACAAGGTCGCAGAGGCAGCGGTGGTTGGATTTCCGCACGATATAAAGGGGCAGGGCATTTACTGCTATGTAACCCTGAATGTCGGCGAAGAGCCGTCGGACGAGCTCCACGCGGAACTTCGGCAGCAGGTGCGCGTTGAAATCGGACCAATTGCGTCGCCCGATCATATCCATTTCACGACCGCACTGCCCAAAACACGATCGGGCAAAATCATGCGGCGCATATTGCGCAAGATTGCCGAAAATGACTTTGGTGCACTGGGGGATACGTCGACACTTGCTGACCCAAATGTTGTCGATGCGCTTATTGAGGGGCGGCAGAACCAGTGACGCAAGCAAAGCGTTAGAGTTCCCTGGTTCAGCTTTACTTGACGCTTGCGTCAAGTGCCGCGACACCTTAACAGATACGCCTTAATCGCGCGATTAAATGCGCTATATTGGGAAAAGCTTCATGACCGATTCTCCAGCAAAAACGGGCCCCTTAAAAGGCATTAAGGTCCTTGAACTCGCTGGAATTGGGCCGGGCCCTTATGCCGGCCAGCTGCTGTCTGACATGGGCGCTGATGTCATTGTGATTGACCGTCCCGGCGGCTCGATTGTTCCCAAGGGGATTGATGCGCGCGGCAAAAGGTCGATGGTTCTTGATCTGAAAAAACCAGAAGCCGTGGCTGCGCTGTTAAAGATTGTCGCAACTGCCGACGTCCTTATCGAAGGCCTGCGGCCCGGCGTGACCGAGCGTATGGGTGTTGGCCCCGATGTCTGTCACGCCATTAACCCGCGCTTGATCTATGGTCGCATGACCGGCTGGGGACAGACTGGCCCATGGAGCCAGATGGCGGGCCATGATCTCAACTATATCGGTATGACCGGCGTATTGAACGCGATTGGCAAAGACGGCCAGCCGCCCGTTCCCCCGCTCAATATGATCGGTGATTTCGGTGGTGGTTCCATGTTCCTCGTCAACGGCATCCTTGCCGCAATAATTGAGCGTGCGCAGACGGGCCGTGGCAATATCGTCGATGCCGCGATTGTCGATGGGACGCATAGCCTGATGAGCTTTGTCCATGGCATGGCTGGCGTTGGTCAATGGCGGGCGAAGCGCGAGGCAAATCTGCTGGACGGTGCCGCGCCATTCTATCGTTGTTACATGACGGCCGATGGCAAGTTCATGGCGGTGGGCTGTATCGAACCGCAATTTTTTGCCGCGATGATGGAGCGTCTGCCCATCGATCGTGAAGCCTATGGCGCGCAGCATGACCACGCCGCATTCGCAAAGCAGCATGAAATGCTGGAGGATGTGTTCGCCACCAAAACGCGCGATGCTTGGGAAGCCATTTTTGCCGGTACCGACGCATGCGTAACGCCGGTGCTCGACTATGTTGAGGCGGCGTCACATCCTGCCAATGCTGAACGCCACGCGGTTGTCACCGATGGTCGGTGGCTGCACCCTCAAGTCGCGCCGCGTCTTGCAACACAGCCTTTGGCAACCCATTTCGACATCGCAACAAAAGGTGCAGATTACGCGGCCATATTGGCTGAATCTGGACTCAGCCCCGATGAAATCTCCCAACTGATCGCGGCAGGCGCCGTGGTCACAAATAAGGACTGAATATGACCGAAGCCTATATCTATGATGCGGTGCGTAGCCCGCGTGGCAAGGGGCGGCCCGATGGCGCGCTGCATGAAATAACGCCCATCGACCTCGCGGCGCAGGTTCTGGCTGCCATTCGCGACCGCAATGGCCTGTCGGGGGAAGAGATTGAAGATGTAGCCTTTGGTTGCGTATCCCCTGTGGGCGAGCAGGGCGCGGTTATCACGCGTACCGCCGTTTTGGCTGCGGGCTATCCGCACACAACGTCGGGTATTCAGGTGAACCGTTTCTGCGGATCGGGCCTTGAAGCGTCGAACATCGCTGCGGCCAAAGTGAAGTCGGGCGAATGCGATCTCGCTGTCGGTGGCGGCATTGAATCGATGAGCCGGGTGCCCATGGGTTCGGACGGCGGCGCGTGGCCGATTGATCCGCGCTCGGCGATTGCCAACTACTTCATCCCGCAAGGAATTTCGGCAGACCTTATCGCCACCAGATATGGCTATAGCCGCGACGATGTTGATGCTTATGCGGTCGAAAGCCAAAAGCGGGCTGGCCGGGCATGGGCTGAAAAGCGTTTCGCGCGTTCCATCCTGCCGATCCGGGATGTGATTGGTGAAGTCGTCCTCGACCATGACGAATTGATGCGTCCGGAGACCGATATGCAGTCCTTGGGCGCGTTGGCCCCTGCATTCCAGATGATGGGCACGATGATGCCCGGCTTTGATGACATTGCCATCATGCGCTATCCGGACGTCGAAAAGATCAACCATGTCCATCACGCGGGCAACAGCTCTGGCATCGTCGATGGTTCGGCCGCTGTGCTGATCGGCACGAAAGAAGCTGGCGAGAAATATGGCCTGAAGGCGCGTGCACGGATCGTATCGATGGCGTCCATCGGTTCCGAACCCGCCATCATGCTCACGGGCCCCGAATTCGCTGCGCAAAAGGCGCTGGCGCGTGCCGGAATGGACAAAAGCGACATTGATGTGTGGGAATTGAACGAAGCTTTTGCATCGGTCGTTCTGCGCTTCATGGAAGCGATGAACGTCGACCATACGGACATCAACGTCAACGGTGGTGCCATTGCCATGGGACATCCGCTGGGCGCAACAGGTGCCATGATCCTCGGCACGGTATTGGATGAGCTAGAGCGTTCCGGCAAGTCGACTGCGCTCACCACGCTGTGCATCGGTGCCGGAATGGGCACTGCAACCATCATCGAACGCGTGAATTGATCGGGACCGAAAATATGACTTACACAACTTTCTCCGTCGATATCGACGCCGATGGCATTGCGCTTCTGACGATCGACCTTCCTGATGCATCGATGAATGTATGGAATGGCGCATTGATTGAAGAATTCGGCAAATGGGTCGACGATTTCACCACGAACGAAGCCGTAAAGGGCGCGGTCATTACATCGGGCAAGAAATCCGGTTTCCTGGCCGGTGCTGATTTGACCATGCTGGGCGGCGCAAAGGCGAGCAGCACCAAAGAAGCGTTCGACCAAGCTTTCGCGTTGAACGCGTTGCTGCGCAAAATGGAATCTGGCGGTCAGTCCGCCAAGGACCTGAGCAGCGGCAAGGCGTCGGCAAAGCCAGTTGCCTGTGCGCTGAATGGTCTGGCGCTGGGCGGCGGTTTGGAACTCGCGCTTGCGTGCCATTACCGCGTCGTTGCGGATAATCCAAAAATCCAGCTCGGCATGCCCGAAGTGATGGTTGGATTGTTGCCGGGTGGCGGCGGAACGCAGCGGACGCCGCGCCTCATTGGCCTGCAGAACGCAGCGATGATGATTATTCAAGGCAAGGCGCTCGACCCGGCAACGGCGAAGGCGCAGGGACTGGTGCACGACGTTGCGCCAGCTGCGGATTTGGTCGCCAATGCCAAGGCATGGGTAAAGGCCAATCCGAAGGCGACAGCGCCTTGGGACAAGAAGGATTTCAAATTCCCCGGCGGGGCAGGCGCGATGGACCCACGTGCGGTTCAACTGTTCGTTGGCCTGAACGCGATGGCGCACAAGGAAAGCAAAGGCAATTTTGACGCCATCAAGACCATTTTGTCGTGTCTGTATGAAGGTTCGATCCTGCCGTTCGACACGGCACTGCGTGTTGAATCCAAATATTTCACGAAACTGCTTTCGGGTAGCCAAGCGAAGAATATGATCCGCACGTTGTTCATCAACAAACAAGCTGCTGAAAAGGGCGCTGGCCGCCCTGCAGGTATCCCGCCGGTTGAGATTAAAAAGGTTGGCGTACTGGGTGGTGGCCTCATGGGGTCGGGCATCACGCACGTGACCGTCAAGGGCGGCATGGAGGTTGTCGTTCTCGACCGCAGCCTTGAAGATGCCAACAAGGCGGTCGATTATAGCCGCAAGATCATTGACAAGGCCGTCAGCCGTGGCAAGATGACCAAGGAAGCCGGCGATGCGTTCATGGCGCGGATTACGCCGACCGACAATTATGACGATCTGAAAGATGTCGACCTGATCATTGAAGCCGTGTTTGAACGGCCCGATGTAAAGGCAGATGTCATTAAGAAGGCTGAGGATGTGATTGGTCCGGATGTCGTGTTCGCGTCGAACACGTCGACATTGCCGATTACGGGTCTTGCGAAGAATTCGTCACGTCCGGAGTTGTTTGTCGGGCTGCACTTCTTCTCGCCGGTTGAAAAAATGCCGTTGCTGGAAATCATCCCCGGTGAATTGACCGGCGATCGGGCTATGGCTGCGGCGTTTGATTATAACGCAAAGATCAAAAAGACGCCGATTGTCGTGAAGGACGTCCGTGGCTTCTTCACCAACCGCGTATTCCCACCTTATATGGGTGAGGCGATGAAGCTGGTGACCGAAGGCGTAAAGCCTGCGCTGATCGAAAATGCCGCCAAGTCGCTAGGCATGCCTATCGGTCCGCTGGCGTTGCTGGATGAAAC
Source organism: Sphingomonadales bacterium (assembly GCA_027490455.1). Classification (GTDB taxonomy): domain Bacteria; phylum Pseudomonadota; class Alphaproteobacteria; order Sphingomonadales; family Sphingomonadaceae; genus Sphingorhabdus_B. The sequence continues at coordinate 13,476 of JAIXYC010000070.1, forward strand.
CACATTGCAGCTGGGCTATGATGTGATGCAGTCGACCAAGAAGGAATTGGGCGACGCGTATCAACCAAGCGGCACCGAAGACTTCATGGAATTGATGGTCGTTAAGCTTGGCCGTAAGGGCCGCCGTTTCGGCTCTGGCTTTTACGATTATGATGCCAAGGGCGAACGCCTGAGCCTGTGGCAAGGTATGGCGGAGCATTATCCGCTCGCCGAAGACCAGCCTTCGGTCGAAGAAGTGAAACAGCGTCTGCTGTACATCCAGTTGATTGCCACCGCGCAATGCTTTGAAGAAGAGGTCGTGCGCGATCCACAGAGCGCTGATCTAGGGGCAATCTTCGGTTGGGGCTTTGCGCCGTACACCGGCGGCCCGATGAGCTATATCGACACTGTGGGCTTGGAGAACTTCGTTCGTACGGCCGACAATTTGGCACAGCGATTTGGCAATCGCTTTGCGCCACCCAAAAGCTTCCGCGACATGGCGGACAAGGGCGAGACGCTGTATAAAGCTGCTGCATAAAACCAGCACGCAAGGCACAAAAAAGGGCGACCTCCGCGGAGGCCGCCCTTTTTGTTTGTGTCGTTGGTTTAGAACTTGGTGCGGACGGTCAGGCCGTACATGCGTGGTTCTTCAACGAAACCGATACGTGAACGGGTGCCTGCACCGCCGCGCAGCGGGGTGTTAGCTGTCACGCCGCGCGTGATTTCGTTATTCAGGTTGGTGCCCCACAATTCAAAAGTAAGTTGCTCGTTCGGCGTAGTTAAGCCGATGCGGGCATTTATTTTGAAATAAGAGTCCTGATAATCCAGTGGGATTGGCAGGTTGTTGGTATCCAAAGGAATCGTGCTGGTGCGGCGGCGACCCGAATAGTTGACATTGCCGTTGACCAGCACGCCCCAACCGGAGTCATTGAGTTGGCCATCATAAGTCAGGCCAACAACACCTGCGAACTTAGGCGCATTGGTTAGCGTAGAACCACACAGCCTCTGCGTTGACGCCAGTGCTGCCAAAGCAACGCCATCGGCACAATCGCTAGGATAGCGAGAATTGGCATATGTTGCCGAGACATTCGCCGAAATATTGTCGCTCAGCTTACCAAACAGCTCGAGTTCAGCACCTGTTGACCGCGCCGAATTGACGTTGAAGGTCAGGAACTGGACGCCCGTGAATTCAAGCACCTGGAAATCGCTCATTTTCATGTCGAACAAGGCCAAGTTGGCTTTGATGCTACCAAATAATGTCGCCTTTACGCCGACTTCGATTTGGTCGACCTTTTCGGATTCGAAGCTTGGCTCAGCATAAACCGGTGCCACAATAGTACCCGTTGCCAAACCGGCAAGAATAGCTCCCGAGTTTTGCAATGTTGCCGATTGTGGATCGAGGTTGAAGCCACCCGATTTGAATCCATGGCTGAAACCGGCGTAGAACAACAGATCTTCGTTAGCCTTGTAACCCAATTGGGCCGTATAGGTGATCTCGTCGTCCTTGAACTCGTCCGCCCAAGTGCGTGGCAAAGGCAGCTTGGCGCTCGCAAGGCCGCCGCCGACTGCTGCAGGCGCTGTCAGGGCAACCGACGTTGCAAATGGGAAGCAGTTGAGGCCAATCAAACCCGCACGAAGTGGGGCAGGTACGGCACCGGTCAAAACACCATTCACACTGGCTTGGCACGCACTGGCGCCCGCACCGCTTGTTGCAGCAAGCTGATTGAATGACGCGTCTTTCGTCTCATTCACGTAACGCGCACCCAGCGTCAGACTCAGCTTGTCGGTGAAATTGATCACATTGTGCGTAAACACCGACCAGCTTTTTGCATCCTGCAGGAACCGGTTTTCGGCATAGTTGCCATTGGCATTGACCGGAACGCCGGCATTGCCAAATGCCGTCAGTGCGAACAATGGATTTACCCCGGCCGCATTGGCAAAGTTAAACGCGCTGTTAGTGCTTTGGAAAGCGGAATTAAGCGTCATCGCCTGGTCCGCGCGGATTTTCTCGCTCGAGTAGAAACCACCAATCAACCAGTCGAGACCATCGTTCATAGCAGTGCCTTGCAGGCGCAGCTCTTGGGTGAAGGTCTTGATATGGTCACCCGATGGCATAATGCCGGGGCGTGATGTCGGTGCGCCATCACCCACTGTGTAGGTGTCGTTGGAAGTGAAGCCACCGACCGTTGTCGAGCTCGAATCAAACTTACGATATGCGGTAACCGAGGTCAGCTTTGCAGCACCTAGGTCCCATTTTACTTCCGCCGAAGTGCCCCATTGCTTGGAGCCGTTCAGATAAGGTCCGCCGTTGATCGAGAGATTCTGCAGCGCGCTCATTCCGGACTGGTCTACGCCATCGCTGGCCAAGCCGTGGAAAGCGGAGAAAGGCGCAAGTTCGGTTTCACGAACGATAACCGCTTCGCAGCATTGTTCGTCAGTTTTGGCATAATCGGCCAACAGACGGATGCTCACATCAGCATTTGGTTCGATATAGAGCTGTCCGCGCAGCATGTAGCGATCGCGGTTGTTGCTCTCTACGCCCGTGGGGGATTTGAGATAGCCGTCGCGCTTACGCCATGTGCCGGACACCCGGAGGCCCGCAACGTCAGTGGTGATAGGAACACTGACGCCAGCTTGAAGGTTCATGAAATTATAATTGCCGTAGCTGGCGTTTGCGAAGCCTTCGACTTCAGAAAGGCTTGGGCGCTTTGTTGTTACGTTCAGCGCGCCGGCCGACGTGTTGCGGCCAAACAAGGTTCCTTGTGGGCCGCGCAAGATTTCAAGACGCTCAAGGTCGACAAGGTCACCCAAAGCAACGCCTGGACGTGATTGATATACGCCATCGATGAAAACACCGACCGAGCTTTCAAGACCAGTGTTGTTACCCGTGGTGCCGACGCCGCGAATTTTGATCGAGGTACCTTGGGTTTCGGTCTGCGATGATTGAATGTTAAAGCTTGGCGAAATGGACGCCAGGTTCTTAATGTCGTTGATACCCTGACGCTCCAGCGCCTCTGGCGCGACCGCGGTCACGGCAAGCGGAATGTCTTGTACATCCATCGCGCGCAATGTTGCTGTAACGATGATGGGTTCATCACCACTATCTTCTTCGGCTTGGGCTGTTTGGGCGTAAGCCGCAGGCACTAACATCGCGCTGCAGATGGTACTGCACAGGGCAGCCGCGATTACACGATTAAAACGACGCATTATACTCTCTCCTCCTATTCAACCGATCCCCTTGTGGCATTTGCTGCTCACTTCGGGATACCAGTTTTGACACACTCACCGTCTGGGAAGTTCCGGCAAGCAAGCTCTCACTCAACCGCTATCCTATCGCCGAATTTTAACAAATCCAGCAATTTAATCATGCAATTGAAATTCATACTTTGCTGTGGCTTTTGTGCCCTTTGGCGCTAATTATGTGCGACTATGTTTGACCGTCCTACGATATTAGACGCGGCTTTTCTGCGGCGTGTTGCTGCCCATGACTTTCCAGCCCCGCGCTTAGAAGGTGCTGCCGAAGGAGCAGCGGCCCATGTGCTGGTGGATTTGTTCGACACGCAAATCATGAACCGTCACCTCGATCTTTGGGCGCGCCGGTCAAAGGGTAAGACATTTTATTCCATCGGCAGTTCGGGGCATGAAGGCACTGCGGCCATGGCAGCAGCGGCGCGCGCGACCGACATGGCATTTTTGCATTATCGCGATGGCGCGTTTCTGATCCAACGTAAAAAACAAGCGGGCGGCCTGACGCCATTATATGACATGGCTTTGTCCTTCGCCGCTTCGGCAGATGATCCGATTTCTGGCGGACGGCACAAGGTTCTGGGATGTGCACACACTTTTGTCCCGCCGCAGACCAGCACCATTGCCTCGCATTTGCCAAAGGCCGTCGGTGCCGCGCATTCTTTGGGGCTCGCACGCCGTCTGCAACTTGATGACGCGGTTCTCCCCCATGATTCCATCATTTTATGTTCGTTCGGCGATGCGTCGGCCAACCATTCCACATCGCAAGGCGCGTTTAACGCCGCCTGCTGGGCTGGGTATCAGCATTTGCCCATGCCCATCGTCTTCCTGTGTGAGGATAATGGCATCGGCATTTCGGTGCGGACGCCCGGCGGATGGATAACGGCCAACTTCGCGCATCGCCCCGCGTTGAAATATATTGCCTGCGACGGGGCGGACCTGAATGATGCTCTGCGTGGCTGCCACGAAGCCGTTGCCTATGCGCGGTCGCGGCGCAGGCCCGTATTTCTGCACATGCAGACGGTGCGTCTCATGGGGCATGCGGGGGCCGATGTTGAATTGAGCTATGCACCCATTGCGCAGATCGAAGCGGCCGAAGCGCAAGATCCATTGCTGCACAGCGCGCGGATTTTGCATGAACAAGCTGGCATGTCGGGCGCGGAGATTGTTGTGCGCTACGAAGATATGCGCGCGCGGGTTGACCGCGTTGCCTTGGACGCGTTGGCCAAGCCACGGCTTGTGACCGCACAAGAGGTGATGGCGTCCATCCTGCCAGAGGAGGGCGTCAAGCCGTCGCGGCCATTGCCCGATATGGCCGCGCGCGACGCCCTTTTTGCGAAGGATGCGCGCAACCTCGCAAAGCCGGTTACCTTGGCCAAGAGCATCAACTTCGCCTTGGCGGACATCATGCTGCAATATCCCAATGTCGCCGTGTTTGGCGAAGATGTCGCGCGCAAAGGCGGCGTCTATGGCGTGACACAGGGGCTACAGGAGAAATTCGGCGCTGCGCGGGTGTTTGACACGCTGTTGGACGAACAGACCATTCTTGGGCTCGCCATCGGCATGGGGCATAATGGCTTTGTCCCCATCCCCGAAATCCAGTTTCTCGCCTATCTGCATAATGCAGAGGACCAGGTCCGGGGCGAGGCGGCGACCTTGTCCTTCTTTTCAAACCGCCAATATCGCAACCCTATGGTCGTGCGTATCGCTGGCTTGCCCTATCAAAAGGGCTTTGGCGGGCATTTCCACAATGACAACAGCATCGCTGTCCTCACCGACATTCCCGGTATCATTGTCGCATGTCCGTCGGGCGCCGCTGACGCGCCCGCTATGCTGCGTGAATGCGTCCGGCTCGCGCATGAGGATGGCCGTGTTGTGGTGTTCCTTGAACCCATCGCGCTGTACCACACAACGGATCTTCATGGCGCGGATGATGGGGCGTGGTCCGCGGAATATACCGCGCCGACGGAGGCGCGTGAAATTGGCTTTGGCGCGCTTGGACAATTTGGCAACGGTACTGAACTTGCGATTATAACCTATGGAAATGGTTATTATTTATCACGTCAGGCTACGCCCGAATTGGAAGCGTTGGGCATAAAATTGCGGATCATTGACCTGCGTTGGTTGCATCCGTTGAATGCGGACGCAATTGTGGCTGCGGTGGCCGATTGTTCGAATATCCTGATTGTCGACGAAAGCCGCCGATCGGGAAGCTTGAGTGAAAAGCTGATGACCATATTGACGGAGGCTGGTCGTGGGGGCGCCGTTAGCCGGATTACCGCCGAAGATTGCTTCATCCCGCTTGGGCCCGCGGCTGAGCTGGTATTGCCCAGCAAGCAATCGATCGTGGAAGCCGCCAAGGCAGTGGTCGCATGAAGAAGCGCGCATTGGTCGTTTGCCCGGGACGCGGCACCTATAACGCGTCCGAGCTTGGATATCTGCAGAAGCACCATGCAGCGCGCGCTGACGTGGTCGGCATTGTCGATGCGGTCCGTGCGGAAAAGGGCCAAGTGCCGGTATCGGCGCTCGATAAAGCCGAAAAATACGCACCATCGGTACATATGACCGGCGATAACGCATCCCCGCTCATTTACGCATCTGCCCTTGCGGATTTCGCTGCGATTGATCGTGAACGCTTCGATATTGTTGCGGTGACGGGCAATTCGATGGGCTGGTATCTCGCGCTTGCCTGTGCGGGTATTGTCGATCTGGCGGCGGGTGCGCGGCTTGTGAACAATATGGGCCTGTTGATGCATGAACATGGCACCGGCGGGCAGATCGTATGGCCCATTGTTGATGCCGATTGGAATATTGATGAGAAAACAGTAAATTTTATAAATACGTTAATTGATGAAGCGCATAATACTTCTGAAATATCTATTTCGGTGTCGATACGGCTTGGCGGGATGGTGGTGTTCGCAGGTGACGAAGCCGGGTTGAAGTGGCTGACCGAAAAACTGCCGAAGGACGACCGCTTCCCATTGCGGCTGATGCACCATGCGGCATTCCACAGTCCCTTGCTGCAGCATATCGTGCCGATGGCGCGCGCGCAGAACCCCGTGGCAGATTTCGGCCCCGGCAGCATGCCTGCCATTGACGGGCAGGGAAAGATTTGGTCGCCACATGCCTTTAGCTCGGACGCGATCTATGCCTACACGCTTGGCGTGCAATTGACCGAGACATATGATTTTAGCCGCGCAGTGCAGGTTGCCGCCGCAGAATTCGCCCCGGACGTGTTGATTGTTCTTGGGCCCGGAACGACCTTGGGTGCGCCCACTGCACAAGCGTTGATTGCATCTGGTTGGCGCGGACTTTCCGGCAAAGCGGACTTTCAGGCACGGCAGCAGGACGACCCCATATTGATTTCCATGGGTATGGACGAACAGCGCGGCTGGGCAACACGTTAAACGTTGCATACGAATAAGCGCTAGACGCTTGTGCCCTTCAGGATAAAGGGAGTCGCGATTGGTAAGGCGACCGACCAGTGCCTTGCATGGAGACGGACAGAATGAGTATGCACAGTTCCACCTTGCTGTTGTTTGGGGCCACGGGCGACCTTTCACGGCGCATGCTGCTGCCGTCCTTATATGCGCTGCATGCCGATGGCCTGATTAATCCCGACCTGCGTATTTTCGGCACGGCACGCAGCGCGCTTACCGATGATGCTTTTCGCGATATGGCGCGCGGGGCATTATGCGAATTTCTGCCCGATGACCGCAAGGCCGAGGGCCTGATTGACGCGTTTTTGCAGAGGCTTTCTTATGTCGCGCTGGACGCGTCAGACCCACAAGGCTTTGCCGCATTGGCGGACAAGATTGGGGACATATCGGGCGGATTGTCGATTTTCCTGTCGACCGCGCCATCTTTGTTTGAGCCAACGATCAAGGGCCTCCACAATGCCGGCCTGTCTGGCGAAAATGTGCGCATTGGCTTGGAAAAGCCATTGGGTAATGATTTGGCGTCATCGCAGCACATTAATGACGCGGTGAACGCGGTGTTTCCGGAAACGCGGACGTTCCGCATCGACCATTATCTGGGTAAAGAAACGGTCCAGAACCTGATGGCGCTTCGTTTTGCCAACATGCTGTTTGAACCGCTTTGGAATGCCAATGCCATTGAGCATGTGCAGATTACCGTGAGCGAGACCGTGGGGCTCGAGGGGCGGGCCGGATTTTATGACGATACCGGCGCGCTTCGGGACATGGTGCAAAACCATATGCTGCAATTGCTGGCGCTGACGGCGATGGAGCCTCCAGCAAGTCTGGATGCGACGGCCATACGCGATGAAAAGGTAAAGGTCCTACGCGCGCTTCGTCCTGTGGTCGAAGGTGACGTCGTGACCGGGCAATATAATGAAGGTGCGGTCAACGGCGAAGCGGTCAAAAGCTATGACACCGACCTCGGCAAGCCATCCGACACCGAAACCTTTGTGGCGATTAAAGCCTATGTCGACAATTGGCGTTGGCAGGGCGTGCCGTTTTTCCTGCGCACCGGGAAACGTTTGCCCGAACGCCGCAGTGAAATCGTGATCCAGTTCAAACCCGTCCCGCATAATGTGTTTAAAGACCGTGGCGGTCGGCTTGAGGCAAATACGCTGGTTATCCGGTTACAGCCGGAGGAATATGTTCGGTTGTTGGTGATGGCGAAAGAACCCGGGCTGGATCGCGGCGGGGTCACTTTGCGTGAAGTGCCGCTTGATCTGTCTCTGACAGCAGCCTTTGCCGGATCGCGACGGCGGATTGCTTATGAACGCCTGCTTCTCGACCTCATAGAAGGCGATCAGACGCTATTTGTCCGCCGTGACGAGGTTGAGGCCCAGTGGAAGTGGATCGATGCCATACGGGCGCTTTGGGACGCCACGGCGTTAAAGCCAAAGGGCTATGGTGCCGGTAGCTGGGGCCCCAATGCCGCGATTGCACTCACCGAACGTGATGGAGTGAGTTGGCATGAGTAAAATGCACGCCACCGTTGAAGCCGTCACTGCGCGGATCATCGAACGGTCAAAGCCCGGGCGTCAGGCCTATCTCGACCTGATCGCCAAGCAGCGTGATGCAGGCGTCAACCGGACCACTTTAAGCTGCGGCAATCTGGCGCATGGCTTTGCCGCAAGTGGTGAGGATAAGCCCGCCATTCGCGGCGGAAAAGCGATGAACATCGGCATTGTCAGTGCCTATAATGATATGCTGTCGGCGCATCAGCCATATGGCCGCTACCCCGAGCAGATGAAAATATTCGCGCGCGAAGTTGGCGCGACAGCGCAGGTCGCAGGCGCCGTGCCCGCGATGTGCGATGGGGTGACGCAAGGTCAGGATTCGATGGAACTGTCGTTGTTCAGCCGCGATGTCATTGCCATGGCAACCGCGGTTGGCCTTAGCCACGGGATGTTTGAAAGCGTCGCGATGTTGGGCATTTGTGACAAGATCGTCCCCGGCCTTCTGATCGGTGCGTTGCGCTTTGGCCATTTGCCGACAATCCTCGTGCCCGCAGGCCCAATGCCGTCGGGCCTCGCCAACAAAGAAAAACAGCGTGTCCGTCAGCTATATGCAGAGGGCAAGGTGGGCCGCGCCGAATTGCTGGAGGCGGAAGCGGCTTCCTATCACGGCGCAGGCACATGTACTTTTTACGGCACCGCCAATTCCAACCAGATGATGATGGAGGTCATGGGGCTGCATATCCCCGGTGCTTCGTTCATCAACCCCGGCAACAAGCTGCGCACCGAACTGACGCGCGCTGCGGTCCATCGCTTGAGCGAAATTAGCTGGGACGGTTACGATTACCGGCCCCTGGGTCTGTGCGTCGACGAAAAAGCAATCGTCAACGCCTGTGTCGGCTTGCTGGCAACAGGCGGATCGACGAACCATGCGCTGCACATTCCGGCCATTGCACGCGCCGCCGGTATCGTTATCGATTGGGAAGATTTGGATCAGCTGTCCGCAGTGGTGCCATTGATCGCCCGCGTGTATCCGAACGGCTCCGGCGATGTGAACCATTTCCACGCGGCAGGCGGAATAGGCTATGTTATCCGCGAACTGATAGACGCGGGGCTTCTCCACCGCGATATCATGACCGTCGCGGGTAAGGATTTGGCCGATTATGGACGTGAGCCTGTGTTGGAAGAGGACAAGCTTGTGTGGCGCGATGCGCCTGCGGTGACCGCCGATGACACGATGCTGCGCCCGCCGTCTGCGCCGTTCAGCCCCGATGGAGGCATGCGTTTGGTGACGGGTAACTTGGGTCGTGCGACGTTCAAGACCAGCGCGGTTGATCCAGCACGTTGGACCATCGAAGCGCCGGTTCGGGTATTTCATGAACAAAATGATGTTCTTGCAGCGTTTAAGGCGGGCGAGCTTGATCGCGACGTCATTGTCGTGATCCGTTTTCAGGGGCCTGCTGCCAACGGCATGCCTGAACTGCACAAGCTGACGCCGCCCTTGGGTGTGTTGCAAGATAAAGGCTTTAACGTCGCACTCGTGACCGACGGGCGTATGTCCGGCGCATCCGGCAAAGTGCCCGCGGCGATCCACTTAAGTCCCGAGGCTGCACGTGGCGGGGCGATTGCGAAGCTTCAGGACGGCGATGTCGTGCGCCTGTGCGCCACGACCGGCACTTTGTCCGTGTTGGTCGACGACAGCGAATGGGCCGGTCGCGCACCCGCCCCGACGCCGATGGCGCATATGGGAACTGGAC
>JAIXYC010000109.1 GCA_027490455.1 Sphingomonadales bacterium
CAAACATGTCGCATTCAGCGCACGGCGCCATACCGGTCATTTCAGCTACTGGCTTATTCACGCCAACCGATACCATCAGTAATGCGGAGCTTGTTGCCAGCTTTAACGCTTATGCCGATCGGTACAACGCCGCGCATCCAGATGCAGAGCCACTGACGCACAGCTCGGTGGAGTTTGTGGAAAAGGCGAGCGGCATAAAGTCGCGCCATGTTATGGACAAAACCGCCATATTAGATCCGGACATTATGGAGCCACGGTACGCAGAGCGTCCGAATGACCAAATCTCGCTTATGGCGGAAATCGGTGTCGCGGCATGCCGGGACGCATTGGCCAAGGCCGGCCGTGACATTGCCGACGTCGATGCTGTTTTATGTGCGGCGTCCAATATGCAGCGTGCCTATCCTGCTATGGCGGTCGAGATTCAGCATGAATTGGGTATGCAGCGCGGTTTCGGTTTCGATATGAATGTCGCTTGCTCGTCGGCTACCTTTGGTATCCAGACGGCAGCCGACTATATCCGCAGCGGCAACGCACGTTCTGTATTGGTCGTAAATCCCGAAATCACGTCGGGCCATCTCAACTGGCGCGATCGTGACAGCCACTTTATCTTTGGCGATGTGGCAACCGCCATTTTGGTCGAAGCGAAGGACTTGGCGCCAGCGCAACATTGGGAAATTTTGGGGACCCGTTTGAAAACCCAGTTTTCGAACAACATTCGCAACAATTTCGGATTTTTGAACCGCGCGGATGGCAATGGCCCAGTTGATCAAAGCGGACCGCGCAATGACAAATTGTTCGTTCAGGAAGGCCGTAAGGTTTTCAAGGAAGTCGTGCCAATGGTTGGGCAGATGATCCTTGAGCACGCAGAAAGCCTTGGCCTGGCGGGCACAGATTTGCGTCGCTTGTGGCTGCATCAGGCCAATACGGGAATGAACCGCCTTATCGCGCAAAAAGTGCTCGGGCATGAAGCCGTTGAGGACGAGAGCCCAACTGTTCTCGACACCTATGCCAACACCTCAAGCGCGGGTTCGATAATCGCGTTCCATAAGCATAATCAGGACCTGAAAGCAGGCGACCTTGGTCTCATCTGCTCCTTTGGCGCGGGTTATTCCGCGGGGTCGGTTTTTGTGCGCAAGGTTGGCTAAGTCCGATAACGCGCGCAATTGGCGAGGGCAATTAACGCTTAATTGCAGACGTTGAACAACGGATATCTGCGGACGATGTCGTCGTACACGGCCGCGTGCAGCCTTTGGACAAATTCACAGCCATAATATTCCTTTTCATGCCATGCGATCCGCGCTTCGAGCTTCGAGCGGGTTATATCCTGGCAATGTCAGGAACAGTATCCGGTCGGGGGCAATGAAAGATGCCGTCCGCATGCGAAATCCGGCTTGGGACAGGTCGACAACTTCAACCTGTTGCCGACCTCCGCCTTGTTCGCGAACGCTTGCCGTGATGGCGACCCCGTTACGCGTAAATGCGCGATCGTTGTGGCCTCCACTGTCAAAAACGTCCCCGGCCATCGGTGGCTCCTGATCCCTTGATCCTCCGATAATCGGTAGCGAAATAATCAAATTTAGTCGAGTATCATCGCCAGCAGGATGTAGATCAGGACAGGTGAGCCAAAGCCAACCACGGTCGCGACCGCGAAAATCAGACGAATGATCATCGCGTCGATGCCGGACCAGTTGGCCAATCCGGCACATACACCGAGGATTTTCTTGTTGGTTTTGTCCAATGTTAAACGTGCCATTTCTTCACTCCCTTTTTTTGAACTGCGTTAATATGTTTAGGCAACGATAGCTGCAGCAGGCGCTACGGCTGGTGCAATGCTGATACCGATGGTGATGACGGCGCAAAGTACAGCGGCAAAAGCTGAAACGATTTGGGTGCGTGCATATTGTGTCATGTGACGTTCGTGTAAAATTTACCGGACTATTCCGGCCATGCAGGATACTTTGCACAGGCCATGCCAAATTGGATGTATTTCATAAAATCATATAGTTAGGTCTGTTCTTGTTAACGGAGGGGCGTGAAACAATTTCATATGTTGGGAAAAAATACCAATATTTGGTTTATCTATTTTCCGACAAGCGGCTTGACCGGAACATGCCACTATAGCAGGCAGTTTATATGGTCTTGTCCCGCCTATCCTTGAATGATTTTCGCAACCATGCCGCGCTTGAGATCCGTCCCAATGCGCAGTTCATTGCGCTTCATGGGTCAAATGGTGCGGGCAAGACGAACATCCTAGAGGCAGTCTCGTTGTTGGTGCCGGGGCGCGGCCTTCGGCGCGCTGCCATGTCAGATATGGTCCGCGCCGGTGGTGGCGGTGGATTTGCCATCGTCGCCGAAGTGTCGGGGAATGTCATTGGAACGGGTGTGAGCGCGGAGCAGCCCGAGCGCCGCAAAGTCCGCGTGAACGAGAGCAACGCGTCCATTAACAGCCTTGCTGAATGGCTTTCGGTCATTTGGCTTACGCCCGCGATGGACCGCCTGTTTGCAGATGGTTCAGCCGCGCGGCGCCGGTTTTTAGACCGCCTTGTGCTGGCATTGCACCCTCAGCATGCCCGTCACAGCAGCCGCTATGAAAAGGCCATGCAGCAACGCAATAAGCTGTTGTCCGGAACGGTGCCCGCTGACCCGCTTTGGTTGGACGCAATCGAACAACAGATGGCCGACAGCGCGTACGCCATTCAGGCTGCGCGCATCGGCTTGGTTGATGCCCTGCGCGACCAATTGCAAAGCGCGCCTTCAGGGCCGTTCGCGGTTCCGCTGATCAGCCTTGTCGATAAGGCGGGCCCAACAGAGGGCGATCTGGCCGTGATCTGGCGTCAGGGCCGCAACCGTGACGCCGCCGCCGGGCGCACATTATTTGGTCCACATCGCGCGGATCTTGACGTCATACATAAGGATTCCGGCCAAATGGCGGAGCAATGTTCGACAGGTGAGCAAAAAGCCTTATTGCTATCGCTCATCCTCGCGCACGCCGCGCTTGTGTCCGCGCAGCGTCAGGCACCGCCAATCCTGCTTTTGGATGAAGTTGCAGCGCATCTCGATCCGTCAAGACGCGCGGCATTGTTTGCGTTACTGGCTGAAACCGGCGCGCAGGTCTGGATGACCGGAACCGAGCCGGAATTATTTAACGGTATAGGACCATCTGCCCAACTGTTGCCAGTCGGACAGAATTAGGCGCTTTATTCGGCGTTGCTTGCCTTTTTCACGACCTTCTTTTTTGGCGCCTTGGGCTTCGTCGCCTTGGGTGCGGCGGGCGTAACTTCAAAACTTGGTGCGCCATCCTTCATGTGCACAGCGACTTCGCCGCCATGCACGAGTTTTCCAAACAGAAGCTCTTCAGCAAGCGGCTGTTTGATCTTCTCTTGGATCAGGCGTCCCATTGGCCGTGCGCCATATAGCTTGTCATAGCCACGTTCGGTGAGCCATGCGCGCGCTTCGTCGTCCAGTTTGATGTGCACATTTTGGTCGGCGAGTTGCAGTTCAAGCTGCAGAATGAACTTGTCGACAACGCGCGCAACAACGTCGGTTGGCAGATAACCAAATGGCACGGTCGCATCCAGACGGTTGCGGAATTCGGGCGCAAACATCTTTTTGACGGCTTCGTCGCCAGCATCTTCCTTGCTGATGTTATTGCCGAAACCAATGCCTTCTTTGGCCATGTCACTGGCACCTGCATTGGTTGTCATAATCAAAATGACGTTCCGGAAATCAACGGTCTTGCCATGATGGTCCGTCAGACGGCCATTATCCATGACCTGAAGCAAGATATTGAACAGGTCAGGATGCGCTTTTTCGATTTCGTCGAGCAACAACACGCTGTGTGGGCTTTGGTCGACGGCATCGGTCAGCAGACCGCCTTGGTCAAAGCCGACATAGCCCGGAGGCGCACCGATCAGGCGGCTGACGCTGTGGCGCTCCATATATTCGGACATGTCGAAACGCTTAAGCGGAATGCCGAGGATGGAGGCGAGCTGACGCGCGACTTCCGTCTTGCCGACGCCCGTGGGGCCGCTGAACAAATAGCTGCCGATGGGCTTTTCGGTGTCACGCAAGCCTGCACGGCTGAGCTTGATGGCGCTGGCAAGCACCTCAATAGCCTTGTCCTGTCCAAACACAACGCGCTTCAGATCCGCCTCAAGCGTACCGAGGGCAGTCTTGTCATCCGATGACACCTGCTTTGGCGGAATGCGGGCGATAGTGGCGATAACAGCCTCAATCTCGCGCGCAGTGATGAGTTTCCGACGCTTTGACGGCGCAACCAGCATTTGCATCGCGCCAACCTCGTCAATGACGTCGATCGCCTTATCTGGCTGCTTGCGGTCATTGATGTAGCGCGATGACAGTTCCACTGCGGCCTTAATGGCCTCTGGTGTGTATTTCACCTTATGATGCTCTTCGAATGCGGACCGCAGGCCAGCGAGGATTTTGATGGTATCCTCAATGCTTGGTTCATTGACGTCGATCTTTTGGAACCGGCGCAGCAAGGCGCGGTCTTTTTCGAAATGGTTGCGGAATTCCTTGTACGTCGTCGAACCGATGCAGCGAATGGTGCCGCCGGACAAAGCAGGCTTCAGCAAGTTGGACGCATCCATCGCGCCGCCGCTGGTTGCGCCCGCGCCGATGACAGTGTGAATTTCGTCAATAAACAATATCGCGTCGGGCAGCTTTTCGAGTTCCGAGACCACGGCCTTTAGCCGCTCTTCGAAATCACCACGATAGCGGGTGCCGGCCAAAAGCGCGCCCATATCGAGTGAATAAATCACCGCGGGCAACAATACTTCTGGCACCTGTTTTTCAACGATACGACGCGCCAGGCCTTCTGCGATGGCCGTTTTGCCAACACCCGGTTCACCGACATATAATGGGTTGTTCTTCGACCTGCGGCACAAAATCTGCACCGTGCGATCAACCTCAGCCGTGCGGCCGATGAGCGGATCAATGCGGCCCTGTTTGGCTTTTTCGTTCAGATTGACGGTGAACTGATCAAGCGCACCCTCTTTCTTGTCCTTCTTTGCCTTTGGATCCTCGGGCTCTTCGCCCTTTTGCTCAGAACCACTGACTGGACGCGGCTCGGCAAGTTTGCCGTCCTTGCCAATGCCATGGCTGATATATGAAACGGCGTCGAGGCGGCTCATATCCTGCTGCTGCAGGAAATAGACGGCGTAGCTTTCGCGTTCGGAGAACAAAGCCACCAAAACATTCGCGCCCGTCACGACATCTTTGCCCGAGCTCTGCACGTGCAATATCGCGCGCTGAACCACGCGTTGGAAGCCGCTGGTGGGGGAGGGGTCTACCTTGCCTTCGACACGCAAACTTTCAAGTTCGGTGTCGAGATAGGTGATGATAATGTCGGACAGCTCGCCCAAGTCAACGCCGCAAGCCTGCATGACCTTTGCCGCATCTGCATCATCGATGAGTGCGAGCAGCAAATGTTCAAGCGTCGCATATTCATGCGCACGGTCGCCTGCGTGTTTCAATGCGTTGTGAAGCGTTGCTTCCAGCGACTCCGCAAATGATGGCATGTTATCGTCTCCCTTAAATGAGTCGCTGTCGCTTGAACTCTATATTGGCGCGGCCTTCTTTGCTTTCAAGCAACATGAGGCAGATAACGGTTTTCATCCCCAGTTTCTTCATCGTGTGGGAAGGATTTGTGCCATCTGACGCTTATTTTTTGAACAACGCGTCGGCAACACTGCGATGCTTGCTAGCAAAGGCTATCTTACCCTCACAGCGCACAATTTCTGCCTTTAAAGCAGCGATGCGGGTTTCAAGCTCTGCGACCGACAGGGCATCAATATCTTGCTTCACAAGATTATTAAGTGGGTCGTCCCGGCGTAACGGTAGATTGTCGTCGATTTCCATGGTTCATATTTTACCCATGAGCGGTTGCTGTCAATATGATGCTTCCCTAAAAGGCATCTCAATTGACATGGGGATGCAATAGACATGGAAAAACTGCCTGAATTGATGACGGCGATCGAGATTTCGACGCCGGGTGGCCCAGAGGTCCTGGTCGCAACACAGCGGCCCGTGCCAAACCCTGGCGATGGTGAGCTGCTTTTGAAGGTTGCCTTTGCCGGCGTAAACAGACCCGATGTCATTCAACGCAAAGGTCTATATCCGCCGCCGCCAGGCGCGAGCGATCTGCCCGGACTTGAGGTATCGGGCGTTGTTGTGTCGGTGGGTGCGGGCGTGTCCCGCGAATTATTGGGCACGCGCCAATGTGCGTTGGTATCGGGCGGCGGATATGCCGAATATTGCATTGCCCGCGCCGATGTTTGCTTGCCCGTTCCAGCCGGAATGGAAATGGCTGAAGCTGCGGCATTGCCTGAAACGCTGTTCACCGTGTGGCACAATGTGTTTGAGCGCGGCTACGCGGCGCCCGGCGAAACTGTCCTCATCCATGGCGGCACGAGCGGCATTGGAACCATGGCGATCAAATTGGGCAAATTGTTCGATCTCAATGTCATTGTGACCTGCGGTTCGGACGACAAATGCGCCGCCGCAAAGGCAATCGGCGCGGATCATGCCATAAATTACAACAGCACAGATTTTGTCGCTGAAGTAAAAACGATTACCAACGGCGCTGGCGTGCATCTCGTTCTGGACATGGTCGCAGGTGGTTATGTTGCGCGCAATCTTCAGTGCCTGCGCGAAGATGGCCGCCATGTGACTATTGCGGTCCAAGGCGGGATGACCGCTGAACTCAATATGGCCTATATCATGTCCCGCCGACTGACCCTTACCGGATCCACGCTTCGTCCACGCACAGCAGAGTTTAAGGCTTTGTTGGCGCAGGAAATATCCACCACGGTTTGGCCAATGGTGTGCGACGGCGCGTTGCGGCCCGAAATGGACCGGATATTTCCATTGGCCGATGCCGCCGGAGCCCACGCTTATATGGAATCCGGCGCGCATGTTGGGAAGATACTGCTGGAAGTTTAGGTCCTGACCCTAAGCGGCTGGCGGCGGTAAGCCGTCCAGCCAGTTTTTAACGTCGGCAGCACTCTTCTCCGGAATTTCTTCCATCGGGATGTGGCCGACGCCCGGATAAATAATCAGCTTGGCTTGCGGCAATGCGTCCGCGAACCACCGCGCAGCACTTACGGGGATGAGGTTGTCCTCTTCTCCCCACATGATCATTGTGGGGACCTTGATTGTCGCCAGCTTCTCTGCGTTGCCAGCACGCATGTTTTGCACGTTTGCAAAGCGCTTCATCGTTGCTTCGCGGTTGCCGGGATAGCGGTTGAGTTCCCAATAGCGGTCGATAAGTTTTGCGTCGATTTTCGATTGAACGCTCATTGAGGTTTTGACGCTGGCTTCAAAAATGCTGCGTGGGGCAATGAAGCGCGCGGCTTCTTTAATGACCGGCATCCGCATCAAACGGAAACCGATTGGGATATTACCAGATTTGGCAGAAGGCTGGCCGCTGGCATCCACCAGCAACATCGCCTCGACCTTTTCGGGGTGCGTGAGTGTGTACATCCATGTGACGCCGCCACCCATTGAGTTGCCGCCGATGACTGCATTTGTGACATTCAGCCGCGTCAGCAACCGATCGACGACCTCGACATAGGTCGCGCTGTCATAGGTACCGGATGGATTTTGCCCGGTCAGGCCATGGCCGGGAAGGTCCATCGAAATGATACGATATTCCTTGCCCAATATCTGGACCCACGGCTCCCACGTATGCAGCGAGGCGTTCGATCCGTGGATGAGGACAAGAACACGGCCATCCCGCTTACCTTCATCGCGATAGTGAACGCGCAGGCCGGGCTCAAGGTCCGCAAAGCGCGATGCGCTGCTGCTATATTTGGTTTCCATCGCAGCGGCATCGGTATCGGGCGCATATCCCCAGATAAAGACTGCGGCGACCGCGACCACGAGCACAACAACGAGCCATTTGATAAGACGTTTCATTTCTTCCCCAATCCGTTGCTGGATTGCATGCCAGACGGGCAATGCGCAAGCCCCCACGCGCATTGTCGCTTGCCGATACGGTAAAGTTCGCCTAATGCCCTGTTCAAGATTTTCAGGCCGCTCCGTAAGGGGCGGCCCTTATTATTGGAGCAAAAGACATGGCCACCCCTTTGATGCCACATGCGACTGCCGCTTGGTTGGTCGACAATACTGGTTTGAGCTTCTCGCAAATTGCCGAGTTCTGCGGCATCCACATTCTTGAAGTTCAGGCTATGGCCGATGACATGACTGGCTCGAAATACACCGGTCGCGATCCCGTGCATGCGGGCGAATTGTCGATGGACGAAATCGAAAAGGGTCAGGCAGATGAAGACTATGTCCTTCAAATGTCAAAGGGCCCGGATCAGGTGCGCCGCACAAAAGGACCACGCTACACGCCCGTTTCGAAGCGTCAGGATAAGCCAGATGGCATCGCATGGCTGTTGCGTAACCACCCTGAAATTTCCGATGGCGCAATCTGCAAGTTGATCGGAACGACGCGCAACACGATTGCCGCTATTCGCGATCGCAGCCACTGGAACATTGCTGAAATCCAGCCAAAGGATCCCGTAACGCTTGGCCTGACTTCGCAACGCGAACTCGATGCTATCGTCAATCGTGCCGCCAAAAAGGCAGGCATTGATAACACTGCGGCAAATGATGCGCGCCTTGGCACGGATCGTGAAGCGCTGATCGAAGAATTGCGTGCAGAACGTACCGAAGCGGCGCGCCGCGCGGAAGCTGCTCTCAACGGTGAAGTAGAACCCGCTGAAAAGGCAGAGCTGACAGCCGATACTTTGTTCAAAAAAGCGGGCGAATAAGGACGACGTCGTCATTGCCTTAATCGCTTGATTAAGGCACGGATGTGCTATGGCTACCAAAG
>JAIXYC010000044.1 GCA_027490455.1 Sphingomonadales bacterium
AAAGTAGCTATTAACGGATTTGGCCGCATCGGTCGTTTGGTGGCGCGCGCGATTTTGGAGCGTGATGACCATGATCTGGAATTGGTGGCGATTAATGATCTCGCACCAGCCAAGGCGAACGCATTATTGTTCAAGCGGGATAGCGTGCATGGCCCGTTCCCCGGAACAGTAGAAGCCGATGGCAATGACATCATCGTTAATGGCAAGCGCATTCACGTTACCGCCGAACGCGATCCAGCCAATTTGCCGCATGCTGCAAATGGCGTCGATATCGCGCTCGAGTGCACCGGCTTCTTCACCGACCGGGCTAGCGCAGAAAAGCATCTTGCGGCAGGTGCCAAGCGTGTTTTGATCTCGGCACCGGGTAAAAATGTCGATAAAACCGTGGTATTCGGCGTCAATCACGACGTTTTGACATCCGCAGATATCATTGTTTCGAACGCCAGCTGCACCACCAACTGCCTCGCGCCGCTTGCGAAAGTGTTGAACGACGCAATTGGTATTGAGCGCGGTTTGATGACCACGATTCACAGCTACACAAACGATCAGAAGATCCTCGACCAAATCCATGATGACATGCGCCGCGCTCGTGCTGCTGCGATGTCTATGATTCCGACAACGACGGGCGCTGCGCGGGCAGTTGGCGAAGTTATGCCGGAACTAAAGGGTAAGCTTGATGGATCGGCCATTCGCGTCCCGACGCCCAATGTTAGCATCGTCGATCTGACCTTCACGCCTGCGCGCGATACCACGAAGGAAGAGGTCAATGCGCTGTTAAAGGCGGCATCTGAAGGCGCGTTGAAGGGCGTTTTGGCCTATTCCGACGAACCGTTGGTATCGATCGACTATAATCACTGCCCAGCCAGCTCGACCATCGACAGCCTTGAAACCGCGGTTATTGACGGCAAGCTTGTCCGTGTCCTTAGCTGGTATGACAATGAATGGGGTTTCTCAAACCGCATGGTTGATACCGCCGGCGTCATTGGAAAGTTGCTTTAACCATGGCATTTCGCACGCTCGATGATCTTGGTGACATTACAGGAAAGCGCGTATTTGTGCGTGTGGACTTGAACGTGCCCATGGCCGACGGGCGTGTGACCGATGAAACGCGTTTGCGGGCATTGTTGCCCACCGTCAGTGAACTCGCTGATAAAGGTGCCAAGGTTCTATTGCTTGCCCATTTCGGCCGTCCGAAGGGGGCCAAGCATAGCGAAATGTCGGTGTCCATGGTTTTGGATGCGCTTCAGGCGGTGCTTGGCCGCGAAGTCATGTTCGTGCCCGAGATTGCTGGAGACATCGTCGCGCAATCCATTGGCATATTGGCGGACGGCGATATCGCCTTGCTCGAAAACACCCGATTTTGGCCGGGTGAGGAACAAAACGACCCCGAACTTGCACGCGCCGTGGCTGCAAATGGCGACTATTACGTGAATGACGCGTTTTCGGCGGCACATCGCGCGCATATGTCGACGGAAGGCCTCGCACATATTCTGCCAGCATATGCCGGTCGTTCGATGGAAGCGGAACTGAAGGCGTTGGAAGCGGCGCTGGGTTCACCGGAGCACCCGGTCGCTGCCGTTGTGGGCGGTGCAAAGGTATCAAGCAAGCTCGACGTGCTGAACAATCTGGTCAAACAGGTGGATCATTTGATTATCGGGGGCGGCATGGCGAACACCTTTCTTGCTGCCCGTGGTATCAATGTTGGCAAGTCGCTGTGCGAACATGACCTTGCCGACACCGCGAACGCCATTTTGGATGCGGCGGACGTTGCAGGTTGCACCGTGCATCTGCCCTATGATGTCGTGACGTCAGTCGAATTCCGCGCCAATCCGCCCGTACGTACGGTGAATGTCCATGAAGTGGCGGCGGATGAAATGATCCTTGATGTCGGCCCTGCGGCGGTTGAGGCGCTGGCTGATGTTCTGAAAACATGCCGGACCTTGGTCTGGAACGGACCGCTCGGCGCATTTGAAATGGAGCCATTTGATGCGGCGACGGTCTCATTGGCCCGCACGGCTGCTGCGCTGACGCGTGAAGGCTCGCTCGTCTCGGTTGCGGGTGGTGGCGATACGGTGGCGGCGCTCGCCCATGCTGGCGTTACGGAGGATTTCACCTTTGTTTCGACCGCTGGCGGCGCGTTTTTGGAATGGATGGAAGGCAAACCGCTTCCGGGCGTGGATGCTTTGAATATAGTTTAAACATGCGGGGCCTTGCCCCGTTTTTTTCTGATGGTAATGCATACGTATGCAGTGCCAAGGTACAGGGAAGAGCTGATGGACGACAAAGATATGTTCGAAAAAGTAGCGACGGCAACGGGCTTTATTGCTGCGCTAGACCAAAGTGGCGG
Source organism: Sphingomonadales bacterium (assembly GCA_027490455.1). Lineage (GTDB taxonomy): Bacteria > Pseudomonadota > Alphaproteobacteria > Sphingomonadales > Sphingomonadaceae > Sphingorhabdus_B. Next base: position 2,348 of record JAIXYC010000044.1, read on the forward strand.
TTCTACGCCCAAGGCGCTTCGTGGCTATGGCATCGAAGAAGATGCTTATGCGACCGAAGAAGAAATGTTCGGACTTATCCATGACATGCGTTCGCGCATCATCACATCGCCAAGCTTTTCTGGCGACAAGGTTTTGGGTGCCATCTTGTTTGAGCGCACAATGGACGGCGATGCGGACGGCAAGTCCGTGCCAGACGCATTGCGCGATCGTGGCGTCGTGCCTTTTCTGAAAGTCGATAAGGGCCTTGAGGACGAAGCTGACGGCGTTCAGATGATGAAGCTAATGCCAGATTTGGATGCGCTGCTGCAGCGCGCGAAAGCAAAGGGCGTTTTCGGGACAAAAAAGCGTTCGGTCATCAATAAAGCGTCGCCAACGGGTATCGCGGCGATTGTGCGGCAACAATTTGAAGTGGCGGAGCAAATCCTCGCCCACGGGTTGATGCCGATCATTGAGCCTGAAGTTAACATCAAAAGCGCCGACCGTGCGCAAAGCGATGTCATCCTGCGCGACGAAATACTGAAAGCGCTCGATACAGTTTCGGGCGACAATAAGGTGATGTTGAAGCTGTCGATCCCTGCTGAGGCGGGCACATTTGACGCGTTGGTCAGCCACCCCCGCGTGCTGCGCGTTGTTGCTTTGTCCGGCGGATTTGCACGTCCTGAGGCTTGCGCAGAGCTTGCCAAAAACAAGGGCATGATCGCCAGCTTCTCGCGCGCATTGTTGGAAGATTTGCGGCACCAAATGACACCGGCAGAATTTGATGCCGCATTGGGTGGTGCAATTGACGAAATTCACGCCGCGTCGGCGACATAAGTTTGGAGAGGGGCCGGCGGCAAATGCGTAAGATGTTTGCCGCCGGCCTTAAGCCTCGCTAAGAGCGCGGCATGAAAGAATTTCCCTGCCAATTATATCTGATCTCGCCGACCAATGTTGGCGGAGACTTCCCGCAAATCCTTGAATCCGCGTTGTCTGCCGGGCCGGTCGCGGCTTTCCAGTTTCGGGTCAAAGACGTGGACCAGCATGAAGCGGCGGCCTTAGCCGAACCATTGCAAGCCGTATGTGCAGCGCATGATGTGGCGTTCATCGTCAATGACAGCGTCGCGCTTGCCAAGCGGTTAAAGGCCGACGGCGTGCATCTGGGGCAGGGCGATGGCGACGTTCGTGAAGCGCGCGAGACGCTTGGCCCTGACGCGCAGATTGGCGTTACCTGCCACAATAGCCGGCATCTTGCGATGGAGGCGGCAGAGGCTGGCGCGGATTATGTTGCCTTTGGCGCGTTCTTCCCGACGACCACCAAAAAGGTCGATCATGTCGCCGAACTCGACACCGTCGAGAAATGGGCGTTTATCACCGAAGTGCCGTGCGTTGCGATTGGCGGCATCACGCCTGACAACGCGAAACCGCTGATTGATGCGGGCGCGGATTTCCTTGCTGTCAGCGGTGCTGTGTGGAACCATCCGCAAGGGCCTGCGGAAGCGGTAAAGGCGTTCAACGCACTGCTTGCCTAATTGCGCTGTCGTCGTTAAAGGCCGCGTCCAACGGCACGTATTTGCGTGCCTGCTCTTTCCATCTGTTAAGCGAGTGCTCTCATGAAAATCAACGCGGTTGAAATCAAGCCGGGTAATATTCTGGAATATGAAAACGGTCTGTGGCGCGTGGTGAAAACCGCGCATACCCAGCCGGGTAAGGGCGGCGCTTATATGCAGGTTGAACTTAAAAACCTGCGCGATGGTCGTAAGAACAACATCCGTTTCCGTTCGGCCGAAAGCGTCGAAAAGGTCCGTCTTGACCAGAAAGACTTCCAGTTTTTGTATGCTGAGGGCGACAATCTGGTGTTCATGGACAAAGAAACCTATGATCAGGTAACGTTGCCAACGGATTTGTTGGGTGACGCTGCGGCATTCCTTCAGGACGGCATGGACGTTGTCATGGAAATGTATGACGACGAAGCATTGTCGGTTGCATTGCCAGACCAGATCGAAGCGACCATTGTTGAGGCTGATGCCGTTGTTAAGGGACAGACAGCGTCGTCAAGCTACAAGCCAGCGATCTTGGATAATGGCGTGCGCGTTATGGTGCCGCCATTTATCAGTGCGGGTACACGCATTGTCGTCGACGTTTACGAACGGGAATATGTCCGGAAGGCCGACTAATGCCAGCGCTTACCGGTCTGTTGACCATTATGGAAAAAGCTGCCCGTAAAGCGGGTGGCAAATTGCGCCGTGACTTTGGCGAAATCGAACATCTGCAGGTTTCGCAAAAGGGACCGGCAGACTTCGTGTCGAAAGCTGACGAACGCGCAGAAGATACGATTTTTCGCGAACTGGAAATCGCACGTCCCGACTGGGGCTTCTTGATGGAAGAAGGCGGCGAAATCGCAGGGGCAGAGGGCAAACCGCGCTTCATCGTCGACCCGCTTGATGGCACCAGCAACTTTCTGCACGGTATTCCGCATTTTGCAATTTCGATCGCGGTGCAGGATCCAAAGCCCGATGGTTCGGGTTGGGGCGATATCTTCGCTGGCTTGGTCTATAACCCGATCACCGACGAAAGTTTTTGGGCGGAGCGCGGCAAGGGCGCTTGGCTTGGCAACCGTCGTCTTCGGGTGTCGGCGCGTCGCCAGTTGAACGAAGCGCTTATCGCCACGGGTACACCGTATAAGGGGCATGGCGACTTTGACGAATGGGGCAAGATTTTTGCTGCCATCGGTCCATCGGTCGCCGGAATTCGCCGCTTTGGTGCGGCCAGCCTTGATCTCGCATGGCTTGCCGCAGGTCGCTATGACGGCTTTTGGGAAAGCGGCTTATCGCCTTGGGATACGGCTGCGGGATGCCTTCTGGTACGTGAAGCAGGGGGCTTTGTGACCGACTATCGCGGACGTAGCCCGCATATCGCAGACGCGCAGGTTTTGGCGGCAAATGACATCTTGCATAGTAAGCTGCACAAGCTGCTTGTTGGGGCGATAAAATAAAGCGCTAAGAAGGCTGAAAAAATGCCGAGTCTTGGCCTTGCGGGGCGAGATTCTTATGCCTAAAAGCGCCGCAACTTACGGGGTCCGGAAGCGAGTCTGATATGACTGATTTGTCGCAATATTTGCCCATTCTGCTTTTTCTGGTGGTCGCGCTCGCGCTTTCATCAGCGTTTGTGTTTTTGCCGATGGGCGTATCGCGCCTGACGGGCACACATAAACCGACCGAGGCAAAGCTTACCGAATATGAATGTGGCTTCCCCGCATTTGAAGATTCGCGCAGCCAGTTTGATGTCCGCTTTTACCTCGTCGCAATTCTGTTCATTATTTTCGACCTTGAAGCCGCATTTTTGTTTCCTTGGGCCGTTAGCTTGGGTGAAACAGGTTGGATTGGTTGGGGTACCATGATGCTGTTCCTGTTCGAACTGGTCATTGGCTTCATTTACGCATGGAAAGTGGGAGCACTCGAATGGGAGTAATCACACCCGCACTGACGGACGCGCAGGCGCCCGAGGCAGCCTTCTTCAAGGATATTGAGAGCGAAGTGAACGACAAGGGCTTTGTCGTTTCGTCGACCGAAGACCTGTTCAATTGGGCGCGCACCGGTTCTTTGTGGCCAATGACTTTTGGTTTGGCATGCTGTGCGGTCGAGATGATCCACGGCTATATGCCGCGTTATGACTTTGAACGTTTCGGTATCGCACCGCGCGCGTCACCGCGCCAATCGGACGTGATGATTGTGGCCGGCACCTTGTGCAACAAAATGGCCCCGGCGCTGCGTAAGGTGTACGACCAGATGTCGGAACCGAAATATGTCATTTCCATGGGCAGCTGCGCCAATGGCGGTGGCTATTACCATTATAGCTATAGCGTTGTGCGTGGGTGCGACCGTGTGGTTCCTGTGGACATCTATGTACCAGGATGCCCGCCAACAGCAGAGGCATTGCTGTACGGCATTATGCAGCTTCAGCGAAAAATCCGACGGGTAGGGACAATCGAACGGTGAGCCATTCCGCGCCCCTTATTCACACGCCTGATGGCACGATCGCGGCCATCACCAAAGCGCTTGGCGCCAATTTGGTATCCATTGAGGAAGCCAATGGCGAAGTCGCGGTGCACATCCACCGTGACTCGCTTGTCGAATGCATGATCCAGTTGCGCGACGAATGCGCGTATCAGCAGCTGATGGAGATTGCCGGCGTTGACTGGCCTGATCGTGATCCACGGTTTGAAGTTGTCTATTGCTTGCTCAGCCTGACCGAGAACCACCGTATTCGCGTGCATTTGGCGACAAATGAAGATCATGCTGTGCCATCGGTTACCGGCATTTGGCCTGTTGCTGGATGGTTGGAGCGCGAAGTCTTCGACATGTATGGCGTGCTGTTTTCGGGCAATTCCGATCTGCGCCGCATTTTGACCGATTATGGCTTTTCTGGACATCCACAGCGTAAGGATTTTCCGCTGTCCGGCTATGTTGAGCTGCGATATTCTGAGGAAGAAAAGCGCGTGAAATATGAGCCGGTCCAACTGGCGCAAGATTTCCGCAACTTCGATTTCCTCTCGCCATGGGAAGGAGCAGATTATGTTCTGCCCGGCGATGAAAAAACCGGAGAGGCCCCCGCCGCGCCAACGGGCGCAGACAAAATAGCGAGCAAGGAAGCGGTTAAGCGGACAGCGCGCAAGCCAAAGGTGACGGGAGACAAAGCATGAGCATGCAGCAAGATCTCGCCCCGACAACTGGCGATGAAGTCATCCAGAACTACACGATCAACTTTGGTCCGCAGCATCCCGCCGCGCACGGCGTTCTGCGTCTGGTCATGGAACTTGATGGTGAAATCGTCGAGCGGCTAGACCCGCATATCGGCCTGTTGCACCGCGGTACTGAAAAGCTGATCGAGTATAAAACCTATCTGCAGGCTTTGCCTTATTTTGATCGCTTGGATTATGCGTCGCCGATGGCGATGGAGCATAGCTATGTTCTGGCTGTCGAAAAGCTGCTTGATCTCGAAGTGCCCATCCGCGCGCAATATCTGCGTGTATTGTTTGCCGAATTGACGCGTATCAAAAACCATACGCTGAACATCGCGCACCACATTATCGATGTTGGTGCGATGACGCCGCCCTTGTGGCTTTACGAAATCCGCGAAGACTGCATGGCGTTTTATGAACGCGCGAGCGGCGCGCGTATGCATGCGGCGTGGTTCCGCCCCGGCGGTGTGCATCAGGATGTGCCGTTAAAGCTTTTGACCGATATGGCCGAATGGCTTGATGATCGTATGCCGCGTCTGTTTGAAGACGCGATGTCATTGGTGGTCGACAACCGTATTTTCAAACAGCGTAACGTGGATATTGCGATTGTATCCAAAGAAGACGCGATCAAATGGGGCTTTTCGGGGCCAATGATCCGTGGCGCGGGCATCCCGTGGGATATCCGCAAGAGCCAGCCATATGACGTCTATGCCAAAATGGATTTTGACATTCCTGTCGGCACGCGCGGTGATTGCTACGACCGGTTCATGGTCCGCGTTGAAGAAGTGCGTCAGTCCGTTCGCATTATGAAGCAATGCCTTCAGCAGATGCCGGAAGGCCCTGTCTGCAGCGAAGACCGCAAGGTTTCGCCACCAAAGCGCGCGGAAATGAAGCAGTCGATGGAAGCGTTGATCCATCACTTCAAACTCTACACCGAAGGCTTCAAGGTTCCTGCCGGCAGCGTCTATGTTGCGACAGAGAGCCCCAAGGGCGAATTCGGGGTGTATTTGGTCTCCGACGGCACCAATAAGCCATATCGTTGCAAAATCCGCCCGACGGCATTCTCGCATTTGCAAGCAATGGATTTCATGAGCCGTGGGCATATGCTTGCGGACACGACCGCGATCTTGGGTGCGCTCGACATCGTGTTTGGGGAGTGTGACCGGTAATGACGCGGGAAGTGCTTTTTCTAGCGAGCGCTGCATTGGGTTCCATCGCGCTGGTCGCGGCGTATCTGTGGCTGTTCCATGGCGAAGTCTCGGCCAAGGAAGTTGGTTCGACCGCTGCTGCCATGATGTTTGGCGCATATTTGGGACGTATTTGGGGACGGAACGAAGCACATGGCTGATGCAGCACACACTCCAAACGAAGCCGAAACCCGCGCCAAATTTGGCGCTTTTGCGTTTTCGGCTGAAAACAAGAAAACCGCCGACATGTACATCGGACGCTATCCTGCCGGGCGTCAGCAGTCCGCCGTTATGGCTCTGCTTGATTTGGCGCAACGTCAGGTGGGTGAAGAAACACACACGCAGGGCTGGTTGCCGGTTCCCGTGATCGAATATGTCGCAAGCTATCTCGGCATGCCATATATGCGCGCCTATGAAGTTGCGACATTCTACACCATGTACAATCTCGCGCCCGTTGGCCGTTTCCATGTGCAAGTTTGCGGCACAACGCCATGCATGCTGCGTGGGTCGGACGATATCATGGCGGCATGCAAAAACCGGGGCCTGGTCAAAGGCGCAACAACGCCCGATGGCATGTTCACGCTGAACGAAGTTGAGTGCATGGGCAATTGCGCCTCTGCACCGATGGTTCAGATCAACGACGATAACTACGAAGATCTCGATTACGACAGCATGACCGCCATTTTGCAGGACTTGTCTGATGGCAAGCAGCCAAAGGTCGGCACACAGCTGCCCGGACGCCACACCGTTGAACCTTATGGCGGCGCTACGACATTGCAGGCGATGGTTGTTAAGAACCATGATTATCGGGGGGATTATTGATGGAATTTCTTCCCCTCATCGGCGTTCTTGTGGCTGCGTTCGTGGCATGGAAACTGCTCAAGGGCATGTTTAAACTTGCCGTCATTGGGCTGTTGATCGCCGGCGGCGCATGGTTTCTTCTTGGAGGTTTGGGTTGATGCTCGCTGACAAAGACCGCATTTTTACCAACCTTTACGGCTATCAAGATTTCGGTCTGAAAGCTGCGCAGGCGCGCGGCGATTGGGACAAAACCGCCAATCTGATGAAGGCCGGACAAGACGCCATTATCGAAGAAGTGAAAGCATCCGGGCTGCGTGGCCGTGGTGGTGCTGGCTTCCCGACGGGTATGAAGTGGAGCTTCATGCCCAAGGCACCGACGCCGGAACGTCCGAACTTTCTTGTCATCAATGCCGATGAATCTGAGCCTGGTTCGTGCAAAGATCGCGAAATCATTCGCCACGATCCGCACAAGCTTATCGAAGGCGCGTTGATCGCCGGTTTTGCGATGCGCGCGCGTGCGGCCTATATCTACATTCGCGGCGAATATATTTTCGAAGCAAAGGTCCTCGAAAAGGCTGTTGCCGAGGCCTATTCCGCCGGACTGCTGGGCAAGAATGCCGCGAAGTCAGGTTATGACTTCGACGTATTCGTCCATCGCGGCGCAGGCGCCTATATTTGCGGCGAAGAAACCGCGATGATCGAGAGCCTTGAAGGCAAAAAGGGGCAACCCCGCCTGAAGCCGCCATTTCCTGCAGGCGCAGGTCTGTATGGCTGCCCAACGACGGTAAACAATGTCGAGAGCATTGCCGTCGTTCCAACAATCCTTCGTCGCGGCGCGGCATGGTTCAAAAGCTTTGGCCGCGAGAACAACCATGGCACGAAGCTGTTCCAGATTTCGGGACATGTTGAAAAGCCATGCGTCGTCGAAGAAGAAATGGGCATTCCGTTTCGTGAGCTGATCGAAAAGCATTGCGGCGGTATTCGCGGTGGTTGGGATAATCTGCTCGCCGTCATCCCGGGCGGTTCGTCGGTACCATTGGTGCCTGCCGCCATGATTATGGACGTACCCATGGATTTTGACGGCTGTAAGGCCGTCGGTTCAGGCCTTGGTACCGCCGCGGTCATAGTGATGGACAAGTCCACGGACATCGTTCGCGCAATCTCGCGCCTGTCCTATTTCTATAAGCATGAAAGCTGCGGCCAATGCACGCCATGCCGCGAAGGCACTGGCTGGATGTGGCGC
>JAIXYC010000108.1 GCA_027490455.1 Sphingomonadales bacterium
AAAGCCAACCGGCGTCTCGCCCCATGCATCGGACGGCATGGCCACCACCGCAGCCTCAGCGACCTCCGCTTGCGCTTCCAGCAGCTCCTCCAGATCTTTGGGGTAAATGTTGAACCCGCCCGAGATTATCATATCCTTCGCGCGCCCGACGATGGAGACAAAGCCGTCTTCATCGACAATCCCGATGTCTCCGGTTTTCAGCCAGATATTGCCATCCTCGTCGCGCCATTCCATCTCGCGCGTCTTTTCCGGCTGGTTCTTATAGCCGGACATCATGGTTGGCGACCGGCCGGTCAAAACGCCTTTTGATCCAGCAGGCAGGCGATTGTCGTCGTTATCAAGGACGATCAGTTCATGGCCCGTCACGGGCTGCCCCACGGTGTGCAGCTTGTCGGGGAAATTATGCGCCTGCAACATGCAGACCACCCCGCCCTCGGTCATGCCATAAATTTCAACGAGCCCGCCGGGCCAGCGTTTGACGACATCGGCCTTTAACTCCGCCGGGAATGGCGCGCTGGTGCAAAATTTGATGATGAAATTCGAAAGATCGTAATCGGCGAAGCGATCATGCGCCATGATCCGTTGATATTGGACGGGCACCAGCATTGTATGCGTTGTCGGGTCGGCCTGTGCGTGGTCAAGATAGCCGGTGACATCAAATTTATCCATGATCCGCGCAAATCCACCATGGCACATGGTCGGCAGGAACACGGCGAGCGTCGTGTTTGAATATAAGGGCGTGGAGACCAACGAACGGGTGTCACGACTGTAGATGGATTTAAAACCGCCTGCCATCTGGTGCCAGCGCATGGCGTGCGAATGGACGATGCCCTTTGGTGTGCCTGTCGTTCCGCTCGAATAAATGATGTTGAATGGGTCAGTCGGCGCAGGTTCGGCTGCTGCAAATGTCGCACCCTCTTCGGCCATCCAAGCGTCAAGGCTTGGGTGCGGTGCGTCGCCATTATCCAATATGACAAGGCGTACATCGCCCAAGTCTATACCGCCGAGCTCAGCCAGCTTTGCCGCATCAACGAAGAGATGCATCGCCCCTGAGTCACGCAACATTGCAGACAATTGCGCCGGCGTAGCCGATGTCGTCAACGGGGCAGCGCAGCCGCCTGCACGCACTGCGGCCAAATAGACCAGCGCGTAATTGATGTTGCTCATGCCCAAAATGGCGACCGCCTGACCATGCTGAAGACCATCGCGCTGAAGCTGGGCTGCAATGCGTGACGTCGACTGCGCAACTTGGCTCCAGGAAACCTTAGTGAACTTGTCTGCGAGCGCTGGCGCGTCGGGTTTTTCTACACCCCAAGCACCGATAAGTGCGCCAAAATCGCCAAAGCTCTTTTCCAGTTCAGTTTCGATATTCATTACGTTTTGTGCCTATCCCTTAGATGCGCATCTGATGATTTAGCGCGATATCGAAAACTTTCACCGCTTAATTTTTCGTCGCGGGACGTCGCCCAAGAATGCAACCGGCGATGGGCACAAAAGATTGTGGAAAAATAGCCCTTTATCGCCGCTTTCCCTTGGGCTTTTCGGCCTTGGGGCCTATAGTCGAGGGATGACAGATCAAATCCCGGAAAACTCCGAAAATAACCCGTCTGCGGACAGCGCAGCCAACCCAAATCAGAACGAATATGGTGCCGACAGCATCAAGGTTCTCAAGGGCCTAGACGCGGTTCGCAAGCGGCCGGGAATGTATATCGGCGATACGGATGACGGCAGCGGCCTGCACCACATGGTGTTCGAAGTATCGGACAACGCGATCGACGAGGCGCTCGCCGGACATTGCGATCTGGTGCTTATCGAATTGAACGCCGACGGATCGGTGTCGGTTGAAGACAATGGCCGCGGTATCCCGACGGGTATGCACAAGGAAGAAGGCGTTTCCGCAGCTGAGGTCATCATGACTCAACTGCACGCCGGCGGTAAGTTTGAAAACACATCGGACGACAACGCTTACAAGGTATCGGGCGGTTTGCACGGTGTCGGTGTGTCCGTCGTCAACGCACTGTCTGAATATCTTGAGCTCACCATCTGGCGCGAAGGCAAAGAGCATTGGATGCGCTTTGAACATGGCGACGCCGTTGCGCCGTTGATCGTTCGTGGCGATGCGCCAGTGGCCGATGGCAAATCCAAAAAGGGTACGCGCGTCACCTTCATGGCGTCGACCGAGACTTTCAAAAATGTGCTCGAATTTGATTTTGACAAGCTTGAGCATCGGTATCGCGAACTGGCGTTTCTGAATTCCGGCGTCCGCATTCTGCTGCGGGACAACCGTCATTCGGAGGTCAAAGAACATGACCTGTATTACGAGGGCGGCATTGGCGCGTTCGTGAAATATCTGGACCGCAACAAAACGGCGTTGCTCGCCGACCCGATTGCGATTTCGTCGCACCGTGACGGCATCGGCATTGATGTCGCGCTGGAATGGAACGACAGCTATTACGAAAACGTCTTATGCTTCACCAACAACATTCCCCAGCGCGATGGCGGCACCCACTTGGCGGCATTCCGGTCGGCATTGACGCGCACGCTGAACAACTACGCCGAAAAATCGGGCGTGTTGAAAAAGGAAAAGGTCACGCTGACGGGCGATGACATGCGCGAAGGCCTGACCGCGATTGTGTCGGTGAAATTGCCTGATCCGAAATTCTCGTCGCAGACCAAGGACAAGTTGGTGTCGTCAGAAGTGCGCCAGCCGCTGGAAAGCCTGATGGCCGATCGGATGAGCGAGTGGCTTGAAGAAAATCCCGGCCATGCGCGCACCGTGATCCAAAAGGTCATCGATGCAGCCGCCGCACGCGAAGCCGCACGTAAGGCGCGCGAGGCCAGCCGCAAATCGGTGATGAGCGTTGCGTCTTTGCCCGGCAAGCTTGCCGACTGTCAGGAAAAAGATCCCGCCAAGTCCGAACTGTTCCTGGTCGAAGGCGACTCCGCAGGTGGTTCGGCAAAGCAGGGCCGCGACCGGCATTATCAGGCGATTTTACCGCTCAAGGGTAAAATCCTGAACGTCGAGCGCGCGCGTTTTGACCGGATGCTTTCGTCCAAGGAAGTTGGCACGCTCATTCAAACCATGGGCACAGGCATTGGCCGCGAAGATTTCAACATTGAAAAGCTGCGCTATCACAAGATCGTGATCATGACCGACGCTGACGTCGACGGGTCACATATCCGCACATTGTTGCTGACATTCTTCTATCGCCAGATGCCCGAGATTATCGAAAACGGGCATCTCTTCATCGCGCAGCCGCCTTTGTACAAGGTCGCAAAGGGCCGCAGCGAAATTTACGTTAAGGACGACAAGGCGCTCGACGACCATCTTGCGGAATTGGGTCTTGGCGGTGTTGTGCTTGAAGGTGCCGGCGGACAACGCGCAGGCGCCGATTTGGGCGCCTTGGTCGATCATGCACGCCGGATGCGCAGCCTGATGGCATTTGTCCCGCGTCGTTACGACCCCACAATTGTTGAGGCCATGGCGCTCACAGGCGCGCTTGACCCCGAAGCAACTGACCGCGCTGCTGCGGTGGCCAAGGCGGCCGCATGGATGGGCGCGCAGGATGTTGAGGGCAAATGGTCCGGCCGCGTGTCCGAAGACGGTGGTTATCACTTCGAACGCCTATGGCGCGGTGTAACCGATCACCACATCATCGACGCGGCATTCCTAATGTCGGCAGAAGCGCGCAAGCTGCACAAGCTCGCCAGTGAAGAAACGGCCAGTTACGAGACCCCTGCCCGATTGGTGAAGGTCACTGCCGCTGCAGCAGCAGATGCCGCCGAAGACATCGAAACAGACAGCGACGCAGAAGCGGCTGATGCCGTTGGCGACCAAGCCAAGCGCGCGACGACCGCCGTGAGTGTAGGCAATAAAGGCGCGATCACGCGTCCGTCCGAATTGCTTGAGGCCATACTCGTCGCAGGGCGAAAGGGCCTATCGATCTCGCGCTACAAGGGTCTTGGCGAAATGAATGCGGAGCAATTGTGGGAAACAACTCTTGACCCCAATCACCGGTCGCTGCTCCGTGTCGAAATTGACCAGGCCGACCTTGCGGACGATATCTTCACCAAGCTGATGGGCGAAGTGGTTGAGCCACGGCGTGATTTCATTGTCGAAAACGCGCTCAACGTCGCCAATCTGGACGTTTGAACCCAAAGCCTGTGCACATTATCGCTTCGACAATTGGAAGCGTGCGGCGTTTATTGTAGCCCGCGCGCCTCGGGGAGAGCATTATGCACAAACGTCACTATCTTGCGCTCGCGCTCATCGCCTTGCCGGTTTTGGCACAGGCCGGCGACAGCCGTGTCGACATCGGCACCGGATTGGCCAGCTATTATGGCGCTGAACTCAGCGGCAATCGCACGGCCAGTGGTGAGCGTTTTGATCCGAATGCGATGACGGCGGCGCACCGGACGTTATCTTTTGGCACGCGGGTGGTGGTCACCAATCTGGCCAATGGTCAGGAAGTTATCGTGCAGGTGAACGACCGCGGACCGTGGAGCAAATCACGCATTATCGATATATCTTATGCTGCGGCCAAACAGATCGGCATGCACCGCAGCGGGACCGCAAAAGTTAAGCTCGAGCGGCTCGATTAACCAAGCGCAGCGCACTGCCAGTCCGGCAAAGCAAGCGTCGCCAAATCTTCCACGCGGCGATACTCCACCGATATATCAAGTTCCGGATAAACGCAGCGCTGGCGGCTCTCGTCGGCTTGCGACAACGGGACCACTACCAGCCGTCGATTGACCTTCTGCCGCCAGTTCATGCGCGCAGTATTCTCCTGCCCGACATAGCATCCCTTGGTGAAGGAAACCCCGTTCAATTCCGCGGCGTTGGCCTCTAGCCACAAAGTCTGTTCGCTGCCCAGTTCCTTTACGCCCTCGGTAATGCCCAGCCCAAGCCGATGCGCACGATAGTCGGCGCTCACATCGACATCATCGTCGGCCGGGGCGGCCAGCCAGCGTGTCCCGAGCTTCGCATGGCGCGGGTCTGTGCTGCCTGAGCCTTGCCAAAATACGCCGCATGCCGGATCAATGGCAATGGCGATTTTCCGGCGCAACCGGTACATCGACAGGCGGCGGACCAATGCGTCGGCTTGCGTGCCTTCGCAATCGATAAGCACATCATCTCCGTCGGCCCACAGAATGAAATCAAACAGCGCCTTTCCCTGCGGGCTCAGCAGGCCCGCCCATAAGGGCAGATCTGCCGTGGTATCCTGCGTCACCAGCCCCTGCAAAAATTGGCGCGTGTCCTCTCCCGGCTCAGTGGGCGACAGACGGATAACGCTACGGTCGAATAGACGGTTGTTTGGCATAGGTGACAGATAGGGGGAGAGGCGCTTAAAGGGAAGCCATGACCGACCAGATGATTCTTTCCATCCGCCGCCCTGATGATTGGCACCTCCATTTTCGTGACGGCGCAGCGATGCGCAGCGTGGTGCCTTTCACCGCGAAACAGTTTGCGCGTGCGATTGTCATGCCCAATTTGTCGCCACCGGTAACAACCGTTGAAGCGGGCGCGGCCTACCGTGACCGGATTTTGGCAGCGGTGCCCGAAGGCATCACGTTCACGCCGCTTATGACGGCCTATCTTACCGACGCAACCGACGGGAATGAACTGGCGCGCGGTCACGCAGAAGGTGTGTTTACAGCGGCAAAGCTATACCCCGCGCATGCCACCACCGGCAGCGCGCACGGCGTCACCAGCGTAGCCAACATCATGCCCGCACTGGAGCATATGGCGCGGATCGGGATGCCATTGCTCATCCACGGCGAAGTCACAGACTCGCATGTCGATATCTTTGATCGTGAGGCTGTGTTTATTGAACGGACGCTGTCGACGCTGGTGCGCGATTTGCCTGAGCTCAAGATCGTGTTTGAACATATCACCACCGCAGACGCCGTTGCTTTTGTAGATGCCAGCGGTCCCAATGTCGGGGCGACCATCACGCCGCAACATTTGCACATCAACCGCAATGCGATGTTTGCGGGCGGCATCCGTCCGCATGCTTACTGCCTTCCGGTCGCCAAACGTGAGGTACACCGGCTTGCGCTCCGCAAGGCTGCAACATCGGGCAGCAGCAAATATTTCCTCGGCACCGACAGCGCGCCACACGACAAATCTGCCAAAGAAAGCGCCTGCGGGTGCGCGGGAATATTCAACGCGCCCTTCGCATTGGAAAGCTACGCCGCCGTGTTTGAAGAAGAAGGCGCGCTGGACAGATTTGAGGCCTTTGCCTCAGAAAACGGCCCGCGTTTCTACGGCCTGCCGTTGAATGAGGAGCGCATAATATTGGAACGCACCGATATCGTCGTGCCCGAGCTGTTGACGCTGGAAGGGCTTGATGTCGTTCCGTTCCACGCAGGGGAAACATTGTGCTGGCGGCTGAAGGCTTAGGATCAGGACCTAAGCTTTTGATGCCCTGTAGGTTTTAATCGCGTCCGCACAGAAAATCGCGATACTGAACCAGATCAGGATGAAGCACGCCAGCTTGGTCGTGCTCAATGGTTCGCCGTACACGAACACACCCAGCAGGAAAGCAATGGACGGTGCCGTATATTGCACAAAGCCCAGGCTGGTATAGCTCATCCGGCGGGCGGCGGTCGCGAACATCAGCAACGGGATGGCGGTGACCGCACCTGCCAATATCAAAAGCCTCGACGTCGTCACATCATCCCCAAATCCGCCGCCGCCAACGTGCGCGAAATAGAGCACCGCGCCCAATGCCAGTGGCGCCAGCAATGTTGTCTCGGTCGCAAGGCCGGGAACAGAGCCAACGGGGGTAATCTTGCGGATAAGGCCGTAGAGGCCAAAGCTTAAAGCGAGCGATATCGATACCCATAAGGTGTCGAGCGCATCACCGATGAGGATCGCAACGCCAATGGCGGCAACGGCAACGGCGACCATTTGAAGCGGCCGCAATCGTTCCCCTAAAAACAGACGCCCCAGCAGGACGTTCACCAAGGGATTGAGATAATAGCCAAGGCTGGCTGCCAAAATATGGTCCGTGGAAACGGCCCAAATGTAGATCAGCCAGTTAATAGCGACCAACGTAGCAGAGGCGAGCAAATTGCGCAGATGCGCCTTGTGGCGGAAAATGGCGGCATATTCGCCAAGCTGTTTGCGAAAGGCCATAATGACCAGCAGCAGCGGAATGGACCACAAGACGCGCTGGGCAACGACCGCAATTGGCGAGACATGGCTCAACAGCTTGAAATAAACGGGGACAAAGCCCCAGATGAGATATGCCGACAGGGCATAAGGCAAGCCACTGGGCTGCGCGGTTTCAGATTTGTCGGTCATATGGTGTGCTAAGCCTTCACGAGGGGATCAAATGATCCCGCCGCCTATCCAGAGGCGCAGTGCGCAAATGGCTATAACGACCAAGCAGAAGTTGCGGCCGCTGTCCTTTTCCGACGCGAAGCCAAAGGCCGCGCCGACGCCAGCGATCAAAATAATGAGCCAATTCAACCATCCCAGCAAGGGGATGAACCCGATAATAGCCAGCAAGAGCGCAATCAGGCCAAACAGAAATGCGAGGATATTTGCCATAAGGCATCTGTGGCGGGTTTTTAGGATTGTGGCAAGCACAGCCAACGTGCGCATCCGGTGCCGCGCATATCACGGTACCGAAATGACAAGAGGCTCAACCTGTCACCAGATTGAGCCTCATTATACCCACGCTCATGTGAACATTCAGCGCCACTGTTCCAATCCGCGATAATTAATGTCGACCACGCGGCCACGTTCTACAAAGCAGGTGAAGCGGCCCTTGTCGTAACCGCGCTGGTACGCGTTGCCGCCAAATCGGTCATTGCCGTAATGGTTATTGTCATACCGGCCGCGTCCGCCGTCTTGCACAACGACATTGCCTTGGACCCGATAGCCAAAACGCGTCCGTTCGATGCTGCGCACTTGCGTGACGTCTGAACGGCTGTAGCCATTGGCCCAACGTTCAACGCTCGCGACGCACTGGTTTATAGCGGCGCGGCCGCTGCCGTTGCGAATGTCGTAACCATAGCCTGCGCGGTTATCATCATAGCGGTCATCATAACCGCGGCCATTGTTGCCGCTTGAAAGCACAGCGGCAAGACCACCGAGCACAACCGCTCCGGCAATAATCTCGCCGGCACTTATGCTATCACGGTCGCGGTTGCGGTCATGGCGATCACGCGCTTGGGCGGGAACGGTTACACTCACCAAAGCTGCAGCAGCAGCTCCCGCGCCAAGCAAAGTTTTGGTCATGAAATTCATCTTCGTTCTCCTTGCACCGGTCCAGTCATTCTGTGCCGATAGAGAGCGAATATGCGATTCGGGTTGTCCGGATGCTGAATTGACTTGTCAGCATCCGTTCATCTAAATTGCCATTTTCATGAACGATTAATCGATGAGGGTCAGCCCCGTCCATTTGGCGAGAAACGCATAAATATCCGAATATTCGTCAATAACTTTATCGGTCGGCTTGCCTGAACCATGGCCCGCACGGCTTTCGATGCGGATGATCTTTGGCTTGTTGCCGGTGTCTGCGGCTTGCAAGGCGGAGATATATTTGAAGCTATGCCCCGGAACCACGCGGTCATCGGTATCCGCGGTCGAGACGATGACGGCTGGATATTCGACCCCCGATTTGATGTTGTGATAGGGGGAGTAGGTCATCTGCATTTTAAAGTCGGCTTCCTTGCTGGGGTAGCCATAATCATCGACCCAATAGCGGCCAGCGGTGAAACGGTCGAAGCGGACCATATCCATCACGCCCACTGCGGCATGGCCTGCCGCGAACAGGTCAGGACGCTGGTTCACCACGGCACCAATCAACAGTCCTCCATTGGACCGTCCTTCAATGGCAATCTTGCCCTTGGCCGAAACGCCGCTGGATATAAGATATTCCGCTGCGGCAGCAAAATCGTCAAAGACATTTTGTTTGTTCATCAAACGACCAGCATCATGCCACGGCTTCCCATATTCGCCGCCGCCACGAATATTGGCGAGGGCGAATACGCCGCCCGATTGCAGCCAAGCCATACGCGTTGCTGAATAAGTGGGCGTCTGCGAAATATTGAACCCGCCATAGGAATAGAGCAATGTCGGCGCGCCCTTCGTCAGATCGAGATCTTTCTTGTGCACGACGAACATCGGGATCTTCGTGCCATCCTTCGACGGGTAAAACACTTGTTCGACCGTAAAGTCGGCTGGGTTAAAGCTCAGCTTTGGCTGCGCGAACGGCGCCGAAGCACCCGTCTTGCTGTCAAAGCGATACACAGCGCCGGGCTGATTAAAGCTGGAGAAACCGTAAAATGTTTCTGGATCACCCGGCGTTCCTGAAAAGCCACTGGCCGTCCCAATCGCGCTGAGCTTGATTTCCTGCACAGGCTGGCCTGCGAGGTCGGTCATCAGCGCCATCGATTTGGCATCTTTGATATATGACAGGATCAACCGGTCGCCGACGATCTGCGCGCGCGATAGGGTTTCCGCACGCTCCGCTATAACGTCCGTAAATGTCGGCGTCTTCGCACCCAGATCAACCGTCACAACCTTAAGCTTTGCCGCGTCCTTGTTGGTGGTGAACCACAAAGTATTGCCCATGCCTTCGATCAGGCCCCAATCATGCTCCAGACCCGTAACGAGCGGCTGCGGTTTCCATGTTGACTTTTTGCCAAGTGGCATGACGTGCAGTTCATACTTCTCATCGGTTCCGGACGAGGTCGTAATGACCGCCCATTTGCCGTCGTGCGTCACTTGCGCGCTATGCCCATATTCGGGCTTGTCCGGCGTTGCGTATATTGCCTTGTCTTCCGACTGGGGCGTGCCGATTTTGTGGTAATAGATCGTCTGGTTATAATTCAGCTGCTGGAATGCGGCGCCTTCTTTTGGCTCGGCAAACCGCGAGTATAAAAACCCGTCATTGCCCACCCAGCTTATGTTGGTGAATTTAGCCCAGTTGATTTCGTCGGCAAGCACCTTGCCGGTCACGGTGTCGAGGACTTTAATCGTCCGCCAGTCGGAACCGCCGTCCTGAACGGCATAAGCCAGCAGCTTGCCATTTTTCGATGGTACCCAGCTATCGAGCGCGGTGGCGCCGTCTTTTGCCCATAGATTGGGGTCGATCAAAATACGATCCGCACCCGTCAGACCTTTGCGGACATACAAGACCGACTGGTTTTGCAGGCCGTCATTCTTTGTGAAGAAATAATAGCCACCGGCTTTTTCAGGAAGGCCAAAGCGTTCATAATCGAAAAGCTTCTTCATGCGCTCGGCGAGTATTTTCTTGCCGGGCAAGGTTTCCAAATAGGCGTCGGTGACGGCATTCTGTGCCTTCACCCATTCGGCGACTTCGGGATTGACGCGCACATCATCTTCCAGCCAGCGATAGGGATCCGCAACCTTCACGCCGAATTGTTCATCGACGACATTGACGGTTTTGGTCTGCGGATAGGTCAATTTGACTGCGACATCGGTGGTGGCTGAATTTGCGGCCACAGCGACCGACGAAATCGGTGCCATCATAACGGCTGCACCCACCAAAAATACACTTCGCATATTATCATTTCCCCAACTCTCAAAATCTCTGTCATCCGACTAGAGCGTCCACGCGTGAACGCCAACTATTCCTGCCGTCGCCCGCAAGAATATTTCGCATTTTCGTCGAAATCATTCACCGCGCTGCCGCTGTGCTATGCATAGTTCTCGTTCACGGAAAAGGGCAATGCTATGCATGCGGAGAATATACGGCCAGCAAGGCCGCGACGGAATATCTGGCGAATCTTGGGCTGGGGCGGCGCATTAGCGCTTATCCTGACGCCATTGGTCGCGATGCAGTTCACCACAGAAGTGAATTGGGACGAAACCGACTTCATCGTCGCCGCCGTCATTTTCGGCATACTAGGCGGCCTGATTGAATTCGCGGAGCGCCTGTCATCAAACTGGTATTTCCGCTTTGGATCAATGTTTGCTGTGCTGGCAGGGTTCATGGTTATCTGGTCCAACATGGCTGTCGGCATGATTGGCAATGAGGATAATCCCGTCAATTTATGGTTCGGCGTGGTTTTGCTGATCGCCATTGTCGGCAGCATCGCATCGCGGTTTCGCAGGCGCATATTGCAGCAGGCTATGTTGGTTGCCGGCATCGTGCAGATAAGCATTGGCGTCTTTGCCGGCATATTGGGCAGCGACGCGCACGGCGGTCGATTTACGATTGTGCTTTCGGTGGCATGGCTGATTTCCAGCCTACTTTTTTGGTTGGCCGATCGAAGCGCTCGGGCGAAACCATAAACCCATGAAAAAGGGCGGCACCCTTTCGGATACCGCCCTTTTGAAACTCTTAAAGCAAGACGTGCTTATTCAGCGTCGTCCAATACTTCAACTGGGCCGCTGTCCTGACCCTTGGCGTCGACATTGCGGTCAACGAGCTCGATGACGCCCATTGGTGCGGCGTCGGAACCACGGAAACCAGCCTTGATCACGCGGCTGTAACCACCGCTGCGGTCGGCATAGCGCGTTGCCAGTTCGTCAAACAACTTTACCAACTGCTTGTCGTCCATCAAACGGCTCATCGCGAGACGACGGTTGGACAAGCCACCCTTCTTCGCAAGCGTGATCAGCTTTTCGATGTAAGGACGCAGTTCCTTCGCCTTTGGCAAAGTCGTCTTGATCTGTTCATGCTTGATAAGCGACGCTGCCATGTTGCGAAGCATCGCGGTACGGTGCGACGTGGTACGTTGCAGCTTACGGTGGCCAACTTTATGGCGCATATTTCATTCCTTCGTTCGTAGGGGGGCCGTATCAGGTACCCCGATCCTGGCCGTTTAAGGGCGGCCATTTCCCTTTTGGTTGGGCCGAAGCACTGCCTCGGCCCAATATTCTTTAGCCAAGCAGTTCTTGCTCAAGCTTCTTTGCCATCTCTTCGATGTTTTCTGGCGGCCATCCGGGGATGTCCATGCCAAGGCGCAAGCCCATCGACGAGAGCACTTCCTTGATTTCGTTCAGCGACTTGCGACCGAAATTAGGCGTACGCAGCATTTCGGCTTCGCTCTTTTGAACGAGGTCGCCGATGTAGATGATGTTGTCGTTCTTGAGGCAGTTTGCGCTGCGGACCGACAATTCCAATTCATCGACCTTCTTGAGAAGGTAACGGTTGAGCTGGTTTGCATCCGATTCTTCCGAAGAAGCTGATGGTGCGGCCATGCCAATCATTGGCGACGATGCAGACATCGAATCTTCGAAGTGGACGAACACTTGCAACTGGTCCTGAAGAATGCGTGCGGCATAAGCCACGGCGTCTTCTGGCGTTACGGTGCCGTCGGTTTCGATGGTCAACGACAACTTGTCATAGTCAAGTTCTTGACCGATGCGTGCATTGTCCACCTTGTACGCAACCTGACGTACAGGCGAATACAGGCTGTCGACTGGGATGAGACCGATTGGCGCATCCGCTGGACGGTTGGCGACTGCAGGAACATAACCCTTACCGATGTCGGCAGTGATTTCCATGTTCAGCGTCGCGCCATCGTCGAGATGACAGATGACGAGATCAGGGTTCATCACTTGGATGTCGCCCGAAACAGCGATGTCACCAGCGGTTACCGCGCCGGGGCCAGTTGCCGAAAGCTGAAGACGCTTTGGACCTTCGCCCTCCATCTTCAACGCAACTTGCTTGATGTTCAAAACGATGTCGGTGACATCTTCACGAACGCCAGCGAGCGACGAGAATTCGTGCAACACGTTTTCGATTTTGATCGATGTGATCGCTGCGCCCTGCAGCGATGAAAGCAATACGCGACGCAGCGCATTGCCGAGAGTCAAACCAAAGCCACGCTCCAGCGGTTCTGCAACAAAAGTTGCCTTACGCTTCGCATCGCTACCTGATTTGAGTTCAAGTGCGTTGGGCTTTTTCAGTTCCTGCCAGTTCTTAATATTGACGGACATGGATTTCCCCTTGGGTTTTGCGGGACCGGCAATTTGGTGCACCGTGCCGGTTCGCGGGTAAAAGAAGGAACGACTGAACAGCCGTCCCTGAAACGAATGCTTAGACGCGCCGACGCTTGGAAGGACGAACGCCGTTGTGCGGGATCGATGTCACGTCACGGATCGAGGTGATGGTGAAACCCACTGCCTGCAATGCGCGAAGTGCCGATTCACGACCCGAACCGGGGCCCTTAACTTCAACTTCAAGCGTACGAACGCCGTGTTCAGCGGCCTTCTTGCCTGCGTCTTCCGCTGCAACCTGTGCTGCGTAAGGGGTCGACTTGCGGCTGCCCTTGAAACCCATGGTCCCTGCGGATGACCAGCTGATCGCGTTGCCCTGGGCATCGGTGATCGTGATCATTGTGTTGTTGAAGCTGGCATTGACGTGCGCGACGCCTGCCGAAATATTTTTACGCTCCCGCTTTTTAATGCGTTGTGGTTCGCGTGCCATATAATGTGTATCCTATTCGAAAATGCGAAGAAAAAATAATCAGGCCAAGGCCAGTGATTACTTCTTCTTGCCCGCGATTGCCTTGGACTTGCCCTTGCGGGTGCGCGCATTGGTATGCGTACGCTGGCCACGGACTGGAAGACCCTTACGGTGGCGAAGGCCACGGTAGCAGGCGAGATCCATCAAACGCTTGATGTTCATCGATGTGTTACGGCGAAGATCGCCTTCTACGGTGTAGCCCGCATCGATGGTTTCGCGGATTTGCAGAACTTCGGCATCCGAAAGGTCCTGCACACGACGGCTATGATCAATTCCTAGCTTTGTCGCGATTTCGACGGCTTTAGTGCGGCCGATACCGTGAATGTAGGTAAGCGCAATGATCACGCGCTTGTTGGTTGGAATGTTAACTCCGGCAATACGTGCCAATTTATTTACTCCTGCTCCACAGGTGTCCCGAAAGACAAACCCTATCTCAACGCTGATGATATTCCGAAACGCACAAAACCAGCGGACGCGAAAAAGCGCTGCTGGTTGTACCAGATGATCGGAATTGAAGTTGTCTTACGGTGAGTCGCGCCAACTGTCAAGGCTGGAGGCGCGCTATCCCTTGCCTTTGGTCTTGGTTTTGCCCGCAATTGCGTTTTCTTCGATGAACGCAATAATTCGGCTCGCAATATCCTTGCCAGTGGCTTTTTCGATTCCCTCAAGCCCGGGCGAGCTGTTTACTTCCATGATAACCGGGCCATGATTGGACCGGAGCATATCGACGCCAGCGACATTTAACCCCATGGCCCGCGCGGCGCGGACCGCGGTTGAGCGTTCTTCCGGCGTGATTTTTATGGCTTCGGCCGAACCGCCACGATGTAGGTTTGATCGAAAATCACCCTCCGCACCCTTACGCTGCATCGATGCGACAACCTTGTTGCCGATTACAAAGCAACGGATGTCGGTGGCATTGGCCTCTTTGATAAATTCTTGCACGAGGATGTTCACGTTCGCACCGCGAAACGCCTCAATAACGGAGCGGGCCGACTTTTCAGTCTCCCCCAAAACCACGCCAATGCCCTGCGTGCCTTCCAATAGCTTGATGACCACAGGAGCGCCGCCAACCATTTTGATGACTTCGTCGGTTTGCTTGGGATCATGGGCGAACGCCGTTACCGGCAGACCAAGCCCCTTGCGCGCCAAAATCTGCAACGAGCGCAGCTTGTCGCGTGAGCGGCCGATGGCGACGCTTTCGTTCAATGACCATACGTTCATCATCTCAAACTGACGCAACACAGCAAGGCCGTAAAATGTGATGGACGCGCCAATGCGCGGGATTACCGCGTCATATTTGCCAAGCTTAGCACCCTGATAATATGCTTCGGGACGGTGCGACGTGATGTTCATCGTCACCCGCAACGTATTCAGAATATCAATCTCATGTCCGCGCGCCAAGGCCGCTTCGACGAGCCGTTGGTGCGAATATAGGTTGGCGTTGCGTGCCAACATGGCGATTTTCATGTGCTCTTTTGTCCTTGATTCGCTGGCTTGCCCAATACCCAGCGTCGTGCGCTATTGACCAGAAAGCCGCGCCTTAGCGCCCGTCGGCCAATTAGCAAGGGAAAGGCCATCGAACGCCGGTTCGCCAAGGTGAGCTGCCCGTTCCAACACAGCTTACCAAAACAAAATTGCGCTGAGATGACATAGCGTTCTTGCGTATCACCATTGGACGATCGGACCATGCGCCGGTCGATGACTGGCGCTTCATAACGCTTTGGCTTTTCGCCCGCATTCAGGCGGAACCAGAATTCAACCCACGGCTTGCCGTCGCGGACGATAGGTTTGATGCGGGTTGCATGTATCGATGATGTCGCCGCGCCCGTGTCCATTTTCGCGTGCACGTGCGACAGGCCAAGGCTCGGCACATCGACCATTTCGCACCAGCCAATTTCTAATTTGCCGCCTGAACGCGGCTTGCCATCCCCGACAGCCAATTAGATTGGCTCCGCTGCGGGCGGATCGGCGACCGGGTCTTCTTGTGTTTCCGATGCAGCTTTAACGTCGGCCAATACCGGCGATGCTGTTGCAGCATATATGGCTGCTGTGATGACAAGATGTTTCATGGAAGGCGTTCCTAACAACCGTTTCCATTTCCGTCACGTTGAACTTGTTTCAGCGGGCGTCAGGCGATGATCGCTTCAATCGCCTTCGTCACGTCGTCAATCGGCGCCATGCCATCGACGCGGCTTACAAGGCCGCGGGCATCGTAAAGCGGCAAGATCGGCTCGGTCTTTGCGCGATACTCCGCCATGCGGGTGCGTACCGTTTCTTCATTGTCATCGGGGCGACGCTTAAATTCATGTGATCCACATTTGTCGCATGTATCGGCTTTGACCGGTTTTTTGAAAACATCATGATAGCCATCACCGCAATTGGTGCAGGTGAAACGCCCAACAACGCGTTCGACCAACGCGTCTTCATCAACAACCAGTTCAATCACATAATGCAGCGTCCGTTCGCGTGCGGACAATAGGCCATCGAGAAGCGCAACTTGCGGTGCCGTGCGCGGGTAGCCGTCAAAAATCAGGCCCTTTTCCGCGGGGATGGCATCCATATGCTCGCCAAGGATCTCGGCCATCAATTCATCCGGGAAAAGCTTCCCCGCCTTCATGATCTCATCCGCCATTTTACCGACTTCAGTGCCCGCCTTGACGGCAGCGCGCAGGATATCGCCGGTCGACAATTGCACCATGCTATATTTCTCTACGAGAAATGCAGCCTGCGTACCTTTGCCTGCGCCAGGAGGCCCCAAAAGGATGATATTCATGAAACGTTTCCCTGTTCGTTTCGATGTCGCGCCTTTAGCGGGCGCGTCCACCCTTCAACTTGGCCTTCTTCAACAAATCCCCATATTGGTGGGCGAGCAGATGGCTCTGGATCTGTGAAATCGTATCAATGGTGACGTTGACCAGAATGAGCAAGCTGGTCCCGCCAATAGCAAAGAACTGCTGCTGGCCAGTTTGCGCCATGACATAGTCGGGCAACAAGCAGACCAATGTCAGATAGGCAGCGCCCAACACGGTGATGCGTGTCAGAACATAATCCAGATAGGATTCGGTGTTCTTGCCCGGACGAATGCCCGGAATGAAGCCGCCGGCTTTTTTCAAATTCTCGGATGTTTCTTCCGGATTGAACACCACAGCGGTGTAAAAGAAACAGAAGAAGATGATGCCGAGGCCATAGAGCGCCAGATACACCGGCTGCCCATGGGCAAGATATTGGTTCAACGTGATGACAAAGTCACCCATCGCGCTTTCACCCGCAACATTGTTTCCACCAAGCTGCGTGATTGTGACCGGCAAAAGCAATAATGACGATGCAAAAATCGGCGGGATGACGCCAGCAGTGTTGATCTTCAATGGAAGGTGGCTGCGATCCGCCTGCATCATGCCGCGCTGTGTCGCACGCTTTGGATATTGAATCAGCACCCGGCGCTGGCCACGCTCCATGAAGCAGATCAGCAAAGTCAGGCCGACGAACATCAAAAGGAAACCGACGATCAGAAAACCACTGATCGATCCGGTCCGTCCACCTTCGAGAAGCTGTGCGAACAGCCGTGGCATTTGGGCGACGATACCCGCCATGATGATCAAGGAGATACCATTGCCTATACCGCGCGACGTAATCTGCTCACCCAGCCACATCAGGAACATGGTGCCGCCGATAAGGCTGATGGTTGCAACAATGCGGAACATCATGCCCGGCTCAACAACCGCGCTAATGCCATTGGCCGCAGCGAGGCTTTCGAGCCCTGCGGCAAGGAAATATCCCTGCACCGCAGTCAGGAAAACCGTGCCGTAGCGGGTATATTGATTGAGTTTCTTGCGTCCGCTCTCGCCCTCTTTCTTGATGGCGGCAAGCGTAGGCGAAAGCGATGACGCGAGCTGCACCACGATTGACGCCGTAATATAGGGCATGACGCCAAGAGCGATGAGGCTCATGCGCTCAAGGCTGCCGCCGGAGAAAGTGTTGAAGATGTCGAGTACACCGCCAGCGGCGTTGTTCGCATAAAGGGCTGCTTGCGCGATGGGATCCACGCCCGGCAGCGGCACGAAGCTCAGCATCCGGAATATTATGAGCGCGCCGATAGTGAACCAAATGCGGTTCTTAAGCTCTGTTGCCTGCCCGAACTTCGATAGATTGAGGTTCGATGCCATTTGGTCGGCCCTAGATGCCATGTTATACGTTCCTTGGTTCCGGATTAACCGTGAATGCACAATAATCGCGCAACGGCTTCACCCCAAAAATTTCGCCTGACTGTATCTGGACGAACCCCAGAAATGTCAAACCCCGCCAGCCCATATCGGGAAGCGGGGCTGGCATGACAAGAGCGAAGTCGTCGCCCCCGTCTTATTTCTTGGCCGCAGCTTCTTTAGCAGCGTTCTTGACTGACGATTTCTTCGCAGCGGCTTTTTCCGATGCAGAAACCTTTACCAGCACTTCAACCTTACCACCGGCCTTTTCAACGGCCTCAACGGCTGCCTTTGAAGCGCCAGCGACAGAGAAGTTCACCTTGGAGGTGAGTTCACCCTTCGCCAACAAACGGACGCCGTCCTTGCCACCACGTGCAAGACCAGAAGCCTTCAACGCCGCATGGTCAACCACAGCTTTGATGTCGATTTTCTTGGCATCGATAAACTTCTGGATCATGCCCAGATTTACTTCTGCATGGTCCTTGGCGAAGATGTTGTTGAAGCCGCGCTTTGGAATACGCATGTGAAGTGGCATCTGGCCGCCTTCAAATCCGTTGATCGAAACACCCGAACGGCTGGTCTGGCCCTTTTGGCCGCGACCTGAGGTCTTGCCTTTGCCCGAACCAATACCACGGCCAACGCGCATACGGCGATGGCGGGCGCCTTCGTTGTCTTTAATGTCATTCAATTTCATGTCGTGCACTCGCTTTCGCTTTAATTCGCGCTGATGTTATTAGTCCTGAATCTGGACCATGTGACGAACTGTGCGGATCATTCCGCGCACTTCGGCTGTGTCTTCGATTTCGACAACGCGGTTCATCTTGTCAAGGCCAAGGCCCTTCAAAGTTGCGCGCTGTGAGGCTGGACGGCGGATCGGCGAACCGGTCTGCTTCAGTTTAATCTTCGCCATATCGATTACTCCGCAATAGCTTCTGCGTCGGCTTCAGCAGTTTTGCTGCCACCGCGACCAAGAAGGTCGGCGATTTTCTTGCCGCGACGCTGCGCTACCGACTTGGGGCTGGTCTGTTCAGACAGCGCCGCGAAAGTAGCACGGATCATGTTGTAAGGGTTCGACGTACCGACCGACTTGGTCACAACGTCCGCAACGCCCAGGCTTTCGAAGACAGCGCGCATTGGGCCACCTGCGATGATGCCGGTACCGGCTGGTGCCGAACGCAACGTCACCTTGCCAGCGCCGAAATGGCCCTTGCCGTCGTGATGCAACGTACGACCATCTTTCAGGGCGACGCGGATCATCGATTTCTTGGCAGCTGCAGTCGCTTTGTTGATGGCTTCTGGCACTTCGCGTGCTTTACCATGACCAAAGCCTACGCGACCCTGACCGTCACCAACAACGACGAGTGCAGCAAAGCCGAAGCGCTTACCGCCCTTAACAGTTTTCGAAACGCGGTTGATGTGAACGAGCTTTTCGATCGTGCCATCATCTTCTTCCTGTGCAGGACGACGATCGTTGTTACGACCACGGCCACCGCCACCACGGTTATCACCGCCGCCGCCACGACCGCCGCGACCGCGACGTTGACCTTCGGCTGCGTCAGGCGCTGCGCCGTCAGTCACAGGTACAGTGCTTTCAGTGTTTTCAGCCATCATCAGAACTCCAATCCGCCTTCGCGCGCTGCATCAGCAAGCGCTTTGACGCGACCGTGAAACAGGAACCCGCCACGATCAAAAACCACGCTGGAAATGCCAGCTTTCTTAGCTGCTGCGGCTACCCGCTTGCCAACATCAGCCGCAGCTTCAGTTGTCGAGCCGTTCTTAGCCTTCACGTCCTTGTCGAGGGTCGAAGCAGACGCGATGGTCGCGCCCTTCGAATCGTCAATGACTTGCGCATAGATGTGGCGACCAGTGCGGTGCACGGAAAGACGAGGACGTCCAGCAACCTGCGCCCGCAATTTCGAACGAACGCGTTGACGGCGCCTTGCAAAGAGAGACAGTTTTGCCATTATTTCTTCTTCCCTTCCTTGCGGAAGATATACTCGCCGCGGTACTTGATGCCCTTGCCCTTATATGGCTCTGGCTTCCTCCAGCGACGGATTTCAGCAGCAACCTGCCCAACCTTCTGCTTGTCGATACCTGAAATTTCCACCGTGGTGTTGTCAGGTGTCTTGATTTCAATGCCTTCTGGGATCGCGAAGTCGACATCATGGCTGTAGCCAAGTTGCAGCTTCAACATCTTGCCTTGGCTGTTTGCACGGTAACCAACGCCGGTGATTTCGAGGACTTTCGTAAAGCCTTCGGTCACACCCGTAACGAGGTTCTGTACCAACGTACGCTGCATACCCCAAAATGCGCGGGCTGCCTTGCTGCCATTGGCAGGCTTCACCGAAAGACCGTCGTCCTGCATCTCGTACGAGATAAGGTCGCTCATCGGCATTTTCAGTTCGCCCTTCGGTCCTTTGACCGAAAGCGTGCCCGCTTCCATGCTGGC
This sequence comes from Sphingomonadales bacterium, assembly GCA_027490455.1. Taxonomy (GTDB): domain Bacteria; phylum Pseudomonadota; class Alphaproteobacteria; order Sphingomonadales; family Sphingomonadaceae; genus Sphingorhabdus_B. The sequence goes on from JAIXYC010000108.1 coordinate 20,106, forward strand.
GGTAACGCCGGCAGGAATGGGAACAGGTTTCTTACCAATGCGGCTCATTAGAATACCTCCGCCAGGATTTCGCCGCCGACATTCTGTGCGCGCGCTTCGGCGTCAGACAGAACGCCCTTTGGCGTCGAAACGATTGTGATGCCAAGGCCGTTGCGGATAATCGGAAGCTCTTGGCTTCCTGAATATACGCGGCGACCAGGCTTCGAAACGCGGGCGACATGCTGAATAGCAGGAGCGCCTTCGAAATATTTCAGCTCGATGCGGATGCCCTTATGTGCACCCAAAGCTTCTTCGCTGTAACCGCGAATATAGCCTTCACGCTGCAGAACATCGAGAACGCGGGTACGCAGGCCGGACGCTGGCGAGACTACAGAGTCTTTCTTCGCCCGCTGGCCGTTGCGGATACGGGTGAGCATATCACCCAAAGGATCGGTCATTGCCATCTATCTTATCCTTACCAGCTCGACTTCGT
>JAIXYC010000127.1 GCA_027490455.1 Sphingomonadales bacterium
GCGGGCTCGTTGAAATTTATGGCATGACCGAGGGCGGGGTGGTCTGCATGTTGCAGGCGCATAATTTCCCCGACAAGCTACACACCGTGGGTCAGCCCGTGACGGGCCATGAACTGATCGTTCTGGATGACGACGACAATCGCCTGCCAGCTGGATCAAAAGGTGTCTTGACCGGCCGGTCACCCACCATGATGTCCGGCTATAAGAACCAGCCTGAAAAAACGCGCGAGATGGAATGGCGCGATGAGGATGGCAATATCTGGCTGAAAACCGGAGACATCGGGATTGTCGATGAAGACGGCTTTGTCTCCATCGTCGGGCGCGCGAAGGATATGATCATCTCGGGCGGGTTCAACATTTACCCCAAAGATCTGGAGGAGCTGCTGGAAGCGCAAGCGGAGGTCGCTGAGGCTGCGGTGGTGGGCATGCCGTCCGATGCATGGGGCGAGACGCCGGTTGGCTTTGTTCGGTTGCATCCCGACGCCAGCAGCACGCCTGCAGCTATCTTGGAACGGGTGAATGGGCAGCTTGGCAAAACCCAACGCATTTCGGTGCTATACCCAATCGACGAAATGCCGCGCAGCCATATCGGCAAGCTGCTGAAAACCGATTTGCGGACATTGGCGGCGGAATATCAAAATGGACGGTAAATTTGGCCCGGATCTGGCGGCGGTCATTTCCGTTCTGCAGACGGCACTGACCCCGGCATTTTTGCTGGTTGCGGTGGGCAGCCTGCTCAATGTCCTCACGGGCCGACTGTCGCGCATTGTTGACCGGTCACGCGACCTGCAGCGGCAATATGCGGACACCGACGGGAAAGCGCATCAACGGGTCGTGACGGAACTGCGCATCATTGAAAAGCGGATGCGCGTGGTGGGAAGATCGATCTTGTGTGCGGTGTTATCCGCGATTTCGGTGTGCATCATGATCGTTGTCTTGTTCGTCATGGGGCTCACCAATATCTCCGCAGCATGGATCGCTGTAGCTATATTCATGCTGGCACTGGCGCTATTGTCGGCTTGCCTGTTTCAATTCGTGCACGAGATCCGCTTGGCAACTTATGCGATATATGTGCCGGAGGAATATCTTGAGCTGCCGGCGCCTAAGGAACGCAAGCGGCGTAAGGCGATGTAACGCGCAGGCGCGTAGTTAGCTTGCCTTGCTGCCCAATAATTGAACGCGCGCGACAACCTCGTCGCGGATCGTGGGCGTGACAAATTTGCCAATTTCGCCACCATATATGGCGATTTCCTTCACCAACCGAGAGGCGATGGGCTGAAGCGAGACATCGGCCATCAGGAATAGCGTCTCGACGCGGTCATTCAGCTGGCGGTTCATGCCCGTGAGTTGATATTCATATTCGAAATCGGTGACGCCGCGAATGCCGCGAATGACCGTGCTTGCGCCATGTGCTTCGGCAAAGTCCATCAGCAGTGAATTGAACCCGACAACGCGGATATGACCTGCGCCAATTGTCGCAACTTCGCGCTCGACCATCGCAATTCGCTCTTCATCCGCGAACATCGGCGATTTCGACGCGTTGGTGGTAACACCAATGATGAGTTCGTCGACCAGCTTTGCGCCGCGCCGGATGATGTCCATATGGCCCAAAGTGATGGGGTCAAATGTTCCGGGATATACGCCAATCCGGTGGGTCATCAGCGATCTCTTTCCGTGATATAATTTGCAATAGCGCGCAACAAATCCGCCTCTGCGCCATAGCTTGATAGATAGTCATTGGCTTGCTGGACCAACATTTCGGCCTGTTGCTTGGCGCGATCAAGCCCCATCAGTGACACAAATGTGCCCTTGCCCGCCTCGGCATCTTTCTGAAGCGCCTTGCCGGCCAATTCGGGGTCGCCCTCGACATCCAAAATGTCATCGGCAATTTGAAAGGCGAGGCCAATATCGCGGGCATAGCCCCGCAAATGCGCGCGGCCTTCGGGTGGGATATGGCCCAAAATGGCTCCCATTTCGACACTGGCGGCAATAAGCGCGCCGGTTTTCAACGCCTGCAGGCGCATGACCGTTTGCAAATCGAACGATGCGTTCTCCGCCTCAATGTCCATCATCTGGCCACCAGCCATGCCTTCAGGGCCACTGGCCAGCGCCAGCGTCGACACCAGCTCGCCGCGCACAAATGGGTCGCTATGGGTATTGGGATTGGCCAAGATTTCAAAAGCGAGCGCATGCAGCGAGTCACCCGCCAAAACCGCTGTTGCTTCGTCAAATGCCCGATGCACGGTGGGCTTGCCACGGCGCAAATCGTCATCGTCCATGCAGGGCAGGTCGTCATGCACCAGCGAATAGACGTGAATGGCCTCAACCGCCGTACCCACGCGCAAAGCGGTTTTGCGATCGACATTGAACAAGGCTGCGGTGGCCGTTACCAGCAACGGACGAAGACGCTTGCCGCCGCCAATCGTTGCGTGCCGCATGGCTGCATATAAACGGTCGCGTGCGTCCCCGGGTAATGTCAGCAGCGTGTCGAATTCTTGGTCAACATCTGCTGCAATATTGCTCAGCGCATCTTGAAGCAGCGAAGATGTCGATAGCCCCGACATCACATTCATCCAGCGTCGAACGATGTGGTGCCCGTTGGCGCACCATCAGGGCCAAGCGTAATCGCTTCAATCCGTGCTTTTGCCATATCAAGCCGTTGCTGGCACAGCGCCCGCAGCGTGTTGCCGCGCTCGTATAATGCAATGGATTCATCAAGCGGGGCTTCACCGCTTTCCAGCTTGTGGACGATATCTTCAAGCGCGCGCAACGCCTGTTCGAAGTTCAATTCAGCAACGTTGTCAGTCATCACACTGCAATGACGCGGGGCGGGCGACGGGTCAAGTGTTCGCGCTATCGATTTTATACGCCGGCCTTTAACAACCAGTCGTGGAAAATCTTGACGGCCCGCTGCTTCAGCGCGCGGGGGCGACACACGAACCAATAGCTATAGGGGCTTTCTACCTCTGCATTGAAAAGCCGCGTCAGGCGTGGGTCACGCGCGTCCGAAAAATGGCTTCCGTGCATGATCGCCACGCCCAGCCCATTGGCGGCAGCTTCAAGCATGAGCGCGCCGCTATCCAAACTATCAATGGCGGCGGGCTTTAAGCGGGGCACGCCCATGGCCTGACGCCAGGCATCGAATATCATGGGCATGTCGCTGTGGACCATGATCGTATGCTTGGCCAAATCCTCGGGCTTTTGCACATTATGTTCTTTGGCCCATTGTTCCGAAGCGATCGCATAAACAAGGTTTCGGTCGAGACGAACGCTGTAGAGTTTTGGGTCAACCTCGGCAGCGATAATAATCGCGGCATCAATCACATCGCCCAACAGATTTTCCGCATGGCCAGAGGTATCAACGTCGATATGCAATTTCGGGAACGCTTTGCGCAGTTCGGGGAGGCGCGGGATAAGGCGCTGTGAACCGAAAAGCGGAAGCAAGCCAAGGCGCAGGCGATATTCGCCGCCGCGGCCAGCAAGCTCTTCAACCGCTTCGGCCATCGTATCCATCGCGGGCTCGACAGCAGCCAGCAAGGTTTCGCCATCGGCGTTAATGACCATGGCTTGAGCGCGGCGGTCGAACAGCGATTTGCCGATAAAATCTTCCAGCGCTTTAATGCGGCGGCTTAAGGCAGGCGGTGACAGAGCCAGTTCACTGGCCGCAGCTTTGGCCGAACCCAATTTGGCGACGCGCAAAAAGGCTTCCAATGACCGTAATGGGGGCAATCTGCGCATATCATCTCCTTTTTTGCCGCACCGCAACAAAAATGATTTGATTCTGCGATCGTACGAATGCCGCAGAATTCAGGTTAATCCTATAAATAGCAGTTGCAGGATATGCAACTGCTATTGCACTGTTCGCACTTGCACAAAAAATATAATATGGCGATAGCGGACAAGCCTTATAGGCATCCTCTCCTAAAGACTTTTTCAGGGTCGACTCCGGTCGGCCCTTTTTTTTGGCGTCAAATCTGCCTCTGTTAGTCGCAATTTTCGAAACGCCATTGAAGGCGTGACTTAGCAATGATGCGGCATGGGCCCTAAGCTTCGTCGGGAACAATCAACGCCCGCCTGCCCCAAATGATCAGAAAGACCAATGAGGCAGAGATAAGGATGAATGTTGCTGGCTCCCACCAGCTCAACAGGGCGACGCCGATTGCGGGCGCGAAAATATAGGCTGCGCCATTGATCGATGCGATTTTACCGGCGACATCGCCTTGCTCATGCCGCCTGACAGCCAATGAGGCACCGGCGGTAAATCCCGGCCGGAACAGCCCGAAGCCCAAAGACGCAATCGCAAAGCCAGTGCTAATGCCGTAAAAATCGTGGCTAACGCCGGTTAATATGGTGCCAATCAGCGCCAGTATCGAACCCAAAAGCACCGAACTGCGCGCGGCGAGGGACAAGATCGGGATGAGGCCCCATTGCGCCAATAACGTTGCCATCGCGCCAATAAGCATGACTGAGCCACTGGCCTGCACCGCTTCCCAAGGGCGATCATGCAGCCCAAGGCGATCGCGGACGAGGAAGCCGACTACGCCAAGGATGATGGCCTGCGCGTGCCCGCCAATGAGGCCCGCAATAAGCCACGACGCCATTCTTTCATCGCGCCATGGCAAGCGAACTTCTTCATCGGGTAAGGAGCCCAGCGCCTCGCCATCGACATCTTCGGTATCGAGCGCGTTCATCGACGCAGAATTGGGGTAGGCTGCAACCGAACCACGCGCGGCAAAGCGCGGGGTGTCGTTCGGCAACAGCACATGCAAAGCGATCAGGACAGCGGCGCCAAATATCGCAAACATGATCAGCGGTCCTGCCAGTCCAAAGGGCGGGAACAACAGATAATGCGCGGTCGCCGGGCCAATGACGGTGCCCACGCCGAACGACGATGCAAGCATCGACAATGCCTTCGTCCGCTCGGCCCGTTCGGTTCGTGCGGCAACATAGGCTTGAACAGCGGGCGGGGCAGCGGAACCGAAACCGCCATAAAGGCTGCGGAAGATCGCAAAGAGTATGAATGTGACGACTGGGCCGATTAGGCCGGCAAGTCCAAGCCACAACACCAGCCCGCAAAGGCCCATTGACGAGATGAACCCAATGATGCCGACACTCATCAATTGCTTGCGGCCCCGACGGTCGGACAAGCGCGCCCATTTGGGGGCGGTGATGACCCATAAAAGTGCAGACCAGCTAAACGCGAGGCTGACCAACACGTCGGGCATATCCAGCTCGCTTGCGATGGCAGGCAATGCGGACTGCATCGCTGTATTGCCCGCGGCGGCGACGAGCATAACGAGGAAGAGTATAACGACGCGGCTGTTGGGTATGGCCTGAACTGCACTCATGGCTTTTTCCAATCATAGCTGCGCGTGACTTCTGCGACATGCAGGCTGTAATCGCTGTACCAAAGATCGCGTCCGGCATCGCGCACAGCGGTGTGTTCGGGGTGATCGCGCCATGCTTTCGCGCTGGCTTCATCTGTCCAATAGCTGACGGTTATGCCAAGCCCGTCTGACCCCCGCACTGAATCCATGGCGATATACCCCTCCTGTTGCGCAGCCAGCGTTTCCATCATCGCGGCTGCGTCTGCATAGCCCACAGCGTCAGCATCGGTCCGCTGCGCCACGAAAATCACTGAGATTGTTCCTCGGGGAAGCTTTGCCATGACCACGGCATTAGGACCGATATGTCCGACAATGCAAGCGCGGCAGAGCAGATTATTGATGAATGGGTTTGCATAGAGGGAGCCCAATTCTGGGGCTGGAAAGAAAGTTTACCGGTTGCGCAGCAAGCTGAACTTGATCCGCCGGCCAATGCTATAGTCCACCGAATTCACCAGAAAATATGCAATTGCAGCTTTGAACCGGCTCCAAATATTGTCGCGCGCTTTTAACAAGACAGGCGTTTGTTCTTCGGATTGGGCAACCAGCCCATCGATTAACGAGCGCATATACAGCGCCAGCGCCTCATCCTTGATGCGGACCATGATCTCAAGATTGATGAACATGCTGCGGACGTCGAGATTGGCCGAGCCAATGTACACCGCATCATCAATGACCATCAGCTTCACATGCAGGCGGCGCGGATGGAATTCGTAAATCTTCGTGCGACGCCGTAGCAGGTACCGGTACAGCAAACGTGCTGCGGGAATGGTGGCCCCATTGTCTGTTTTACCAGCCATGACGAGGCGCGATCCTTTGTTGCGTTTCGATACCTTCGCCAATCGGCGCAATATCGTTTGCGACGGGGAAAAATAGGCAGATGCAATGTCGAACCTTTTTCCGACCTGCAACGACCGCTTGAACGTCAGCGCCCATGGCGAGATCCGGTTTGTCGGTCCGCCCAACAGCCATTGGATTTCGCCTATGCCCGGTCGCCATTGCTGGATAATCGACCGGATTTTACGATAACGCACCTTTCCGCCCACCGATGCACCCGCCATTTCGTCGAAATAGCGCGCCAGCCGCGGCACCTCCGGCCCGGTTATAACGATGCCCAAATCTTCCCAGTCATCATCGCCTGCTCGCCCGAAATATTGATCAGTGATGTTAAATCCGCCCACCAGTGCGTGCTTGCCATCGGCGATGAGGATTTTTTGATGATTGCGGATGATATAGCCCAAGCCCTTGCGGGTACTGAAGCAATGATATCGTCCGCCCGCATCGGTCAGTTCGTCAAAGAAACGGTCGCTAATTGCGGCAGAACCAAAGCTGTCGATGATAAGCTGTACGTGCACACCGCGATGCGCCGCCTCGACCAACGCAGTTCGCACGTCGCGCCCGACCGAATCATCGGCAAACATATAGAAAAACATCTGAATGGAGTGTTCCGCCACCGCGATCAGGCGCAACACCGCATCCAGCCTGTCGTTCGGGGCATGCACCAGATGGAGCTGATGGCCAGCAACCTGAAACTGCTTTCCGGGAAACCCCGGGGTGCCTGATTGTGTTGCCATTACCCAAGTTACCGCTTTGCGCAGGCTACGGCAAGCTGCCTGCCCTTTTCATTGACATTTTCGCTGGTTGTCTCTAGGCGCGAGCAACTTCCCGAAATTCCGAAGAATCAGGAGCCAAGATGGCACGCGTTACTGTTGAAGATTGCATCGACAAGGTCACCAACCGGTTTGACCTCGTATTACTCGCCGCAGAACGCGCGCGTGAAATCTCTGGTGGTGCTGAACTGACTGTTGATCGTGATCGCGATAAAAACCCCGTTGTGGCTTTGCGCGAAATCGCTGAAGAAACGGTTCGTCCAGACCAGCTGAAAGAAGGCCTCGTGCAGTCGCTTCAGAAGGTTCAGGTGGACGAGGATGAAGAAGCCGATGCCGTCGGTTCGATCAGCCTTTCGGCAGAAGCGCTCCGCCTCACGGCCGCTGCTCCCGCACGCGGCGCAGGCATGCAGCGCGATTACGACCGGTAATATAGCGCACACATATAGAAGAACGAGGCCCGGCTTGTCCGGGCCTTTTCTTTTGGCATTCGCTTGCTGCGCTGATACATAGCCACAATGAGTGGGGAACTGGCAGCCGCAGCAGATATTATCACCGGCGGAGCGGTTGCGCGCGCTGTTGAGCCGGCTGCGGGTGAGGGTAAAGACCCATCGGATATGTGCCTGAACTGCGGTACAGCGTTGCTTGGCGCGCATTGCCACGCATGCGGTCAAAAGGCGAAGGCGCACCGCACCTTAAGCGCGTTCGGTCACGACATCCTGCACAGTGTTCTGCATTTTGATGGCAAGGTTTGGCGCACATTGCCCATGCTGTTCTGGAAACCCGGGGAATTAACGCGGCGCTATGTCCATGGCGAACGCGCCAAATTTGTTTCGCCACTCGCGCTGTTTCTATTCTCGGTGTTCCTGACCTTTGCGGTATTTAGCTGGATGTCGCACGGCAACGAAGGCGCTGAAGATTTGGGCGCTGGAACCACCAAAGTAGAAATCAGCACGCCCGAATTTGCGGCCGAACAACGCAAATTGCGGGACGATATCGCCCGGCTGGAAAAGGATGTTCTCGCGGCCCGTGCAGCAGGCAAGCCCACGCAAGCGTTGGAGCAAGAGCTGAAATCCGAAAAATTGGCCCTCCAGCTTATGGGAACCGCCGCGAACAGCTTCGGCAGCGCAACCAATGATGCCGAGGGATATCAATTCACCGGCTTGGAATTTCCGGGCGCAGCCTATCTGAAAAACGCCGTTGAAACCGCGAAGAAAAATCCGCAGCTGCTTTTCTACAAGATGCAGTCCAATGCCTATAAATATAGCTGGGCGCTTATCCCGATATCCGCTCCCTTTGTATGGCTGCTGTTTTTCTGGCGCCGGCGGTTCAAGATGTTCGATCACGCCGTGTTTGTGACCTATTCACTGACGTTCATGATGCTGCTTGCCCTGATCTGCGGAATATTGATTAGCTTTGGTCCAACAGAAATCATTGGCGGATTGTTGCTCACATTTTATCCGCCCATTCACATGTATCGGCAATTGCATCAGGCATATGAAACGTCGCGTTTTGGTGCCTTTTGGCGGATGTGCTTGCTATCCGTCTTTGCCATGACCGCGCTGACTTTATTCGCCGTTCTCGTTGTCGCTATCGGTGTCAGCTGACATGTAACTTTCCCGCTCTCCGGCGCGATCTAGCACGGAAAACGACGGATCACGATTTCCCGCCAGGCATCCCGAACGGTTTGAATGCGCCGACGTTCTTGGGGAATGTTCGCGAAACTCTCCAGAAATTGTTCGGCGGTCATACGATATTTTTTGGGCGCGCAAAACAATGGCTTGCCCGCAGCATGCGCTTGTTCATTCTCTGCTTTGACGGAAGCGGCGGCCGCTTGAAACAGCTGTGCCATCGGCTTTATCTCTTTTGAGAATATAGCGCCCATGCCCTTTTTCTTGAGCGCGAGTGCCTTCACATAAAATGTTTCCGCATCCATCGCTTGGGCGGGCACGGCACACAACAGTGCGCCGCTGGCAATAAGCACAGCGAATTTCATATTTGCGACCTCAACTCTCTCGCCAACCGGACTAGAGCGTTGAGGCTATGTTGCAAAGATGAAAATCAGACGCCTTGCGGCGTGACGTCACCAACGGGCGATGATTTGCGACGACCTGCCTTTGGAATGGCCGTGCCCACGGTCGGGATCGACGACGGTTGCGCAACCTTGCCATCGTCGCGTTCGAATTTGCCGGTTTCAAGCAGCTGCTTGATTTCATCACCCGACAAGGTTTCAAACTCCAACAATGCGTTTGCCAAAAGATGGAGCTGCGTGTCGTGCTTTTTCAAAAGGTCGGTGGCGCGCTTATGGCCACCCTCAACCAGCTTGCGAATTTCAGCATCGATTTTGCGCGCTGTCTCGTCCGACATCGCCGACCGCTGCGACATGCCATAGCCAAGATAACCTTCCTGCCGCTCTTCATATTGCAGCGGGCCCATTTCGTCGGACATGCCCCATTGGGTGACCATGTCACGCGCTAGGCTCGTGGCATATTGAATATCGCTTGAGGCACCGGAGCTGACCTTGTCGTAGCCGAAGATCAGCTCTTCCGCCACGCGGCCACCCATCGATACCGACAGGTTCGCGTGCATCTTATCGCGATGATAGCTGTAATTATCACGCTCGGGCAGACGCATGACCATACCCAGCGCGCGACCGCGCGGAATGATGGTCGCCTTATGGATTGGGTCCGACGCCGCTTCATGGATTGAAACGATCGCATGTCCGGCTTCATGATAGGCGGTCATTTTCTTTTCGTCTTCGGTCATGACCATGGACTTACGCTCGGTGCCCATCATCACCTTGTCTTTCGCGTCCTCAAATTCACGCATCGCCACCAAGCGCTTGCCGCGGCGTGCCGCCAATAGGGCCGCTTCGTTGACGAGGTTAGCAAGGTCAGCGCCGGAGAAACCGGGCGTACCCCGTGCAATGACCCGTCCATCGACATCAGGCGCCAAGGGCACTTTCTTCATATGGACTTCGAGGATCTTTACGCGGCCATCAATGTCAGGACGCGGCACGACGACTTGTCGGTCAAAGCGACCGGGACGCAGCAGCGCAGGGTCAAGCACGTCGGGGCGGTTTGTGGCGGCAACGATGATGATGCCTTCATTCGCTTCAAAGCCATCCATTTCGACCAGAAGCTGGTTCAGCGTCTGTTCGCGCTCGTCGTTCTGGTTGCCAAGGCCAGCGCCACGGCTGCGGCCTACGGCATCGATTTCATCGATGAAGACGATGCAGGGTGCATTTTTCTTTGCCTGCTCAAACATGTCGCGCACGCGGCTCGCGCCGACGCCCACGAACATTTCAACGAAGTCCGAACCTGAGATTGAGAAAAATGGAACGCCTGCCTCACCCGCAATGGCGCGTGCAAGCAAAGTTTTGCCGGTACCCGGCGAACCCACGAGCAATGCGCCCTTGGGAATCTTACCACCAAGGCGGCTGAACTTATGTGGGTCCTTCAAAAATTCGACGATTTCCTGCAGCTCTTCGCGTGCCTCATCAATGCCGGCAACATCGTCAAAAGTGACCTTGCCATGCTTTTCGGTCAGCAGCTTTGCCTTGGACTTACCAAAGCCCATGGCGCCGCCAGCGCCGCCACCCTTTTGCATTTGGCGCAACACAAAAAATGCGACGCCCAAGATCAACAGGAAGGGCAGCGCTTGATATATGAGGATTAACAGCAGGCTCGGTTGTTCTTCGGCCTTCGCTTCAACCACCACGCCTTTTTCAATCAGCAAGGAAGGGAGGCTCGAGTCGTTGGGAAGCGGTAC
>JAIXYC010000129.1 GCA_027490455.1 Sphingomonadales bacterium
GGGCTATGGCGGACAAATGTCGTTGATTGGAATATGGAGCAATGATGGTGGCTGAATCGGGCATAACGCGGCAACGCTTTAAATCGATAATGGGCGGTTCCGCGGGGAATCTGGTCGAATGGTATGACTGGTTCGCCTATGCGACATTCAGCATTTATTTCGCGCCCTTATTTTTCCCTGAAGGCGATTTGACAGCCCAGTTGCTCAACACAGCTGCAATCTTTGCGGCTGGTTTTCTAATGCGTCCAATCGGTGCCTGGGTGATGGGTATCTATGGCGACAAGCATGGCCGAAAGGCCGGGCTTACCTTGTCCGTGTTGTTAATGGCGGGCGGGTCGCTCGCCATTGCCTTTGCGCCAACCTACGCGCAGGCTGGGGTTGTAGCGCCGACCATCTTGGTCATCGCACGGATGGTCCAAGGGCTGTCCGTCGGCGGTGAATATGGGTCAAGTGCCACCTATTTGTCGGAAATGGCCCCGGCGGCGCGGCGCGGCTTTTGGTCGAGTTTCCAATATGCAACGCTAAGCGGAGGGCAGTTGCTGGCCATTTTGGTCGCCCTGATCTTACAAGCGATATTGAGCGAGGCGCAAATGGGCGATTGGGGATGGCGCATACCGTTCGTAATTGGGTCAATCCTGGCCTTGTGCGTTTATCTTTTACGCCGGACGATGTCTGAAACAAAATCGTTCACAAATATTGACCAGAAACGCGAACATTCATCGCTGAAATTGCTTTGGCGTGACCACAAACGCTCCTGCATATTGGTTGCGGTGATGTCGGGTGGCGGCGGCCTCGCCTCTTATGCTTTCACCACCTATATGTTGAAATATCTGATCAACACGGCAGGTTTCGAAAAGCAAACTGCGACGTTGATCATCGCTGGCGTGTTGATTTGGTCATTCTGTTTGCAGCCCATTGCAGGGATGCTGGCCGACCGCTTTGGACGAAAACCGCTATTGCTCATCGCAGGCGCTGGGGTCGCGTTGGTCGCAGTGCCAATCTATACGCTGGTTGGCCAAGCCACCTCGCCCATCGTTGCGTTGGTGCTGATCCTGATCCCGATTACACTGCACGGCGGATATACGGCGAACAATGCAATGGTAAAAGCTGAGATGTTTCCCGCCCATATCCGTGCACTGGGCGTTGCGTTTCCTTATGCGGTCGGGAACACCATATTTGCCGGGACGCTGGAATATGTCGCTTTGTGGTTCAAAAGTTCGGGCAACGAAACGGGGTTTTTCTGGTATGTCGCGATATGCGTCGGTGCGACGGTTATTGCGTATCTGATGCTTCCTGAAACGCGCGACACGAGCTTAATCGAGGAAGATTAAGCCAAACTGCTATCCCACTTCGAACAGGCCTTCGCTCAGGCTTTAGGATCACGCCAATCCAATATGGGCCAACCTTCGGAGGCAGCAAGGCGCGCCAGCGGTCCGTGCGGATTGGTGGCGAAGGGTTCATCGGCATAGCTGAGCAACGGGGCATCGGACACATGATCTGAATAGGCACGGATGTGGCAGTTTTCGCGTGACAGATCATGGGCTTCCATCCAGCCTTTGACCCGTTCAAGCTTCGCTGCATCGTAACAATTATGCCCGTCAATGCGCGCCAGAACATGGCCTGTGCTGTCCGTGGCAAGGTCCGTCGCTATAACATCATCAAAGCCAAGCCGCTTTGCAATCGCGTCGACATATAGGCGGTACGACGCCGTTGCCATGACATGGCGATAGCCCGCTGCCTTTTCCTCAGCCACGCGCGCAAGCAACTGCGGATAGACATTTTTGCCCACCACAATGTCCGCATGGCTTTCCAGATATTTGGCAAATCGCGCGTTGGGAACGCGATGGCCGATCAGCAATATCTGCGAAAACTGCTTTAACCGCGCACGGTTCCACAGCTTCAGCGCATATAATGCCAGCCCAATCGGCAATAACGGCGCAAGGAACAAGCGCCACGGCGACTTGTTAAGCGCCATATGCAGGAGGAACCCATTATAGGTGGCACGTCGCGTGACGGTCTTGTCCATATCATATATGGCAAGCAGCGTGGGTTTGGCATCAGTCATCGGTCTGCTACAGGCATAATATAATGGAAGAAGTCTAGAGGCTTGTGATAGTTCCCTTTATACGCCAGTTATATGGCTATGGCTAACGCTGCAGAGTTCTTGCAAGAAGACCTGACCGATGGCGGGCAAATCCTCCGCTTATCAGGCAGCTTTACCATCGCTTTGATCGGCGATGTCGACGGCCGCTTGCGCGCTTTGTCGGCCGATGTGCGAAAAATCGATCTCAACGCGGTTGAACATATGGATACGGTTGGCGCGTGGCTTGTGCACCGCACAGCCAAAGAGTCTGGCGCCAAAATCGTGGGCGCAGGTAAAGACGCCAGTCGTCTGCTGCAGGCTGTCAGTGGCGCGGATCAGACCGATATACCGCCGCGACCGCATCCGCCATCATTTGAGCGGTTCTTGGCCGAAGTGGGCCATGGCGTCGTCATAAGCTTTACAACGCTTTTGCAATTTCTGGGCTTTGTTGGGCAGGTTGTGAAGGCATCTTTCATACTTGCGATGAACCCCAGCCGTTTCCGCTGGCATGCCGTGGTCCAGCATTTTGACATGGTCGGTGTGCGCGCGTTGGGCATCATTGGCCTGATGAGCTTTCTGATCGGTATGGTGATAGCGCAGCAAGGTGCGGTCCAGTTGCGGCAATTTGGCGCCGAGGTGTTCACCATCAACCTGATCGGCCGGCTGACCTTTCGCGAATTGGGAATCTTGATGACCGCGATCATGGTCGCCGGTCGGTCGGGTTCCGCCTTTGCTGCGCAAATCGGCACCATGAAGATCACCGAAGAAATTGATGCAATGCGCACCATAGGTGTCGTCCCAGCCGAAGCCTTGGTTGTTCCACGGGTCATTGCAGCGGTCATGATGATGCCCTTGTTGGGCATATTCGCATCGCTGATGTCCGTCATCGGCGGCGGACTTTTGTGCTGGGTCGTTCTCGAAATTCAACCCGCGACCTTTGTGCAGCGCCTACGTGAAGTAACGCCGATGACCGATTTCTGGATTGGCATGATTAAGGCGCCCGTGTTTGGCGCAATCATCGCCATGGCAGGCTGTTTCCAAGGGATGCAAGTGCATGGCAATGCGGAGCAGGTCGGATTGAAAACCACTGCTGCAGTGGTGCAGGCCATATTCCTTGTCATCGTTCTCGATGCATTTTTCGCCATATTCTTCAGCGAAATTGGCTGGAATTAAACCATGGACCAGCCCAACATCATTTCCGTGCAAGGCCTTTGCAACAGCTTTGGCGATCAGGTCATTCACCAGGATTTAAATCTCGAGGTGCGCCGTGGTGAGATTCTGGGTGTTGTGGGTGGGTCGGGTACGGGCAAGTCGGTATTGATGCGGTCGATAATTGGGCTTCAAGAGCCCGTCGCCGGTAAAATCCGGGTTTTCGACGAAGGCATGATCGGCAAGGAAGAGGACGAGGCCAGTGACGTGCGGCGCCGGTGGGGCGTATTGTTTCAAGGCGGTGCGTTGTTTTCGACTTTGACGGTAGCTGAAAATGTGCAGGTCCCGCTGCGCGAATTCTATCCCGATTTCAGCAAGGCGTTGCTGGACGAAATCGCGCATTATAAAATTTACCTCAGCGGGCTTCCCGCCGATGCAGCCCATAAATTTCCTTCGGAGCTATCCGGCGGTATGCGGAAACGCGCTGGCCTAGCGCGGGCTTTGGCGATGGACCCCGAGCTGCTGTTTTTGGATGAACCAACGGCCGGGCTCGATCCCATCGGCGCTGCCAACTTCGACAATCTCACGCGGGATTTGAAAGAAACCCTTGGCCTCACCGTATTCCTGATTACGCACGATCTGGA
>JAIXYC010000155.1 GCA_027490455.1 Sphingomonadales bacterium
CAACCAACACCATCAGCCGGAAGCACGCACCAGCGCTTCCGCGCCGGCCGTCCCCCTTTTGCACGCAGCATGGCCGCGTCCGGTTTTTGTAGGAAATAATCTTGCCGATGTTGGAAATCGTTTAGATGACTTTGGATTCGGCCCCAAGAACCAATGGTTCGGCTTGCTTGGCAACATTGGCGGCCGGGCGCGCGGTGGTCGGCGCCGCGTTCGATGATTTGTGCCGGAACTTGCCGTCAATCTGGCCACCCGGAGCGATCGTCAGATTGCTGTACACGACATCGCCCATGATACGCGCGGTGGATTCGATCACCAGATCATTGGCCTCGATGGAACCTTCGACATGGCCGGACAGCTTGGCCGATTCGGCAATGACCTTGCCTGCGATAATGCTGCCTTCGCCTTGCACCAGATTGCCGCATG
Organism: Sphingomonadales bacterium; assembly: GCA_027490455.1. Classification (GTDB taxonomy): domain Bacteria; phylum Pseudomonadota; class Alphaproteobacteria; order Sphingomonadales; family Sphingomonadaceae; genus Sphingorhabdus_B. The sequence goes on from JAIXYC010000155.1 coordinate 424, forward strand.
TCACGTCGCCCTGCACCTTGCCATCAACGTGCAGATCCACGCGGGCGGTGAGGTTGCCGACGATTTCAACATCGGAAGCTATGACGGAAAATGTATGACCCGAACTATTGCGCACGTTGTTATTCCTTTGCGGCGTTGCCGGCGCGGTTTCCGGCGACTGTTTGGACTTTGAGAACATCAGGGTTGGCCTCCAAAAACTTTCTCGGGTTGATCGCCCGACCATTCAGGCGGACCTCGAAATGCAAATGGCTGCCCGTCGATCGCCCTGTGCTTCCCATCCGTCCGATTTGCAAGCCACGTTTAACCATTTGGCCGCGCGTGACATTCAACCCGGAAAGATGGGCATAACGCGTTAATAGCCCGTTGGCATGTGTAATTTCAACTGTCTTGCCATATCCGCCGTTGAAGCCCGCAAAAGTCACGCGGCCTTCGGCTGCAGATAGGATTGGCGTACCAACCGGGCCCTTGAAATCCAAACCGGCATGCATTGCGCCCCCGCCGGTGAACGGATCGCTGCGGAAACCAAAGCCGCTCGACATCATCATGACGGCGGCGGGCATCGATGTCGGGATGGCGGCCAGCGCGCGCTCCATGGCGTCCATGCGGCTAAGCGATGCGGCCAGTTTCAAAAAGCGCGGGTCGCGGACATCTTTTTTGGCGCTGCCGAAAAAGGGTTCAAACACACCGCCCTGTGCGTTCCGCGCCCGCCGCGCGAGCACATCGGGGTTCAGCCCGAACTGCCGGATGGCGGCTTCTGCCTTTGACGTGCGGGCCAAAGCGACCTTGGTCATATTTTCGGCGAAAAGGATTTGGCGGACTTCAATCCGCGCAAGGCCAGCGGCCTCCGGCACCATGGCACTGATGGTTTTTACGGTCTTGTCTTCATCGATGGGCTTGGCAGTCGCGGGCGTTTGGGCCTTGGCGTCCGGAACTTCGCCCAGATATTGATCGCTCAGGCTTTCCAGCATTTTCTGCCGCCGTTCGAGATCTTTGGTCACTTCATCGATCGAACCGCGATAATTGGCGACGCGTTCTTCGGCCGATTCGACCTTCGCCTCTTGCTCGGTCAACGCCATGCGCTGCGCGGAAACGCTCAACTGATTGATGGCCATGCCAAGCGTGACGACCAGCCAAAGGCCGACGACGGACGCGACGGTACCCGCCACGCGGCGTTGCAATTGTGCACTCAGTTTTAAGAACCGGACTTGGCCATTGGCCCGCATGAAAAATTCGCGGTCAATAAACCATCCAGCTATCCGGTTTTTCCACCCGGACATTCTGGTTTTAAGCGACACGTCCCACCCCGTTTTTATTCTGTTGAGCGCGCGTAGCAGAGCAAAATGGCCGGGGCGAATCGCCAGCGCCGGACTCGTGACGAGTCGAATGAGTCACACGATGAGCTGTGGAAAACTGATGCAAATGTCACAAATTGTGAATTTTCTAGGCCTGCATATGGCGCGTGCGCGGCGCAAAATACCGCCAAATCAACGCTTTTCCGCCGATTCGCAATAAAGACGGTGCTGGCACCGTTGCATTGAACGCTATCTTTCCCTTTTGCGGGCACTTCTCTACGGGTTGAATTTATGACCGATTATCAATCCCTGATGGCATCGATTGCCACCAAAGCGCGCTCTGCTGCGCGGCAACTGGCGGCGGCGGATGACGCGGCCAAGGCCAAGGCGTTGACAGCAGCGGCCCAGGCGCTGCGTGACCAATCCGCCGATATCCTCGCGGCCAATGCCATCGACCTGGCGGCAGGGACCAATGCTGGCCTGTCCCCCGCCATGCTGGATCGCCTGAAACTGGACGAGGCGCGCATCACGGCGATGGCTGCAGCGGTGGAACAGGTTGCTGTGCTGGCGGACCCCGTCGGTCAAATCATCGACAGCAGCACGCAGCCCAATGGTTTGCAAATGGCGCGAATCCGCGTGCCGATTGGCGTGCTTGGTATCATTTACGAAAGCCGGCCCAATGTAACGGCCGATGCTGCGGCCTTGGGGCTGCGTTCGGGCAACGCCGTCATCCTGCGCGGCGGTAGTGAGGCGGTGCACAGCAACCGTGCGATATATGCCGCGATGCTGGCTGGCATCCGTGCGGCCGGATTACCCGCCGACGCGGTTCAGCTTATCCCCACACAAGACCGCGAGATGGTCGGCCTGATGCTGCGCGCACAGGGTGCGATTGACATGATCATTCCGCGTGGCGGCAAATCGCTGGTCGCACGGGTGCAAGATGAAGCCCGCGTTCCCGTGCTCGCGCATCTCGACGGCATCAACCACAGCTATGTCCATAAGGACGCCGACCCAGCGATGGCGCAAGCGATTGTCGTCAATGCCAAGATGCGGCGCACCGGCGTTTGCGGGGCAACCGAAACGGTCCTGATTGATCAGGATTATCCTGCTGCAGCCGAATTGATTGGCGCGCTGATTGATGCCGGATGCGAAGTGCGCGCGGATGATGTGCTGATGGAACTGGACGCCCGCACCGTGTCTGCCGATGCGGATGATTGGGACACCGAATATCTCGATTCCGTTATCTCGGCCTGCGTCGTATCCGGATTGGACGATGCGATTGAACATATCGCCCGCCACGGGTCGCACCATACCGACGCCATCATCACCAACAATGCCGATGCCGCAGCGCGCTTTTTGGCACAGGTCGACAGCGCGATTGTGATGCACAACAGCTCGACCCAATTTGCCGATGGCGGCGAATTTGGCTTGGGCGCGGAAATTGGCATTGCAACGGGCCGGCTGCACGCGCGCGGCCCGGTCGCGCTTGAGGGCCTCACGACCTATAAATGGGTTGTGCGCGGAAACGGGCAAATCCGCCCTTGAAAACCATTGGCCTCATGGGGGGATCGTTCAACCCCGCGCATGGTGGCCATCGGGCGATTAGCCTGTTCGCAATGGATTCGCTGTGCCTCGACGAATTTTGGTGGCTGGTGTCACCGGGCAATCCATTGAAACCCACAAAAGACATGGCACCTTTGCCCGCGCGCTTGGCATCGGCGAAGGATCAGACGCGGCGCACACCGATTAAGGCAACCGCGATTGAGCGCGCACTTGGCACCGTGTACACCGCAGAAACCCTGAAAAAACTAGTCGCGCGATATCCAAAAGTCCGCTTTGTCTGGATCATGGGCGCGGACAATTTGCTGCAATTTCACCACTGGAAACACTGGCGCGACATTGCGCGATTGATGCCGATTGCAGTTATCGCCAGACCCGGCTATGATGCAGGTGCTGTTGCGGGTCCCGCAATGGCCTGGTTCAGACGGTTTGTCCGGCGTCCGGACCAGCTTCATCACTGGACAAAATGGAGTACGCCAGCGCTTGTCTTTTTGCGCTTTCGTCCAGATCCGCGTTCAGCAACCGCAATTCGGCGTGCTGACCCATATTGGTTTCACCGATATAAGGAACATGGAACGCGTGACGGCGTTACCCGAAATATTGTGCTTTAAGGAGCAATCTTGATCGATACCGCATCCGTTCCGACTGCCGGCAATCTGGCCGCCAAGTCCAAGGAACCCACTTTGACCCCGGACGCCCTCCACGCGCTTATCCTGCAATCGCTCGACGATGATCAGGCGCAGGAAGTGGTGACCATCCCGCTTGAAGGCAAAAGCAACATCGCCGACCATATGGTCGTCGCATCTGGCCGTTCATCGCGGCAGGTGGCGTCTATGGCGCAAAAGCTTGCCGAGCGTATCAAGAAAGCCGGACGTCATGCCCGCATCGAAGGTTTGCCATCGGCAGACTGGGTATTGATCGATGCCGAAGATGTCATCGTGCATCTGTTCCGTCCCGAGGTCCGCAGCTTCTACAATCTGGAACGCATGTGGGCATTTGGCGACGCGCCCGAAGTTCCGGCCCAATAAGCCCGAACGTCCGCGCGGATGGCGATGCGCCTGCACATCATCGCGCGCGGCAAAATCGGCCGCTCTGCTGAAGCGGAGCTGGTCGACCGATATCTGAAACGGATCAGCTGGCCGACACGGCACAGCGAAATGCCCGATAAGGGCGGCGATCTGCCCCATTCGGACAGCCCCTGTAAAACCATCATATTGGATGAAAAAGGCGAACAGCTCGGCTCGGTCGAACTCGCCCGCTTGCTCGAACGCTGGCGCGACGATGGCGTGCGCGAAGTGCGTTTCCTGATTGGTGCTGCCGACGGCTTTGATGACGAAGCCCGTGCTGGCGCGGATAAGCTCATCGCCTTTGGCAAAGCGACATGGCCGCATTTGATGGCGCGTGCGATGCTGGCCGAACAATTGTTCCGCGCAACATCGATCATTGCCAACCACCCCTATCATCGTGAAGGATAGGGGCATGCGGTTCTGGTCCGTCTTTTTGCTCTTGATGCTCACGCCCTTTGCCATTGCGAGCAGCCTGATGGCGCAAAGCGCGGGCAGCAGCAGCGCGCAACACGACGCCCTGCGCGTTGCACAGGAAAAAGCCTTGCGTGCTGAACGGCGCAGTGAATTGTTGCGGCAGGAAGCAAGCAATGCCGAAAGCACGGCGGACCGGCTGGTCGCGCAACGGGCCGTGCTGTCTGCCGAAATCGACGCAGCCGAAGCGCAGATTGCCGCAGCGACCGCGCGGATTGATATCATTAGCGGTCGCCAAAAACTTCAACGGGCCCAGCTTGGCGTTGAAAGCGAACCCGTGCTGCGCCTGAACGCCGCGCTTCAGCAAATGACGGGTCGCCCGACGGTGCTGATGATGATGCAGCCCGGGCAGCGCGAAGATTATGTGCATGTGCGCGCGGTCATGGCGACGTTGCAGCCAGATATTATCCGCCGGACCAGCGCCTTGCGCCAACAGATTGCGGTGCAAAGCGAATTGCGGGCGCAGGAATATCGCGCGCTGAAATCGCTGGACGATGCGCGCGGCCGGTTGAAAAGCCGCCAGACAGATTTGGCCAGACTGCAAAACGACGCCGGTGGCAAGGCCGGCGCACTGTCCGCCAACGCGGCCATCGCATTTGAACAAGCCATCGCGCAAGGCGAGAGGGCACGCGATATTGTCGGGCGCATGGATATACAGCGGCTGAGCGCTGAAAAGGCATCTGAACTGGCCGCGCTGGACGGACCGATGCTCCGCCCCGGGCGCGCCAGCAAGGCTGCTGCTGCGGGCAGCGCGTATATCTTGCCCGCGCGCGGCAAGCTGGTGTCCGGTTTCAATGAGCTCAACGCCACCGGCTATCGGGAGCGCGGGGTCCGGATTGCGCTTGCCGACGATATGCGTGTGGTCGCGCCAGCCGCGGGAACGGTTTCCTTCGCTGGCCGCTATCGCAGCTACGGGCGGATTGTCATTATCGAACATGGCAATGGCTGGAACAGCCTGATTACACATCTGGGCAGCACGCAGGTCAAAAAAGGGCAGGCGGTGCAGCAAGGCTTTGTTCTGGGATCGGCCAAACCAGACATGCCGGAAATCGGCGTTGAACTGCGCAAAAATGGCCGTGTGATGGATATTGCCACGATATTGGGATGAACTATGTGCGTTCTTGTCGATGTCCGCAGGGTGTTCGTGCTAATCATGCTTTCACCGTGGGTTAAGGCGGGATATAGCATCGACGAAATGATGAAATGGATTGGTCTATGAAGAACCGTTTGCTGCCCGTGACTTGCGCCCTTGTTTTGGCGCTGTCGATCCCTGCGACTGTGCTGGTCGCGCAAAGCGTTCAGCAGCAACAAGCGCAAGCCGACCGTTTCAAAGAGCTTGAGGAATTCCTCGCGGTCTATCGCAAGGTTAAATTAGGCTATGTCGACAAGGTCGATGACAAGCAATTGATGGAAGGCGCGATTCAGGGGATGCTCGCCAGCCTCGATCCGCACAGTGCCTTCCTCGACAAATCCGACTTCAGTTCGCTGCAAACGCAGATTGATGGCGAATATGGCGGCCTTGGCCTGACAGTTACGCTTGAGGATGAAGCGGTGAAGGTCATTGCGCCTACTAAGGACACGCCCGCTGACAAGGCCGGCATCAAGTCGGGCGACTTTATCACGCATTTGGACGGCAAGCTGATCCTTGGCGGAACGCTCGACGAAGCTGTCGAAGCGATGCGTGGCGCGCCGGGCACATCGATCAAGCTCACCATCTACCGTCCGGGCCGCGATGCGCCGTTCGACGTGACGATAACACGCGCGGTCATTGATTTGAAACCTGTGCGTTGGGAAGTGAAAAACCGCATTGGCGTCATTTCAATTACCGGTTTCTCCGAACAAACCGGCGCTGACGTTGTCGCTGCTGTGTCCGGCATAAAGAAAACGCTTGGCGGAAATCCGCTGGGTTACATCATCGACCTGCGGTCCAACCCCGGTGGCATATTGGACGAAGCCGTTTCCGTTTCTGATGCTTTCCTTTCGAGTGGCGAGATTGTTTCCGAACGTGGCCGCGACAAAAGCGACATCCAACGCTGGTGGGCCGAACGCGCTGTTCCGGGCGATGTCACCGGCGGCGCGCCGATCATCGTTCTGGTCGATGCGGGTTCTGCTTCGGCGTCTGAAATTGTCGCGGGCGCATTGCAAGATCACCATCGCGGCTTGGTCATGGGTGAACGCAGTTTCGGCAAGGGATCGGTGCAGAGCGTCTTGCCGTTGACGCGGGACACCGGCCTTCGCCTCACCGTTGCGCGTTACCATCTGCCATCGGGTCGTTCGGTGCAGGAAGGCGGCATCAAGCCCGATATCCGCGTCCCGCAATTGACCGATCCCGATTATAAAAAACGCGTTTCCGTGCGCGAATCCGATTTGCGTCGTCACTTGGTCAATGAATTGAAAGACAATAGCAAAGACCTTGAAGAAGACCGCATTGACGATCCGCGTTTTGCCATGACGGCGGAGCAGTTGAAGGCAAAGGGCATTGACGATTTCCAACTCTATTACGCGATGGAAACCTTGCAGCGGCTTGGATCCAAAACGATGAAACTTGCTGCAAAGCCCGTAAAGGGCAAGGCGCAGAATTGAGCATATGCCGCAGATGACATCGAAATATGACAAGGCCCATTGGCTCGCATTCCTGTTACCCGCAGCATTGCTCGTGGGGGCATATGGCTCGCAATATATTGGCGGGCTGTTCCCGTGCGAAATGTGCTGGTGGCAGCGTTATCCGCATTTCGCCGCGGTTGCGATTGCGGCCATTGCCTTTGGCGTCGGCAACCTTGCCTTTCGCAAAACATTGGTGGCGCTGGCGGCATTGGCGATTGCGACCAGCGGCGGCATCGCGGGCTTTCATGGTGGCGTTGAATATGGCTGGTGGGAAGGGTTGACCGCCTGCACCGCTACGATTTCGGGCAGCGGGGATGATTTGCTCAAATCGATCATGAACGCGCCATTGGTCCGCTGTGACGTTGCACCCTGGTCTTTGTTCGGCATTTCGCTTGCGGGCTATAATTTCCTCTTGTCGTTGGGCGGTGCAGTGGCCATCTTGGGTATGACATGGCGCAACCTGAAACCTTAAAAACCGCACCGCAGCGTAAAGCCGCAATCGACCGGATGATTCGCGTGAATCAAGCGGGCGAATTTGGCGCGAAACGCATTTACGCAGGCCAGCTTGCCGTTATGGGCGACCGGACGCCAGCGGCGCGCAGCATTGCGCATATGGCCGAGCAAGAGGAACGCCACCTCAGCGCCTTTGACAAGATGATGGCGGAGCGCGGCGTGCGTCCAACCGCTTTATACCCCATTTGGAACGCCGCCGGTTTTGCCCTTGGTGCGGTGTCTGCCGCGATCAGCCCTGAGGCAGCAATGGCCTGCACCGTGGCGATCGAAACCGAAATTGACCGCCATTATAGCGAGCAGCTTGAAGAAATCGGGGACAGCGATCCCGAATTGTCGGCGATGATTGCCGATTTTCAGGCGGACGAGCTTGAACATAAAGCCACCGCACTCGCCGAAGGCGCGGAGCGCGCATTGGCCTATCCGGTCATGAGCGCGCTGGTCCGCTTGGGTTGCCGCACCGCGATTGCCGTGTCGAAACATATTTGAGCTTCATCGCGCATTCAGCCTGCGACGTTCAAGGCAGAGCATAGATTTTTGGAGAATATCCCGTGAACGCAATGGCCCATATTTCCGTCGCCGCTTTGGCACTCATGCTGTCGGTGCAAGCCCCGGCACAAAATGCCCCCGCCACGCAGCCGGGTGACGAGAAAATCAACCAGTTGATCATCTATGGCGACGACAAA
>JAIXYC010000140.1 GCA_027490455.1 Sphingomonadales bacterium
CACGCAGTGGCGACTTTGTTGACATTCTGCCCGCCCGGCCCGGTTGAGGCCAAGAAGGTTTCTTCAAGCAAGTCTTCGGGAAGGTCAAAGGCCATGATGCGCCCATAGCGCGTGAGGCTATGCGCTGTCGACCATCACCAGTTCGGCATCTTCGATGGCTTCAATGCGCAGTACCCCAGCACCTTTGATCGCAATACCGTCGCGTGCACCATATTCAACGCCGGCAATACGGACGCGGCCTGTTGCCGGAACCAGATAGGCATGATTGCCTTCGGCCAATGCATATTCCGCCGTCGCCCCTGCACTGATGGTCGCGCCAAGCACGCGGGCATCGGCGTTAATGGCCAGCGCGCCGTCTTCGCCATAGCCGCTCGCCAGCACATTGAATGCGCCCGAACGATCCCCTTTGGGAAATTGGCGTTGGTCCCACGCGGGTGGGACATTGCGGTTGCGGGGCAGAACCCAAATCTGGAACAGGCGGCATAGGCCGTTCTCCAGATTACATTCGCTATGCGTGACGCCCGTTCCCGCGGACATGACTTGCACGTCGCCAGCCTCGGTCCGGCCAACATTGCCCATGCTGTCCTTATGCGTAATCGCGCCTTCGCGGACGTAGGTGATGATTTCCATATTGTCGTGCGCATGCGGTGCAAAGCCGGATTGCGCGGCGATCTCATCATCGTTCCAAACGCGAATGGCACCCCAGCTCATCCGAGCGGGGTCATAATAATCCGAAAAGCTGAAGTGGAAATTGGGTTTCAGCCAGCCATGGTCGCGCTTGCCCAGCGATGCGAAGGGACGCGCCTCGATTTGGAGGCCGTTGGATAGGCTTGTGTCAGTCATGCAAAATACCCGCATCGGCGGGGAAATGAACCGCCGGAATATGTCAGAGATAATGTCGAAGCGGGCGGGTTCAAGTGTCCCTTAATCCGCACAAGCTGCACCACGTCACCACAAAATTAACGACCTGTTGTCCATGATTTTGCACATTTGGTCGTCCAAAGGGCAATTTGGGCAAAATTTTACAAATTATTTTTTGCTGGGTCACATGGCTCTCAAACCCGCAGAAAACGTCATTATTTGTGAACTAAAATTCCACAGATCGCCCGAAACCCCAGCATTAACGCCAAATTAACCTTTTCAGTTCATTTTTCTTATGGTTAATAAAGTCCGTCGCATCACCCGGTTCGCGGGTGCTGCTTCGGGGGTGCAAGGGTTTCAAAGGGGGGTTTTTCCCAATGCGTGTGCTTTTGATTGAAGACGAACCAACCACGGCCAAGGCCATCGAGATGATGCTCGCGACCGAAGGGTTCAATGTCTACACCACCGACTTGGGCGAAGAGGGTCTCGATCTGGGTAAGCTGTATGATTATGACATCATATTGCTCGACCTGAACCTGCCCGACATGCACGGTTATGATGTTCTGAAAAAGCTGCGCGTGGCCAAGGTGCAGACACCTGTGCTCATTCTTTCGGGCATCAGCGAAATGGATTCAAAGGTGCGCTCGTTCGGCTTTGGTGCCGATGATTATGTGACCAAGCCATTCCATCGCGATGAACTTGTCGCGCGTATTCACGCCGTCGTGCGCCGTTCAAAGGGCCATTCGCAGTCGGTGATCCGGACCGGAAAGCTTGCGGTGAACCTTGATGCCAAGACCGTCGAAGTCGACGGCAGCCGTGTGCATCTGACCGGCAAAGAATATGCAATGCTTGAGCTGCTTTCGCTGCGCAAGGGCACGACGTTGACCAAGGAAATGTTCCTGAACCACCTTTATGGCGGCATGGACGAACCCGAGCTCAAGATTATCGACGTGTTCATTTGCAAACTGCGCAAGAAACTCGCGCTCGCATGCGGCGGTGAAAATTACATCGAAACCGTCTGGGGTCGTGGCTATGTGTTGCGCGATCTTGACGAAATGGAAGAGCCGCTCGTCGCCTGAGCCTACCGGCGGGGTGGCAACCCGGCAAAGGTGATGATGCTCTCGCCGCCGGACGCGCTGACCGAACTGACGCCGACGAAGTGATCGTCCACGATCAAGCCTTCAAGAACAGCCTCGGTGCCTTGTACGTCGCGGACGAACACCCAATCCTGTGCGTCTGCACGGCGTTGGTAAATGCGATAACGCTGCGCACCCGGCGCTGCGTCCCATTTGACCGTCGTGTTAGAGGTTACGGCGCCACCTAAAGTTGCCGAAGCCGGGGCAGGGGGCGCGACCGAAAGTGCATTTGCGGTAAAGACGTTCAACATCGTAACCTTGGCCAGATAGTCGAAGTCCATCTTGTCGACGGTGTCGCCATATTCGATGCCGTTTTCGGTGCGCACATCCTGATGCTGGTGGTGATAATTTTCGACGCCAACGGTGAAACGGATTGCGGGGAAGCCCAGATCCAGCGAGGGCAGGTGATCGCCGCCGCGTGCAAAGCGGTCGGGACGGCGGACGCCGAATACGTCCAGTGTCACGTCGGGATATACTTTCGCTCCAATATTGTCGGCATAGCGCATCAACGAACGGCTTGGGCCGTCATCTTCGCCGCCACTGTTGCGGCGCGCCATCTGGGCGGACAAATCTTCCGATGCGCGGATGCCTTCGCTGAAGACCCGCACGACATTTTTGACGATACGTCCGTCGGTGCCAAGCGTGCCGCCGACAATGTCATTGTTCAGCATCGCGCTGACTTTCCAGCCGCGTTCTTTGGCGGTTTCCGCAAGCAACCGGCCACCCATCAGACCCTGCTCTTCGCCCGACAGAAGCGCAAAGACGATGGTCGCATCGCCTTGCGGTTCCTTCGACATCAAGCGTGCGGCTTCGATCACGAGGGCGCTGCCCGATCCATCATCGTTCGCGCCGGGTGCGTCTTTGGTGAAGTCCATCACGTCGGACACGCGGCTATCGATATGGCCAGCGATAATGATGACATGATCCCAGCCCATTTTGCCGGGCTTGATCGCAAGGACATCAACGATGTTCACGCCATTGGGAATGCGTGGACCGGACATGTTTCGTTCAAGCAATTCGGTCGTCAGACAGCCTTTGCAGGCTTTGGAAATCTTCTCAAACTCGCTTTGTGCCCAGCGCCGTGCCGCGCCAATGCCGCGCTTTGGATCGGTAGCCGATGACAAGGTATGCCGCGTGCCGAAGCTGACGAGTTTTTCAACGTCCGCCTTTAGGCGTTCCGAGCTTGGACGATCATGCGCGGCGGCTGGCACAGCGATGCTCAGCGCAAGCAAACTGGCCAATAAAGGTAGTTTTTTCATCATCATTCCTGTCCTATCGCGTCCGGCGCATGATACGCGTGTTTAGCCCTCAACCGCGAAAATCAATCCGGCATGTTTCTGCAACCGGTCAACCAGCGTTTCACCCAGCGCAGCGCCCGGTGTGGTGACACCACCCGCACCCTGATTTTCGCTCAAGGCAATGGCGGTTTCGCTGATCATTTTGCTGGTTGAACCATAGCCCGGGTCACGGTCGCCCTTCACGCTAAGCTTCGCGGTCCGGCCATCGGGATATTCCGCAATGAACAGCACATCGTAAAAGCCGGTTTCGCGCTCTTCTTTGCTGGGGCCTTCGCCGGGCTTGGGGTCATTGTCGCCACCCATCATCGGCGTCGACGCGACATGCTTGGCCATCGCCTCGCCCTGTTCGCCGGGACCGGTCAGCATCATTTCGTCATAGACAAAATCCGCGCCAAAGGCCTGTCCAAGCAATGCGTTGGTACGGTGCACATTTTTGGTGTTGATGGGTGCCATGACGAAGCTTGTGGCCCAGCTGCCGATGCTTTCGTCATATTCGGGCTTGTTCCCGGCTGGCTGCGCCGGACCTTCAAATCCGCCCGCAAGGCTGAACGGGTTGGTGAGATATTTGATGACCGCCGGGTCTTTTGAAGCCGCAGCCATCGTCGCCTTCATGCTGGCCGCTGTTCCGCCAGAGAATGTGCCCTTCATCGCACGAACGCGTCCCTTTACGCGAGGCGCAGGCGCGCCAAAGGTTTCAACGCAATGCTTTTGCAGCATCAACACGCCAAGATCGAAGGGAATGGAATCGAATCCACCAGAAAAGACAATGCGCGCACCCGATGCTTTTGCAGCTTCTTCATGCTGGTCAATCTTTTGGCGCATCCATGCAGGCTCGCCGCATAAATCCGTATAATCGGTTCCATTGGCAACGCAGGCTTCGACCAGTTCATTGCCATACAGCTGATAAGGTCCAACGGTGGTCAACACGACTTTGGTGCGCTTCACCATCGCATCCAGCGACGCGGGGTCAGACGCGTCCGCAACGATTAACGGTGTGTCTGCCGCTGCGCCAATGAGGTCGCGTACTTCCGCCAGCTTGCCCGCACTGCGTCCAGCCATTGCCCATTTGAGACCCGTTTTGGTTTTGAGATATTCGGCAACCAGTCGTCCGGTATATCCGGTGGCGCCATAGACAATGATATCGAACTCGCGTGCGTCTGACATTCTGCTCTCTCCCGTGATTCTGTTGCCCATCCTGATGGGCTGCGCGGGCGGCAATGTCAAAAGGGAGAGATGGTTTTAGTCGGCACCAGCTGCGCGATGGTTACTAAAAACCTTTGGCAGACGAATGCCGAAAACCCGGTCGAAGGAATAACGCACGACGGGCCCATAAGAGCCATACCCTAAGATTTATTCAGATTACAGCTTGGGCAGAGTGACGCCGCGTTGGCCCATATATTTACCGGCACGGTCGGCATAGCTCGTCTCGCAAGGCTGTTCGCCTTTTAGGAACAGGAACTGGCACGCACCTTCATTCGCGTAAATCTTTGCGGGCAGCGGGGTGGTATTGCTGAACTCCAGCGTGACATGCCCTTCCCAACCTGGCTCAAGCGGGGTCACATTCACGATGATGCCGCAGCGGGCATAGGTTGATTTGCCGAGACAGATAACGAGCACGTCGCGTGGTATGCGGAAATATTCGACAGTGCGCGCCAACGCAAAACTGTTCGGCGGGATGATGCACACGTCGGTCTTGCGATCAACAAAGCTTTTGGGATCAAACTCTTTTGGATCGACGATGGAACTGTCGACATTGGTGAAAATCTTGAACTCATCGGCCACGCGGGCGTCATAGCCATAAGAGGACAGGCCATAGCTAATGCAGCCATCGCGGCGTTGCGCTTCGACAAACGGTTCAATCATTCCGGTCGCATGGGCTTGCTCGCGGATCCAGATGTCGGACAATATGGACATAATCACTCCCTGTTACGGGACTGCTTTTGCCAATTTACGGTGTGAGCGCAAGTGGCGGCGTAGAAATTATCGTGCGCAAGACGCGCCTTCGGCTTTATTTCAAATTTGCGGGGCCAAAGCCATGCGGCAGCAATTCCGATAGCCGGAATGTTTCATATCCAGTTGCGTGCGCACAATGCACCGGAATATCGATATCCGTCAGGTCCGCCACTTCCTTGATAATCTGGCGGCATCGGCCGCACGGGGTAATGGGGTGAGCTGCTTTACCCACATGCCCCGCCAAGCCACCTGCCACGGCGATTTCGCGAATGGCGCGCAATTTGCCGTCACTATTGGCTTTGGCGATCGCGACCGTTTCGGCGCACAACGTCATGCCATAGCTGGCGTTTTCAAAATTGCTGCCCGTGATGATTTCGCCTGTATCAAGCAGCAATGCCGTGCCGACATGAAAGTTTGAATAAGGCGCATATGCGGTCTGCGCTGCTTCAATGGCAAGCTGAACGAGTTTTTGCGTGCTGTCGGTCATTTGCGCACCACAACCCAGCGTACAGGCCCGTCAACGCCGTTGATGCGCCGCTGCAAATTTGCCGTCCACATGACCCAAGGCCGCGCGGAATAATCGGGGGTCAACCAATTGCCCTCCAGCCAAACAGTGCGATCAATCGACTTGCTCACTTGATACTCCTTCTCAAACTCCCGGGTGAGTAGCAGGATTGCGGGTGTGCCGCTATGCGCCTCTATCTGGTTCAGAAATGTCGCGAGTTCAGACAATATAAGCGCGCGGTTCGGCCGCCCTTTGCACGTATCGGAAAAATCAAGCTGGACCGCAGGGGGCAGCGCGCTTTCGTTGCGCGGAACGCTGGTAATGAACATCGTCGCTTGGTCAGATGCCAGACGGCAAATGTCAAAATGGTGGAGTGCGCCGAACCGGATGCCGGCGTCTTGCGCGCCGGCCAAATTGGCTTGGAATTCTGCGTCGCGCGTGCGCGCGCCTTCGACCGCAGTGATATAGGCGAAATCGACACCCGTTGCGCCAAGCTCCGCCCAATTGGGACGGCCATTGCTTTGGGTGACCACAATGCCTTGAACCGGATATTCAGCGCGCGACGGTGCCCAGGCGGTGACATAACGCCAGCCCGCATAGACCGCGAGCGCGATGCCGAGCATGATAATGCCCCACCGGACGAATTGGCGTTTACCCCCAGTCATGCGACCCTCTGTTCAAGCATGTGATTCGTCCCTCTAGGCGTTACCGCCGCGCGAAGTCGATAGCCGTTGCGCAATGGCAGTTCGAATACAGAAGATTTTACGCTGCGCTGCGCTCAGCTTTTGATGTGCAACACACAAATGAGCGTGAAGAGTCGGCGGGCCGTGGCAAAATCAACCTCAACTTTGCCCTCAAGTCGTTCCATCAACAACTCGGCTGCTTCATTGTGCACACCGCGCCGCGCCATATCGATGGTTTCGATTTCGGCGGCACTCGCCTTACGAATGGCCTGATAGTAACTGTCGCAAATGGCGAAATAGTCTTTCACCACCCGGCGGAAACGGCCCAAGCTGAGGATGAGCATTTCATGTGGCGAATTATCGGGCCGATGAATGTCGAGGATGAGGCGGCCGTCGGCGACGCTGATGCTCAGATGATATGGCCCAGCATAGCCATCGCCCATATCGCGCAGCGGCTTGAAGAAGTTGTCTTCGATCAGATCGAATATCGCGACGCGCCGCTCCTGCTCGATATCGGCATTGCGCCGAAGTATCGTTGCTTCGTCTAGGTCAACTTTGATGATGCGCGGGTCGCTCATGTTGCTGTGTTAGCTTGAGATATTTTTGGGGCAAGCGCTATCCCGTTTGTGGGACATCTTGTTGTCCGATTGTTGTCCACAGCCATATCCCCGCACTTCTTTTTGTGCCCCCTTGCGAAGCCGAACATGCTAAAGGATAGGGAGCCATGGCCGATCTTATCAGACTTGCAGCAGCGAATGAAGCTGAACCCCAACGCCTTCCCCGCAATATTGAGGCGGAGGCCGCGTTTCTTGGCGCAATTTTGATTGATAATAGGGTGATCGAAGATGTGTCGATCAAATTGCAGCCTGACCATTTCTTTGAGCCGCTGCACGGCCGCATTTACGAACAGATATTGCGTTTGATCGACCGGAACATGCTGGTGACGCCGGTCACGCTGAAGCCATTTTTTGAGGCCGACGAATCCATGCGTGAGCTTGGGGGGCCGGGCTATTTGATTAAGCTGACGGCAGATGGCGCTGGCTTGATCGGCGCGCGTGACTTTGCGCAGCAGATTTATGACCTCGCGTTGCTGCGTGAATTGGTGACGGTTGGCCGCACGTTGGTCGACAATGCGCTCGACACGAGCGAGAGCGTTGACCCCAAGGGCCAGATCGAAGCCGCGGAAAGCGCTTTGTACAAAGTCGCCGAAGGCGAAGGCGAAACCGGCTCGATGAAAAGCTTCCTCGCCGCATCGACCGAAGCGATCCGCAATGTTGAAAAGGCATTGCAGTCGGGCGGCAGCTTATCCGGTGTGACCACGGGCCTAGATAGCATTAACGCCAAATGCGGCGGGCTGCACAATTCCGACCTTATCATCCTCGCTGGTCGACCCGGTATGGGCAAGACATCGCTTGCCACCAACATTGCCTTCAACGCTGCGCGCCGGTGGATCCGCGAACGTGAGGACGGCATTGAAGAAGCCAAGGGCGCTGGCGCCAAGGTGGCTTTTTTCAGCCTCGAAATGTCGGCGGATCAGCTGGCGACGCGTATCTTGGCCGAACAATCGGGCATCAGTTCCGAACTGCTGCGTATGGGGAAAATCAGTCGCGAAGATTTCCGTGAACTGTCGCGCGCGAGCCGCGAGCTGCAGGAATTGCCGCTCTATATTGACGACACGCCCGCGCTGACCATCGCTGCGCTGCGTACCCGCGCACGGCGCTTGCAGCGTCGGCATGGCATTGGGCTTATCGTCGTTGACTATTTGCAGTTGCTTCAGGGTTCAAGCCGCTCCGGCGACAACCGCGTCAACGAAATTTCGGAAATTAGCCGTGGTTTGAAAACCTTGGCCAAGGAACTGGGCCTGCCGGTGATTGCGCTTTCGCAGCTCAGCCGTGCGGTTGAACAACGCGAGGACAAACGTCCGATGCTGTCCGACCTTCGCGAATCCGGTTCGATCGAGCAGGACGCCGATATGGTCTGGTTCGTATATCGCGAAGATTATTATGAAGCGTCCAAGCAGCCCGACCCCGTCAACGAAGCCGCGCATGATGCGTGGAAGGAAAAGATGGAGCGCATCTTTGGTATCGCCGAACTCATCGTCGCCAAGCAGCGCCACGGTTCAACGGGCCGCGTCAGGATGAAGTTCGAAGCGAAGATCACCCGCTTTACCGACCTTGCCGACGACCAATATGCCGATGCGGGCTATGATTGAGGCTTAGGCCAAAATCGCCATGCTAATCCCTAAATCGTCATGCTGAACTTGTTTCAGCATCTTACTTTCTTTCGGGCGCACGAAGTAAGACCCTGAAACAAGTTCAGGGTGACGATGTGAGTAAGGCTCAGTCCCGCAACCGCGCCGACAATATGTAGTTCAACGCCATATTGCTGCTTAAATGCAGTCCGGACATGGGCGAAAACGCAATGCCTTGCATGTCGACAATCTCGATTCCCGCTTCGTTGAGAAGCGCCGTCAATTCATCGGGCGTCAGGAACTTGTCCCAATCATGCGTGCCGCGCGGGACTTGTCCAAGCCGCTCGGCGGCCTCCACGAGGAAGATACGCGAAGCAGGCGTGCGATTTGGCGTCGATAGCAACAGCACACCATCGGGCTTCATGTGGCGTTTCAGCTCGCCGATGAACACCGCTGGATCGTTCACATGTTCGATGACTTCCATCGATGAGACGATATCAAACTGGCCAAGTCCTTGTGCGGCGATTTCGCCCGCGCGATAATTGATGGGTAGGCCCGACAGCGCCGCATGCGCGGTTGCCGCATCGATATTTTCCGGCGCGGCATCAACGCCTGTGACCTCCGCCCCCATACGCGCAAGGGGTTCACATAGCAGCCCCGCGCCGCAACCGACATCAAGCGCGGATCTACCAACCAAGGGATGACGCGTCTTGCCATCACCACCAAAATGGGTGTCGACGGCGGATCGAATGAAGCCAAGCCGAACGGGATTCAACTTGTGCAGCATAGCGCTTGAACCCTTTGGGTCCCACCATTCTGCTGCCAAGCCACCAAAATGGGCGGCTTCCGTAGCGTTTATTGTCGTTGCTGAGCTTGCGTTTGTCATATCCTGTCCCTATCAGGGCCCTCGATTGTAATATAGCGACTATTCAAGGTTTTC
>JAIXYC010000077.1 GCA_027490455.1 Sphingomonadales bacterium
ATGATCTCCACCAAGACTTCACCAGCCTTGGGACCTTCAAGGTCGAGCTCGACAATCTCAAGTGGCTTCTTCGCTTCAAAGGCAACTGCTGCGCGAGTCTTCATGGTAATCGGGTCTCCTAAACTTAACCAAATCGTTGGGCTGGTTGCGCCCTTTTATTTGAACACAATCGTGCGGTTGCCATTCAGCATCACGCGGTGCTCCAGATGCAGCTTGACCGCCCGTGACAGAACCCGGCTTTCGGTCTCCTGTCCCTGCGCGATGAGATCGTCAACCGTATCGGCGTGATCAACGATCGAAACATCTTGTGTGATAATTGGACCTTCATCAAGGTCGGGCGTCACATAATGCGCGGTAGCGCCGACCATTTTGACGCCGCGCTCATAGGCACGGTGATAAGGCTTTGCGCCTTTGAAGCCCGGCAGGAAGCTGTGATGAATGTTGATGACGCGTCCATCGAGTTTCCGGCAAAGCTGGTCTGAAAGCACCTGCATATAGCGGGCGAGGATGACGAGATCGACATTCTGCTCTTCGACCATCGCAAGAAGCTTGGCTTCTTGTTCCAGCTTGTTTTCTGGCGTCACCGGCAAATGATAGAATGGGATGCCTTCATGCTCCGCGCGGCGCTGCCAATTTTGGTGGTTGGAAACGACGCTGGTTATTTCCATCGGCAACCGTTTGGTTGCTGTGCGGTAGAGAAGGTCGTTTAGGCAATGGCCGCCTTGGCTAACCATGATCATCGCGCGCAGCTTCTTACGCAAATCGTGAATGCGCCATTCCAATTGGAACGCCGTAGCAACAGGCAGGAACGCCGCCTCGAAACCTTCCTTTGTCGAACCAGCAGGGCAGTTGATGGCGATCCGCATAAAGAATCGTCCGGTTGCTTCATCGCCATATTGCGAGCTTTCGACGATGTTGCAGTCTTGGCTGGCAATTGAATTGGCCACCGCTGCGACGATACCCTTACGGTCATCGCAAACTATCAACAGTACAAAATCTGCTCCCATACCCATTATCAATCCTCATCTCGCAAAACGTGGCACCGCGTAGCCGTCGAAGCCCACGCTATCCATTGCCTCATCCATATATTAGGTCTTCTAATCGCAACATGTAGATGAAATGATTGGTCGGGGAAT
Organism: Sphingomonadales bacterium; assembly: GCA_027490455.1. Classification (GTDB taxonomy): domain Bacteria; phylum Pseudomonadota; class Alphaproteobacteria; order Sphingomonadales; family Sphingomonadaceae; genus Sphingorhabdus_B. Next base: position 1,137 of record JAIXYC010000077.1, read on the forward strand.
TTAATTTACCAATCACGAAAATTTGGTCAATTGCTTGACGGGGGCTGCAGTTTCAGTCTTACTGGTGGAGAATTAAAGCCCCCAGAACATTGGGGGAAGGTTGAGGGGACGAAAATTGAAAAGTTATTTGAAAATTTCGACTGCGGCACTTGTGATTGCATCGGCGAGTGTCGGCATCGGCATAAACCCTGCATTTGCGCAGCAAACAGCTGAAGAGCAGGATCGCGGTATTGCAGATATCGTTGTGACCGCAACGCGCCGCGAAGAGTCGGCCAACCGGGTGCCGCTTGCAATTACTGCCTTGGGCGGTGAATCGCTGAACGATCTGAACATCACGAAATTCGATAAGCTGATCGAATATTTGCCGAATGTGCGCGCTGCTTCGCGTGGTCCAGGTGCGTCGTCCATCTTCATCCGTGGTCTTTCAACGGATTCGCCAGGTCTGCAAATCGCCGGTACCGCTGGCGCGCAGCCTACGGTCGCATTGTACATCAATGACGCGCCAGCATCGCTCGTCGGACGTAACCTTGATCTTTATGCGGTTGATCTTCAGCGCGTCGAAGTTCTGGCAGGTCCGCAGGGCACTCTCTTTGGCGCAAGTGCGATGGGTGGCGCGGTCCGCTACATCACCAACAAGCCTGATGCGAGCGCGTTTAGCGCTGGTTTCAACTCGAGCTATGCCTTTACCAAGGGTGGCGAAGAAAGCGTCGCTGGCGATGCCTTTATCAACATCCCGATCATTCAGGACAAGCTGGCAATCCGCGCTGTGTTCTATACCGACCGGCAGGGTGGTTATATCGACAATATCGCAGGAACATACCAAATGCCGTTCAACGGCAATGTGGGCGTTGCTGGAAAATTGCCAACGGGTAACCCATTGTTGGTCATGCGCGCAATTCAGTCTTGCCAAGCCACTGCCACGACTGCGGTTCCGAATTGCACAGGTAGCCTTTACCGTGCGCCAACGCGTCAGACGATCAACAATGACGCATTTGTAGAAGATAACTACAACGACGCGACCTACCGCGGTGGCCGTGTTGCGCTGACTTGGAAGGTCACGGACGATTGGTCTGTCGATCTGATGCATGTGCGTCAGGAACTCGACACTGACGGTGTATTCGACTTCGAACCTGATGTGGGCGACCTGAAGGTTACCAAGTTCAATGACAACTCGCTGCGCGACCGCGTAAGTCTCTCGACATGGGGCGTAAATGGTCGCCTTGGCGCTCTCGATTTGATCTACACGGGTTCGTTCCTGAAGCATCGTGCAACGCAAGTTGCCGATTATGCCGGATATTCGAACATCGGTCTCTATCTGCCTTATTATGAATGCGATCGCGGCGTGTATTACACCGCAGCGTATAACGGCAATATCGGCAATACCTGCTATGCGCCGAGCAAAAGCTATCAGGTTCGTAACCGGACTGAGCGTATGACGCATGAGTTCCGCGTAACAACGCCTGCTGACAAGCGTCTTCGCGGGACCTTCGGTTTGTTCTACGATGATAACAAATTGTTCGACAATACCGACTGGTCATATCTGCAACAGGCAGCTGGCTTCATCTATCGTCGTGCACCCAATACGTCGGTAAGCGCCAATGACAAGAGCGTGCGCCCTGTCAATGTTGGCTTCTTCAACGACATCCAGCGTAAGGATACGCAGTTTGCTGCTTATGGTGAAGCGTCCTTTGATATCGTTCCGGACAAGCTGATTTTCACCGGCGGTCTTCGTTATTATGATGAAAAGGCTTCCATCAACGGTTCGTCGAATGGCAGCTTTGGCGGTGCACGTGGTGTTTATAACGCCACTACCGGAACCTACACGGCTGCAACTTCAGGTCCAGCGACGTATAATGTCAGCGCCAACTTGAATGTACTTTACGCTGACGCTTCGCCAGCAAAGTATAGCGGCACGTTGTACAAAGCCAACTTGACCTATCGCCTCGACGAATCTTCGTTGGTATATGCGACTTACTCGGATGGTTTCCGCCCAGGTGGCTTCAACCGTCGTCCTTGCCGCGTGCCAAGTGCGATTTGCCCTACCAATGCTGACTTTGTCCGTTTGGGTACCTATGTACCTGACAAGGTGCAAAACTATGAAGTTGGTGGTAAATTCTCGCTGCTTGATCGTCGTTTGCAGGTCAACTTCGCTGCGTATCAGATTGACTGGAGCAACATCCAGATCACTGTTTTCGACCAGAACATCTCGAACCAAACATTCACCACGAACTTGGTGGATGCACGGATCCGGGGTCTGGAAGGCGACGTAACATGGCGCACCACGCCGGAATTGACGTTTAACAGCGCATTTTCGTACAACGACTCTGAAATGACGAAGTACCGGAAGAGCACAACAGTGCTCCGTCCGCTTGGTGGTCCGCTTGCTTTGAGCCCCAAATTCCAGTTCAATGCACGTCTGTATTGGGAAAAGGAACTTGCCTCGGGTCTTGCTCCGTTCGCCCAGATTGGTGTTCATTATGTCGGAAAGAGCATCTCTGACGTTATCGACAACGTAAACATCAAGTATCAATCATCCAATCCGACACTGGGCTATGCTGGATCCATTCCTGTCACCTACAATGGTGTCACGGTCCGTCCTGGCGATGTCATCGCGCCAATTCCAGGTGCACAGAAGCTTGACTCATACAGCACGGCTTCGGCATCGCTTGGTGTCTCGAAAGACGAGTGGCGTTTGGAATTGTTTGGTGACAACCTGACCGACGAACGTCCCGAGCTTTACAAGAGCGGGAACGACGGAGAGCTGCGTACAACGACTTCGCGTCCACGCACAATCGGCCTGCGTTTCTCGTACAAGATTTAAGCAACACGGCGGGCGCCCCTGGGAAACCGGGGGCGCTTTGCCACATTTGCATTTCTGCGTTGCGTCAAGCGTATGAAGTGCGGCAGGGTTCGTGCAACCGTTCGTCACAATATGGGAGAGTAGGTGACAATGTTGGCCGAGGCCTCGCCGGATAATATTGACGCCATGTTGCGTGAAGCGCGGTCGCATTTGCAAAATGCCCGCTTTGCCGAAGCAGAGGCTTTGTGCGCGCGCATATTGAAATCCGCGCCGGATAACATTGATGCTCTGTACACTTTGGCTGTAACGCAGCGTATGCAGCGTCAGGTTCCTGCGGCGCTCACCACACTTGATAAATTGATTGCGATCGACGCTGGCTACGGCCGTGCGTGGCAAGAACGCGGGCATTGTTTTCGTGATAGCGGTTTGCAAGAAGAGGCAATCGCAGCGTACCAGCGCGCAGTGACCCACAACGGGGCATTGGTCGCAAGCTGGCGTATACTTTCACAAATGCATGATAAAGCCGGGCGCGAGGGGCCAGCTAATTTTGCGCATGCCCAATATACGCATCTTTCCGCCCTTCCGCCTGAGTTGCTAAGCGTTGCTAGCTTCATTCAGGAAGGGCGTATCTTCAAGGCAGAGCAATTGTGCCGCGCATTCCTGCAACGCAACGGTCATCATGTTGAGGCGATGCGCCTGCTTGCCGACATCGGCATGAAATTCAACGCCTATGACGAAGCGGAATTTTTGCTGGAGTCTTGCAAGGTATTGGAGCCCGATAATGTAAGCGCGCATTTCGATTATGTGAAAGTATTGCGCAAACGCCAGAAATTCGAACTGGCACTCAGCGAATCGTCGGAACTGCGCGCAAAAGAGCCGGGTAACCCTGAGTTTGAAATGCTGTACGCCAATGAAAATCTGGCCGTCGGCAATTTTGATGAAGCGATGCTGATTTATGAGGCCCTGCTCGGGTCTATGCCGAATAATCCAGGCATAAACCTGACCTACGGCCATGCGCTTAAGACCGTCGGGCGGCAGGATGACGCCATTTCTGCCTATCGCCGCGCCTATCAAGTTCGGCCAGACTGCGGTGATGCCTATTGGAGCTTGGCCAATCTCAAGACTTACCGTTTTGACGATAGCGAGATTGCCCAAATGCGGGAACGACAGGCGTCGCCCATGACCGCGCTGGATGACCGGTATCACCTCTGTTTTGCCTTGGGTAAGGCGCTTGAGGATCGCGGCGAACATAGTGCTTCGTTCGAATATTATGAGCTTGGTAACCGTTTGAAGCGCGAGGAGCTGAAGTACGATCCCGCAAGACTTACGAACGAAATGCGGCTGCAGCGCGAATTGGTGACCACGGATCTGCTTGGGAAATTTTCCGGTGCAGGCTGCCCGGCGCGGGACCCGATTTTCATTGTCGGCTTGCCCCGCGCAGGTTCGACCTTGCTCGAGCAAATTCTTGCATCGCACAGTCAGGTCGAAGGGACGATGGAGCTCCCGAATATCTTTGCGTTGGCCTTCCGGCTTGACCGGCAGCGCGTAGTGGGCGAGGCGCCCGAATATCCCGGCAACTTGGCGGATTTGACGCACGAAGACGTCACCCGTTTTGGCGAAGAATTTATCCGCGACACGCAGATTTACCGCAAGGGCGGCACACCCTTTTTCATTGATAAAATGCCGAACAATTTCCGTCACATCGGCCTCATCAACATGATTTTGCCGAACGCGAAAATTATCGATGCGCGGCGCGGCGCCATGGGATGCTGTTTCAGCGGGTTTAAACAACTTTTCGCCGAAGGTCAGGAATTCACCTACGGGCTTGAGGAAGTTGGCCAATATTATACGGACTATGTGCAGTTAATGGACCATTGGGACAATGTGTTGCCCGGTAAGATATTGCGCGTCCGTTACGAGGAAGTCGTTGCCGACTTGGAAACGCAGGTCCGGCGTTTGCTCGACTATTGCGGCCTTCCTTTTGAAGAGGCGTGCCTCAATTTCCACCAGACCGAGCGCGCGGTTCGCACCGCGAGTTCGGAACAAGTGCGACAACCGATTTTCAAAAGCGGTGTTGATCAATGGGAGAATTTCAGCGAATTTCTCGATCCGCTGCGTAAAAAATTAGGGCCTGAACTGGCTGCAACCTGAGGAGGAATTTTATGACTGACAATGCGCCGACTGGTCCAATACGTGTCGATGAAGTCTCCTCGCTGGGACAGCGTTGGTATGTCCTCATTATCATGATGCTGGTTTACACGATCAGCATCGCTGACCGTTATGTTCTGTCCACATTGCTTGGACCGATTAGCAAAGAATTGAACCTGACGGATACGGAAACCGCATGGCTTGGCCTTCCGCTGGCGCTTTTTTATGTCGTCATGGGTATCCCCTTGTCATGGTTATGTGACCGGACCAATCGTCGCAACCTTCTGGCGGCGTCGGTTGCCGTCTGGTCATTCATGACAGCCATTACCGGTTATACGCGCGGGTATTTTGACTTGTTGTTGGCGCGTGTTGGCGTTGGCATTGGTGAGGCTGGGGGCACACCTGCGTGTAATTCCATCATCGCTGACTATTTCCCTGCCGACCGGCGCTCCATGGCCATGACCGTGTTTGCACTTGGCGCGCCCATTGGGGCGTGGCTTGGTTCGGACATTGCGGGCTATGTCTCTACATTATACGGGTGGCGGGCCGCTTTCTTAGTGCTGGGCGTACCCGGGATCATTTTGGCGTTGATCATCATGGTAACGATTAAGGAACCCAAACGCGGGCGCCTTGATCTCGTGCAGGAAGAAAAGGCGCCGACGGTCATGGAAACGCTAAAATTCCTCTGGTCACAAAAATCGGCGGTGCATGCGATGGCCGGAAGCGGCCTGTCGGCTTTTTGGGGTTGGGGTTTGATGTGGTTCACACCGTTATTCCTGCAGCGCACTTATGGCATGGATGAAGGCGAAGCCGGCGGCATGTTGGGCTGGATTTACCTTATAGGCGGTATCGGTGCGTCGTTGTTGACCGCATGGGTGGTGGCGCGCCCCACTTATACCGATCCCCGAAAAATCGCCCGTCTTTTGGCCGTGGTAACGGCATTGGCCACTGTCCCGTCATTCCTTGCATATTATACACGGGATCTGGGGCTGGCGCAGGTCATGTGGTGGTTGTTTATTCCGGCCATTTATTTCTACATCGGCCCGGCATTTGCATTGTGTCAGAACTTGGCTGCACCGAAAATGCGGTCCATGGCTGTGGCGATATCTTTGCTTGTTGCCAATGTGCTCAACCTGATTATCGCGCCGGCAATTGTTGGCGGCCTCAGCGACTTTTTTGACGCTGCAGGTGGCGGCAATGCTGATTCCCTGCGTCTTGCACAGCTCATTCTCGCGCCAACCGGCCTGTGGGCGGCATGGCATTATTGGCGCGCCGAAAAATACATAGTTGAAGATCAAAAGAGAGCCATTGGATATGTCTAATTCGCCGCTGAAGTCTTATATCAATGGCGCGTGGGTTTTGCCTGCGACGTCCACTGCAACGGTGGATGCAGTCAACCCTGCTACCGAAGAAGTCTGCGCCGTCGTTGCGGTTTGCGGCCGTGACGATGTCGAATTGGCCGTCACAGCCGCACGCGCTGCGTTTGACGGGTATGCCGCGACCACGCTTGAGCATCGCATTGCGTTGGTGGAAAAGCTGATCAATATTTTCGAACGGCGCTATGGCGAAATGGTAACCGCCATTTCGACCGAGATGGGCGCGCCGTACGATCTGTCGCATGACGCGCAGGCGGAAAGCGGCCCCGGCCATTTACGCGCAACGGTTAAGGCCGTGCGCGAAATGGCGTGGGATTATGATGTTGGCACAGATGGCATCGTCACGCATGAGCCTATCGGCGTTTGCGTGCTGATCACGCCGTGGAACTGGCCGATCAACCAGATCGTGTGCAAGGTCGGTCCAGCATTGATTACGGGCTGCACTATGGTTTTGAAGCCAAGTGAAATGGCGCCGCTGTCGGCGCAGCTGTTCGCTGAAATGGTCGAGGAAGCCGGTTTCCCCAAAGGCGTGTTCAATATGATCCATGGCACAGGCGCTTCTGTGGGTGACGCGCTGACCAGCCACCCTGAAGTCGATATGATCTCGTTTACGGGCTCAACGCGTGCAGGCGTCCAGATCGCCAAGAATGCCGCAGATACCGTGAAGCGCGTTGCGCAGGAACTGGGTGGCAAGTCCGCCAATATCGTTTTTGCCGACAGTGATTTGGAGGCCGCGGTCACGCGCGGTGTGCTGCATTGCTTCGGAAATACTGGTCAGTCGTGCAACGCCCCGACCCGCATGCTGGTCGAGCAATCGGTCTACGACGAAGCAGTCGCGATTGCAGCACGCGTTGCGAAGGCTGCGAAGCTTGGCGACCCGATGGACAAGGGCCCACATTATGGCCCCGTTGTCAGCAAGGCACATTATGACAAGATACAGGGCCTGATTCAGGTTGGGATCGATGAAGGTGCAAAGCTTGTTGCCGGAGGCACAGGCCGGGCTGATGGTTTTGACCGCGGCTATTATGTGAAACCGACGGTTTTTGCGGGCGTTCATAACAAGATGCGCATTGCCCAAGAAGAAGTGTTTGGTCCGGTGCTGGTGTTGATTCCGTTTAAGGATGAGGCGGAGGCCATCGCCATCGCCAATGATTCGCCATATGGGCTCTATGCCTATGTGCAGACCGGTGACTTGGACCGCGCACGCCGTGTTTCGCGTTTAATGCGGGCGGGCGGTGTTAGCATCAATGGCACGAGCCAGGATTATATGGCGCCGTTTGGCGGGTATAAGCAGTCAGGCAATGGCCGCGAATATGGCGAATTTGGCGTGCGCGATTTCCTTGAGATCAAATCGATCAGCGGGTTCCGCGTTCCATGAAACTCACCGATATCGAAACCTTCGTCGTTGGCAATCCGCCACCGCATTTTGGCGGCCGCTATTTCGTGTTCGTCAAACTGACAACCGACAGTGGGGTATCGGGTATCGGCGAGGCATATTGCGTCCCGTTCGAACCGCGTCTGGTTGCCAAAATGATAGAGGATGTGTTCGCGCGCTACGTCGCCGGAAATGATCCGCACGATATCGAAAATATGTGGCGCCGGGTCTATTCCAGCGGTTTTACGCAGCACCCCGACCTCACGCTCATGGGCGTTTTGTCGGCGCTCGAAATGGCCTGTTGGGATATCATTGGCAAGGAAGCCAACAAGCCGGTGTATAAGCTGCTCGGCGGTCAGGTGCACGAACGGTTGCGCGCCTACACCTATATCTACCCGCGGCCCGGCGACACAAAGGATGTTTATCACGACCCCGATCTGGCGGCAGAACGCTCGGCAGAATATTTGAGCCAAGGTTTTACCGCGTTGAAGTTTGATCCTGCTGGACCATATTCGGCGTTTGACGGACGGCAGCTGTCGTTGGAGGCGCTTGACCTGTGCGAACGGTTTGCCAAGTCGCTGCGCGAAGCGGTTGGCATGAAAGCGGACCTATTGTTCGGGACACATGGTCAAATGACTGCTGCAGGCGCGATCCGGCTCGCCAAACGACTTGAGCCATATGATCCGCTCTGGTTGGAAGAACCCGTACCACCCGACGCGCCTGAGGAGATGGCCAAGGTTGCACGGGCAACGTCGATACCCGTTGCCACCGGTGAGCGGCTGACAACCAAATATGATTTCGCACGGCTGCTGCGTGCAGGTGCGGCTGCAATATTGCAAATGAACCTTGGCCGGGTTGGTGGCATATTGGAGGCAAAAAAGATCGCCGCAATGGCCGAAGTCGATCATGTGCAGATCGCGCCGCATCTCTATTGCGGCCCCGTGGTTGGCGCAGCGAATATACAGATTGCGACTTGCTCGCCAAATTTCCTCATACTGGAAAGCATTGAGACGTGGGGCGGTTTCCATACGGAAATTTTGAAATCGCCCATCCGGTTTGAAGAGGGGCATGTCATTCCATCGACTGCGCCGGGTCTGGGTGTCGAACTGAATGAAGATGTCGCCCGCGCCAATCCCTATACTGGCAATATGCTGCACCTCGAAATGACGCAGCACCCCGTTCAGTGACCGAGGAATTCGACTATATCATCGTCGGCGCAGGCACGGCGGGCTGTGTGCTGGCCAACCGGTTGACCGAAGATGGCAAGTATAGCGTCTTGTTGTTGGAGGCCGGGGGAAGCGATCTTTCGATCTGGATCCAAATGCCCATTGGCTATGGACGCACCTTTTTCGATAAGCGGATTAACTGGATGTACGATACCGCGCCCGTTGAGGCGCTGGGCGGTCGGCAGAGCTATTGGCCGCGCGGCAAGGTCGTTGGTGGATCAGGTTCAATCAACGCGATGGTCTATGTGCGCGGCCAACCGCGCGATTTCGAAGATTGGAAAGCCTTGGGCAACGAAGGCTGGGGCTGGGATGATGTCCTGCCCTACTTCAAAAAGTCAGAGGATTTTGACTGGCACAGCGCGCACCATGGCCAGGGCGGGCCGCAACATGTCACCGACATCTCACCCTTTGCCCATCCCATTTGCCGCAGCTTTATTGAAGCCGCGCAGACATTAGGCTTTGCTGCGAGTAACGACCTCAACGGCGGCAAGCCTGAAGGGGTCGGCTATTATCAAATCAACACACGCGGTGGTTGGCGCGCGTCCACCGCGAACGCGTTTCTGCATCCGGCACGCAAGCGCAAGACGCTGAAGCTCAAAACCATGGCGCAGGCCACCCGCATTTTGTTTGAGGGACGGCGCGCGGTCGGCGTTGCGTATACATGCAAAGGCGCGCAATTAGAGGCGAAGGCGCGACGCGAAGTGATCCTGTCCGGCGGCGCGATTAACTCACCGCAAGTGCTGATGCTGTCGGGTATCGGCGATGCAAGCCATCTGAAAAATGTCGGTATCGAACCGATTGTCGATGCAAAGGCCGTAGGCCGTAATTTGCAGGACCATATTGCAGTGTCTTATTTCTATAAGGTCCGCACCCCAACGTTGAACGACGTGTTGCATCCGGTCTTGGGCAAAATCCGCGCTGGATTGCGCTATATGGCCGACCGGGCGGGACCGCTGTCGTTGAGCGTCAATCAAAGCGGGGGTTTTGTGCGCAGCGATGCAACGAAAAAGCACCCGAATTTGCAGCTATATTTCAGTCCGGTCAGCTACACCAAAACACCATTATCGGAACGCAAGCTGCTCAACCCAGATCCATTCTCGGCGTTTCTGCTGTCGCATAACCCCTGTCGCCCGACCAGTCGGGGGCATATTGAGCTCGCTTGCGCCGACCCTGCCAAATATCCGGTCATCCACCCGAACTATCTCGCAACGCAAGCCGATATTGACGATGTGCTGGCCGGTAACCGATTGCTGAAGCAAATTGCGCGCACAAAGCCGCTTGCGGATATCATCACCGAAGAGCTCATTCCCGGCGCGCATGTCGATGGCGATGAAGCCCTGCTCGCGGATTTTCGGGCACGCGCCGATACCGTCTATCATCCCACAAGCACGTGCATGATGGGCCCGGATGCAGCGACCTCCGTGGTTGATGTCCGCTTGCGTGTGCATGGCGTGGAAGGCCTGCGTGTCATCGATGCCTCCGTGTTTCCGACAATCACATCCGGCAACACCAACGCCCCGACGGTGATGGTAGCCGAAAAGGGCGCGGCCATGATCTTGGAAGATGCAAAAAGCATGCGTTAATTTTATTTACCAGTCCTTTTCGGCTGTGCTACCTCATCATGCGAGCGCGAATCCGGGGAGGGAGTGGCGATGCATCCGAAGATTGATCTGAAGCAATTACCGCCGTTAAAGGCGCTTAAGGGTTTTGAGGCGGCAACCCGTCACCAAAGCATCCGCGATGCAGCGGACGAGCTTTGCCTCACCCATCCTGCCGTCAGCCATCAGGTCCAGCTGATCGAAGATGCGCTTGGCGTGACGTTGTTCGTCCAGGAAGGGCGGCATATCGTGTCGACGGAAGAGGGTAAGGTTCTCTACCCTTATGTCCGCGCTGCGTTTGAATCGTTGCTGGAGGGGGTTGAAGAAGTCCACCGCCATGCGCTGGACAAGCCACTTCGCGTGCAGACCTATGTAACGGCGTCCATACGTTGGCTCGCAAAGCGTGTGCCGCAGTTTCTGGCCGATCACCCCGAAGTAAAGCTGACGCTCAACACATGTGCTGTTGAATGGGAATTTGACGATGTCCACGCGGATGTCGGGCTCGTTTATTGCGCATCAGAACCCGACGCGACCAAATTTCATTGGGTTCCGCTGTATGAATATGCGCTATTTCCGGTCTGTAGCCCGGCCGTTGCAGAGGCGATGGGTCCAAATCCCAGCCCGCAGACATTGATGACCAAGCCGCTTGTTGCCATCTATACCGAAGTGCAAAATTGGGAGACGTGGTTTGCGTCGGCCGGATCGGCGTTTGAGCCCTCCGTGCCTTATCTGATGGTCGACACCTTGGCCGTTGCGCTTGAAATGGCGCTGAACGGTGAGGGCATTGCGCTGGTCAATGGCCCGTTTGTCGATCAGGATCTGGCCGCCGGTCGGCTTGTGCAGCCCATTGGCCATAAAGCCGTTTGCCCCGGCGCATGGGGCCTGATCTGCCGGAAAGATATGAAAGAGAATCTGCGTATTCGGACATTCATGGATTGGGTGGCCAAGAATGTCGAAGACAGCCGTTCAGGCGTCGCAGGTTAACGCTTTGGCACGACCTCATAGCCGGGCTCTTCGGGTTCATCGTCGACCATATCGGCCGGAAATCCGGTGCCCAAAACCTTAATGCCCAACGGCTCTTCATAACGACGTATGATGTTGGGTGAAAATTCACGAGGGCCGTAAGCCTCTTCGCCTTCCTTAAAGATTTTCACGATAAGCGGCGACAGTTCAACGGGGACATGTGCCGCTTGGGCAATTTTGTCGAACAAACCCACGTCCTTGCTGACGAGGTCCATCGTGAAATTGATATCGCGGCTGCCGTTGAGGATGACCTGGCTTTCGGTTTCGTGGACGAAGCTGTTACCCGACGAAATCCGGATCGCTTCATATGTGGTGTTCATATCAAGCCCGATGGCTTTGCATGTGGTCAACGCCTCGGCCAGTGCAACGAGATGTACGGTGCAGAGATAGTTGGTCATCACCTTCAATTGTGACGCGGTTCCGAGGTCGCCGGTGTGTAATATGCGCCGTCCCATTGTCGTCAAAACCGGCAGAACAAATTCGAACGCCGCGCGCGGGCCGCCTGCAAAAATCGCAATATTGCCGGTGTCCGCACGATGGCAGCCACCCGAAACAGGGCATTCCATGAACATCGCACCACGCGCCTCAACCAAAGCGCCGAGCCGGATGACTTCGCTATAATCGGTTGTGCTCATTTCGAGCCAAACCTGGCCCGGGCGCATGATTTGAAGAAAACCGTCCGCACCCTCGGCCACGGCAGCGCTGGCCGCGGGGGATGGCAAGCAGGTAATGATGAGGTCGACGGCTTCACCCAATTCTTTTGGTGATGCCGCCGAGGATGCACCCCGGTTGACATATTCGGCAACGAGTGCGGCATCAAGGTCGCGTACAGTGACGTCATGACCATTGCGGATGAGGCTGCCTGCCAGTTTTCCGCCAACATTGCCAAGACCGATAAATCCGATTTTCATGATTGCACCCAGTTAATTTACAGCAGGCAATACGCGCCCTTTGGAAAAGTTAGAGCGCCGTCGATGCGTGGCCACAATTGAAAAATTTGGCCAATTGGATGAATTATTTTGCAGCGCGCGGGAGAACCCCACGCGGCTCGGCGCTATTTACGTAACGCTATAGCCAAGCGTGGCGGACAGAGCTTCGGCCAGCCTAGTGCGGGCAAGCGCGCAGACAACTTTTCGATCGGCAAGGGCGCCCGGATCAAAGGGTTCGAGAAAGTGGACGTCGACGTCGTAAG
>JAIXYC010000034.1 GCA_027490455.1 Sphingomonadales bacterium
AGTGAAAATATAACCCCTGACGTGGTCAAAAAATGCTAACAGGGAGTTTCGCGCCCTGAGTCGAACAATATGGGAACACGCGTTCCCGACAGATATTTGAACTGGTCGCTGGCCGCCGGAAAACCGGCATCCAGTTTCGGGTCGCCGCAATGAATGGAGCAACGGGTTAAATGGATTTCAGGGATACAGGCCAAGGGGCCGGCGATATGACCGCAATGATGACTGATATGCTTGAAAAAGTTGCTACCGAGGCTGTTAAGGTTGAGGCCGAGGCCAAGCCGGCTGACGATAAGAAAGCTGCGTCGAGCAAATCCGTTGACGAGCGCCGTTTCAACGTTGTGACGGATTCATCGCGCGACGCCCTGCTGACCGAATTTGGTAAGGACACGCTGCAGGACCGTTATTTGTTGCCGGGCGAAAGCTATCAGGACCTGTTTGCCCGCGTTGCGTCGGCATATGCAGATGATCAGGATCATGCCCAGCGGCTCTATGACTATATCTCGCGCCTTTGGTTCATGCCGGCAACGCCAGTGCTGTCGAACGGCGGAACGGGCCGTGGCCTGCCGATCAGCTGCTATCTGAACAGCGTCGACGACAGCCTAGAAGGCATCGTCAACACATGGAACGAAAACGTCTGGCTCGCATCACGCGGCGGCGGCATTGGCACCTATTGGGGCAATGTGCGCGGCATCGGCGAGCCTGTTGGCCTCAATGGCAAGACCAGCGGCATCATTCCGTTTGTCCGCGTCATGGACAGCCTTACGCTGGCAATCTCGCAAGGTTCGCTGCGTCGTGGTTCGGCCGCGTGCTATCTCGATGTCAGCCATCCTGAAATCGAAGAGTTCCTCGAAATCCGCAAGCCATCTGGCGACTTCAATCGTAAGGCGTTGAACTTGCACCATGGCGTGTTGCTGTCGGACGAATTCATGGAAGCCGTCCGCGCTGGCGAAGAGTTCAACCTGCGTTCGCCCAAAACCGGCGAAGTGCGCAGCACGGTTGATGCACGTTCGTTGTTTCAGAAGCTGGTGGAAACCCGCCTTGCCACTGGCGAGCCGTATATCATCTTCAGCGACACCGTGAACAACACGATGCCTAAGCATCACCGCGATCTTGGGCTGAAAGTGTCGACGTCCAATCTTTGCAGCGAAATCACCTTGCCAATGGGTCATGACCATTTGGGCAATGACCGTACTGCGGTCTGCTGTCTGTCGTCGCTCAATCTCGAAACTTGGGATGAATGGAACGGCGACAAGGCCTTTATCGAAGACGTCATGCGCATGCTCGACAACGTGCTTCAGGACTTTATCGACCGCGCGCCGGACGAAATGTCGCGCGCCAAATATTCGGCCAGCCGCGAACGTTCGGTTGGTTTGGGCGTTATGGGCTATCACAGCTTCCTGCAGTCCCGCGGCGTTGGCTTTGAAAGCGCGCTTGCCAAATCTTGGAACATGAAGTTCTTCAAACATATCCGGGCGCAGGTTGATGAGGCGTCGATGATGCTCGCCAATGAGCGTGGGGCCTGCCCTGATGCTGAGGAAATGGGCGTTATGGAGCGCTTTTCCTGCAAAATGGCGATCGCGCCTACAGCGTCGATTTCGATCATTTGCGGCGGCACCAGCGCGTGTATTGAGCCGATTCCGGCGAATATCTACACGCACAAGACGCTTTCGGGCAGCTTCATCGTGAAGAATCCGTATCTGGAAAAGCTGTTGCAGGAAAAGGCGAAGGATTCGACCAATGTGTGGAACAGCATCCTTGAAAAGGGCGGCTCGGTCCAACATCTCGACTTCTTGACGCCAGAGGAGAAGGACACGTTCAAGACCAGCTTTGAAATCGACCAGCGTTGGTTGATCGAACTGGCCGCGGACCGCACGCCGTATATCGATCAGGCGACATCGCTAAACCTTTACATCCCCGCCGATGTGGAAAAATGGGACCTTCTCATGCTCCACTTCCGCGCATGGGAATTGGGCGTGAAATCGCTATATTATCTGCGTTCGAAGAGCATTCAGCGCGCTGGCTTTGCCGGCGGGGTGGAGGCGGACAACACCGCCGAACTGCCCGTGATGGAACTCGCCGCGCAAACCGATTACGAAGAGTGCCTCGCCTGCCAATAAGGCAAAATGGGACCGCATAGACCGTATTGAACAGTTAAAGACCCAAGGAAACCGACATGTCATTGTTACAAGCACGCAACAGCTACAAGCCTTTTGAATATCCTTGGGCCTATGACTTTTGGAAACGCCAACAGCAGATCCATTGGCTGCCCGAAGAAGTGCCCTTGGGCGAAGATTGCCGCGATTGGGCGCAGAAGCTTTCGGACCACGAACGCAACCTGCTCACGCAGATCTTCCGCTTTTTCACCCAAGCCGATATCGAGGTGCAGAATTGCTACCACGAAAATTACGGCCGCGTGTTCAAACCGACCGAAGTGAAGATGATGCTGACCGCGTTTTCCAACATGGAAACCGTCCACGTCGCGGCGTACAGCCACTTGCTCGACACCATCGGCATGCCCGAGTCCGAATATTCCGCCTTCCTCGAATATGAAGAAATGGCGGCGAAGGTCGATTATATCCACCAATTCGGCGTCGACACCGACGAAGACATTGCCCGCACATTGGCGATGTTCGGCGGCTTTACCGAAGGGCTGCAACTGTTCGCATCCTTCGCGATGCTGATGAACTTCCCACGCTTCAACAAGATGAAGGGCATGGGGCAAATCGTATCCTGGTCGGTCCGCGACGAATCGCTGCACTGCGAAGGCATTACCAAGCTGTTCCACGCATTTTGTGCAGAGCGCGGCTGCCTCACCAAGTCGGTGAAGGAAGACATTATCGATTGCTGCCAAAAGGTTGTCCGTTTGGAAGACGCGTTCATCGACCTTGCGTTCGAAATGGGCCCCGTCCCCGGCATGACCGCCAAGGAAATCAAACGCTACATCCGCTACATCGCCGATTGGCGTTTGGGCCAGCTGGGCCTGCCCGCAATCTACATGGTCGAAGACCACCCGCTGCCATGGCTCGCGCCATTGTTGAACGGCGTCGAGCACGCCAACTTCTTCGAAACCCGCGCGACCGAGTACAGCAAGGCGTCGACACGCGGCGATTGGGGCCAAGTTTGGGACAGCTTTGACAATCGTAAGAAAAAGATCATCGGCATTGAACCCATCGCCGAAAATGACGGCGTCGATATGTTCGAACAAGCCGGAGTTGCCGCGGAATAACCCGCCGCCTGTCGCATGTCGTCAGGATGGAAGCCAAGGCGTTTCCACCTGACGACCGCGACCCATAAATTCCATAGATAGATAGATGCGAAGCAACGGCGCCCGACGCCGATCGCTATAAGGTCGTGCGCGCAATGGCGGCCCGACGCCGCCGATGCCTTGCACACGCTGAAAATCGGCAATGAACATTTCGGGAAGCTGGCGGCGCAATATCATGACGTGAACCGCGAAATTCACCGGATCGACAGCGGGATTGAACCCGCGTCCGACGACCGGACAGAGGCGTTGAAGAAAGAAAGGCTTTCGATCCTCGATCAGGTCGCGGTGATGGTCAAAAACGTGTCGGCATAACCGGCGCGCGGGCGCCCCGCCTCCCCATGCGCGGCTTGCGTCGTCCCCTGCTTTTCGGCATGGGCGGCGTATGTCCAAACATAGCCACCCCGATACCGCCTTCAAAATATTCACCGCCGCGCAATGGGCGCAGTTTGAAGCCGACGGCGTCTTTCACGGGGCGCCTGTTGATCTGGCGGATGGCTATATTCATTTGTCGGCGATCGATCAGCTGCAGGGCACGTTGGACAAGCATTTTGCCGGACAAGACGGCCTTGTGATCGCCGAGGTGAACCTGGCCCAGCTGGGTGAGACCATCGTCTGGGAAGAATCGCGCGGCGGTGCGCTTTTCCCGCATATTTACGGGCCGTTGCCGATGGGCGCGATTATTGGCCTTTTTGATGCAGATCAAAGCATGACCTGATTGCGCGGTGCATACAGGGCTCCTCAACATAGGAGCCTGATATGGACGTTTTTCAAATTCCCGCCGTCGCCTTGTTCATCGGCATGCTCGCATCCTTTGCCGTGGTGATGATTTACGCCAGCGTCGGCGAAGCCATCACGCCTTAAAGGCCAATCACATGGATGCGGCGGGCGCGGGCGATACGGCCATCGCGGTCAAAGCTGCTTTTCGTAGATGCGGTACACCTTGTTGATTTTGCCGTTAATCGCCTCACCCACCGATCGCATCGGGCCATTATCGTCAAGGACCCAGCCGAATTCACCGCGGCTCGCGCCAAATTGGCTGGTGGATGCATCGCGAATGAGCGAGACCATCATGAACGCCAGTTGGCTTGCCATGCGGGTCGACTGCAGCTTTTTCATCACGCCCATCAACGGCACGCGCATCGTGCTGACCTTTGGCGCGCGCAGCCACCACAACAGCTTCGCCCAGTTGAACGGGAACAGGCTGCCGCCAAATTGACCGATTTTTTCGTTGATGTCGGGCCATGTCATCATGAAGGCGACAGGTTCGCCATCGACCTCCGCAATCCGGATCAGGTCATTAAAGACGATTGGTTTTAACTGCTTGCCGGTATGCGCGACTTCGGCATCGGTGATGGGGACAAAGCCCCAATTCCCGCTCCACGCGTCGTTCAATATGGACAGGATTAACGCCGCTTCCGCGTCAAAATTATCCTTGTTCACCTTACGAATGACAATGCGTTCATTGCGCTCGCCCGACGCGACAATGCGTTCCACCAGCGGCGGAAACGGTACATCAATCGGGATTTGATAGGTGTAGAGATCTTTGATGCCGGCATAGCCCGCCGCCTCAATCCACCCACCATAGGCCGCGTTATGGTAACCCATCAGCACGGTCGATGGATGGTCGTGGCCATCAATCAACACGCCCGGCTCTTCCCAGATGGACAGGCTAAGCGGCCCGAGCGAGCGCACCATGTTTTTGCTGCGCAGCCAATCTTCAGCCGTCGATATCAGCAGTTTTCCGATGGCTTCGTCTTCCGCCTCAAAAAATCCCCAATTGCCGACGCCGGGGCCCATGCCTTGTTCTGGCGGCTGTTTCAGCGCGAGGAAATCCAAATGCGCGGATATCCGGCCAACAACTTTCCCGTCCTTTTCCGCGAGAAAAAGCTGCGCCTCACCATGTTCGAACCATGGGTTTTTGCCGGGCGTAATCGTCGCCATCACATCGCTCTTCAACGGCGGAACCCAGTTGGGATAATTGGCATAAAGCCGGAACGGCAGGTCAATGAAGGCGCGTTTGTCTGCCTTGGTTGCAACCGGCCGAATGATGATGTCTGTCATAGTGAATTCCCGAAACGCATTTTTATGTGCCCAAAGCCGCCTTATTCTTCGGTGCGGATAAGCACCGTTTCGCCGATCAGTAAAAACAGCAAAAACGGCCCCCATGCGGCAATCCAGGGCGGATAAGCGCCCAGATTGCCCATCGCCAAGGCAAAGTTATCCGCCACGAAATAGGTAAAGCCAAGCGCCATGCCCAGCACCGCGCGCACGAACAAGGCGCCCGATCGGGCAAGGCCAAAGGCGGCGACCGCAGCGAGCAAGGGCATTAACAAGGTCGATAAAGGCCCCGCCAGCTTGTGCCACAATATGCCTTCCAGATTATCGGTGCGGCGACCAGCAGCGCGCAGATCGTCAATGGCGCGCATTAACGGCAAGAAGCCAAGGCTGTCTCCGTCAACCTTGATGACGTTGAACCGAGCGGGTGTGATGCCTTTGCCGATGACAAGATTGGTCACCTGCTTCTGTTCGGTGGTCGCAACGTCAAATGTCTCCGCATTTTCAAGCAGCCATGCATTGTCCACATAACGGGCATTTGGCGCGGTAATGACCTGACGCAAACCGCCATTGGCGCGCAAATAGACGCGGACATTATCGAGGACGATATTGTCGCCCGATCCCAGCACCCTGCCTGCATTTATAAGGTCGCCGCCTTCGCGGACCCACACATTGTTACGCGGGTCACTATCGGGGGCGATCGCGCCATATTCGGCGTCCTTCCAAACTTTAAGCTTTTGCGTATTCGGCGCGACGACAACGTCGTTAAACACAAACGAAATAAGCGCGACGCCCAAGCTGGCGACAAACATGGGCGCAAGAATTTGGTGCGCGGACAATCCCGCCGCCTTCATCGCCACAACTTCGCTGTTCTGGCTGAGCGTCGCGAACGTGATTAACGTCCCCAACAGCACCGAGAAGGGCAGAAACCGCGCAATAATTTGCGGGGCGCGCATCGTCACATAGCGCAACACATCGCCCTGATCATTCCCGGGGACCGCCAATATCTTGCCACTTTCACCCAGCAGATCGAGCGTCATCAACACCAGCACAAGCATCATCAACACCGCAAAGCTGCGCACGACAAACAGCCGGGCCATGTACATTGTGATATTGTGCGAGGGGAAGAAATGCATGGGTTATGACCCCTCTTGCGGCACTGGCATGCCAATGGTGGCCAGCCGCGATTTTCGGCCCCAGCGGAACAGTTTCTTGAACCATTTACCGGCTTTGGTCGCGAAGATTTCCAGTGCGCCGATGGGCTGACCACCGGGCACATGCGCGATCACATGATACATCCAGATGATGAGCGCGGCGAACAGTACAAATGGCACCCACAATGCGATAAACGGATCAACAATGCCCATTGCGCCGACGCTTTCGGCATATTCATTTATCTTATGATAGGTCACGACCATCACGATCGATAAAAAGACGCCGAGCGCGGATGTCGACCGCTTTGGCGGTATGGCCAGCGCCAGTGCAAGCAATGGCAGCAGGAGCATCATCGCCACCTCCACAAGGCGGAAATGGAAATTCGACCACGCACTGTCGCGTTCCGACGCGGGCCTTTGCATATCATTTCCGATCTGCACCAATTCTGTAATCAGATATTCACGGTCTTTACCGCCACGCGTCCGAAAACTTTCAATCTGCGGCAGCGGGATGGGAACGTCATGACTGGTGAAACTGAGCACGCGCGGTGATTTATAATTGGGCGCGTCATGCACCAGCGTACCTTTTTCCAAGCGCAGCAATATCGTGTCCGGATCATCGGTACGCAAAAACTGCCCCTTTTCAGCCGTAACGGCGATGGACTGTCCATTGTTGCTTTGCGCGTACACAAACATGCCAGACAGCGCGTTGCCATTGTTCCGGCTTTCATCGATGCGCATGGTCAAATTTTTGCCAACATTGTTGAATTCGCCGACCCGGACCTTTGCGCCAAAGGCGCCTGATCGCAGTTCGAACCGCAGTTCTTCATAAAGATAGCGCGCGCTGGGCTGAACAAATCCGACAATAGCAAAATTGACCGTAGCCAGCGCGATGGCCAGCAGGAATGGGACGCGCAACAGCCGAAGATAGCTCATCCCCACCGCGCGGAAAATGTCGAGTTCGGACGATGTCGCGAGTTTGCGGAACGCCAGCAATATGCCCAGCAACAGCCCGATAGGGATGCCAAGCGACAGATATTCAGGTATCAGATTTGCGAGCATGCGCCAGACCACGCTGACCGGTCCGCCCTCTGCGGCGACGAAGTCAAACAGGGTCAACATCTTGTCCAGCAGCAGCAATGATGCCGCGATTGCGAGCGTCGCCAGCAGCGGCAACATCACAAGCCGGAAGATATATCGGTCGGTGGCAGTAAGAAATTTCAACTTATGGTCGCCCTGTCACCCTAATTTGGCCGCAAACTGACCCGATAGACGCTTACAGGTTCAGGGGCAATATATCGATGGTATCGTTGTGAAGTGATACCGGATTTGCTGTTCCAGGAGTTTTAAGATGCATATATATTTGGTTCTTATATCCGCCACAGCATTGGCGCTCCTATCGGGCACCGCTGCCGCAAGCGAGGAAATAAGCAATGATTTGTCGCGCTGCACAGCGGGCAAGGGCCCCGCTGTGCTGGTGAACGTGCAGGGCGTGAAGGAAGCGAGAGGCAATGTTCGCGTGCAATCTTATGTCGCAACGCCCGGCACTTGGCTGGCCAAAGGCCGCTGGCTGCACCGCATCGAAAGCCGCGCGAGCGCAGGAAATATGAGCTTTTGCCTGCCCGTCCCTTCCGAGGGGAAATATGGCATTGCCGTGCGCCATGACCGGAATGGAAATGGTAAAACGGACTTCACGCAGGATGGGGGCGGTTTTTCCAATAACCCCAGCGTGAGCATATTGAATTTGGGCAAGCCGTCGGTCAGCAAAGTCGCATTTGACGTAGGCCCCGGTGTCACGCGGATCACCATCAACCTGAAATATATGTGAAGGTAATGATTTGGCTTTAGTCGCGCTTCTTTCGAACCCCAATTCAACCGGCAACAGGTCGTTGTTGCCGGCGGTTCGAAACTATTGCGCGAAAAATCCCGATATATTCCATTACGAAGTCGAAGAAATTGGCCAGATCGCCAAAGCGCTCGAAATGATTGCCCGCGTGAAGCCAAAGGTGCTCGTGATCAATGGCGGCGATGGCACCGTGCAGTCTGCGTTGACCGAATTGTATCATGGTGGACATTTTGAAGGGTCACCGCCGCCCGTCGCAGTGCTGCCCAATGGCAAGACCAACCTGATTGCGCTTGATTTGGGCGCGGAAGGTGATCCGTTGGAGGCGCTGGCGCGTATCATCGACGTCGCAAAGGGCGATCTTTCCGAACATATCGTTGTCCGCGAACTGATTGCGTTAAGCGATGGCAGCGAAGGCGCGCGTCCGGTTCTGGGCATGTTCTTGGGCGGCGCGGGCCTTGCCGAAACGATCCTATATTGTCGCCACAAAATCTATCCATTGGGATTGCCCAATGGCATAAGCCATTTCCTGACATTCATCGCCGTTATGTTTTCGGCCTTTGTCCGGGTGAAGGCAAGTTTCCTGCCGAAACGATCAAAGCCCGTCAGCATATCCTTTATCCGCAATGGCGAATTGCAGGGCACATTTTCAATTTTGATCGTCACGACGCTGGAAAAGCTATTGCTTGGTGGACAGGCCGGCAAAACCAAACAGCGTGGTTTGATGAAATTTATGGCCGTTGACCAAACGCCATGGGCGATGCTGAAAATGATCGCGGCATCATTGCGCGGCAAATTGGGACAGACACCCACAAGCGGCGTCCATTTCCAGCAGGGCGATGTCATCCGCATCGATAGCGAACGAAGCAGCGTCGTCTTGGATGGCGAAGTGTTCGAGGCGTATCGCGGTAGCCCGATCGTGCTTCGGTCAACGCCGCCTGTCCCTTTCCTGAAAATCGCTGCTTAACAAGCGGCAACGGAAACGGTTAAGGCGCACAGATGCTTTCGCTGACCCAGCTTGTGGCCGAGGAATTGGCCATACCCGCGCAACAGGGCGCGAGCGAATTCGCGGCGCATATCGCCGCGCAATATGGTCACGCGGCGCGCGCCGTTCTGTTCTACGGATCGTGCCTGCGGTCGGAACAGCTAGAGGGCGAAATGCTCGACTTCTACCTCATCGTTTCCGATTACCAAGCCGCTTATGGACGCGGCTGGCTCGCCACATGGAACCGGCGCCTGCCGCCCAATGTATTTCCGTTTCAACATGGCAATCTGGTCGCAAAGGTGGCGATTTTAAGCGAAGCGGACTTTCACCACCTCAACCGCCCGGCCGCATCGGCGGTGTCGGTTTGGGCGCGCTTTGCCCAGCCATCACGCCTCGTTTGGTGCGCGGATGAAGACGCACGGCAGTCTGCGATTCTCGCGATATCAGGGGCGGCCCCGACCTTGCTGAATGCCGCACTGGCATTTGCAGAACGCGAAGCTGATGTGCTCGACCTTTGGCAGGCGGGATTCCACATGACCTATGGCGCAGAGCTGCGCGCGGAACGCAAGGACCGGCCATCTTCGGTGATTGCGTTTGACCCCAATCGCTACGTCCGCTTTGGCCAAGCGGCATTGCAGCACACGGCGATCACAAATGAAGTGCGCGGGGACAAAATAGTTATCTTGTCCGACCCCGATGGCCACATCGTTGAAGAAAAACGCCGTTGGCCCGCGTTGCGTCGACGTGGGAAGTTGCTGACCGTTGCGCGGCTGGCAAAGGCGGCGTTCACTTATGCCGGCGGCATTGATTATCTGGCGTGGAAGATAAACCGCCACGCCGGCACGCAAATCAACATACGCCCGTGGCAGCGCAAATGGCCCCTGATCGCGGCGTTGTTTCTGGTGCCCAAGCTTTTGGCAAAAGGCGCCGTGCGTTAAAGCCTATTTTTACGCGGCACGAAAAGCGCGCGTCGCGGTCAAATGATCCCGACGGCCTTGCCCGCGCGTTCGAAGCGGCTGAGGATGTCGGCAACCTGTTCGCTGCTATGTTCGGCACATAAAGAACAGCGCAGCAACGTCATGCCAGCGGGTGTCGCGGGCGGGCGGGCGAGGTTTACATATAGGCCGTTTTCAAGAAGCGCAGCCCACATCATCGCGCCCTTTTCCAAATCGGGCATGATCACCGCGATGATGGCGCTTTGCGCATCAGGCGTGCCGAGTTTGAAACCAAGATCGCGCAGACCCTGGTGCAGATTTCTGGAGTTTTCCCACAAATGCGCACGCTTGTTGCCATTGTGCATCAACTTGCGAATACTCGCCGCCGAACATGCGACGACCGCTGGTGGCAATGACGCCGTGAACACATAAGGGCGGCAGACAAGCCGCATGATTTCAAATTTCGGATGGTTCGAAACGCAGAAGCCACCGACGGTTCCGACCGATTTGGAGA
This sequence comes from Sphingomonadales bacterium, assembly GCA_027490455.1. Classification (GTDB taxonomy): domain Bacteria; phylum Pseudomonadota; class Alphaproteobacteria; order Sphingomonadales; family Sphingomonadaceae; genus Sphingorhabdus_B. The sequence goes on from JAIXYC010000034.1 coordinate 10,752, forward strand.
ACGTACCGATGACGAAATCGACATCGTCCAACACGCCCTGCTCTTCGGCCACGCCGCGGCCATTTTTGCCGATAAAGCCCATCGAATGCGCTTCGTCGACAAGGATCATGGCGCCGGCTTCTTTCGAAACGCGGATCATTTCCTTCAGCGGCGCAACATCGCCCAGCATCGAATAGACACCTTCAAGCACGACAAGCTTGCCCGCATCGGCGGGGAGGCGCTTCAGCCGTTTTTCCAGCGCTTCGACGTCATTATGGCGGAAGGCCACAATTTCGGCATCGCCCATTTTGCAGCCGTCATAGATTGACGCATGGCTGTCGATATCCAGAATGATATAATCGCCCTTGCCCGCAATCGTGCTGATGATGCCAAGGTTCGCCTGATAGCCCGTGGAAAAGACCATCGCATGGTCCATTCCGTAAAATTCCTTCAGCGCGTCTTCGCATTCCTTATGGCCCTGAAATGTGCCGTTCAAAACGCGGCTGCCGGTCGTGCCAGCGCCAAATTCGTCCAAAGCCTGTTTGCCCGCGGCGATGACATCATCGTCAAAGGTCATGCCCATATAATTATAGGTACCAAGCAAGATGGTTTCCTTGCCATTCACGACGGCAACGGTCGGCGATTTCACCTCTTCCATCACAAGGCTGAACGGGTCTTTTACGCCGGTGGCGAGCAAGCCTTCGCGTTGCGCAATCAGGGCATCAAATTTGGAGAATAAATCAGTCATGCACGTCTTCCGTTAAAATCAGGCGTCCGTTTGAATTAAGCTGCGGTCAGCTTGGTAACCGCGTCGACCAGTTGGCCGACATTTTCGATTTCCGCCTGTAAATTCATGCTGATGATGATGTCAAAGCTGTCTTCGACTTCAGCAACAAAATCCATGACGGTCAGGCTGTCCCATTCCAAATCACCGGCAAAAGTGGTGGCCTCGCCAACCTCGACACCTTTTTTGTTAAAAGGCTCAATCAGGCCCTTTAGGCGATCAAACATTTCGCTGCGGTCGGTCATATGTACATCCTCAAATTATGTGACGGGCAATGCGCCATGTGGGCGCGCTATGGCAAGCGAATAAGGCAGTATGAGGGCAAAGCCATACGCCTACATCCACCCCTGTGCGCGATACCAGCTTACGGTGTCTTTCAACCCCTTGGGCGTAGCTATTTCCGGCGCCCAAAGCTGGGGCGATGGCGCAGCATCGCGATTGATGGTCCAATCGGGATGCGCGAGATAATTGGCGCGGTCGGGCGTCAGCTTCGCCTTTGCACCGCGTATGGCACGGTCGGCCCATCCGGCAAATTTCAACAGGAACGCAGGCGCGTGCACCGTCGTGACATCGCGCCCGACCGCAGCGCCAATGGCCTTGGCAAAACCGGCGTGGCTCCACCCGCCTGCCGTTCCGTCATCTGCCTCAAACACGCATTTCGACACATCATCCACCGACAGCAAAGTCACCAGCAAGCGGGCGAGGTCGTCGACATGAATGACCGACACCCTGCCCCGCGGCGGCAGCAATGCCCATCCTTTGGCGGCGATGCGGAACATATCGAACATTTCGGTGTCGCCGGGGCCGTACACGCCGGGTGGACGAATGACGGTCCAGTCGAGCGATGATGTACGCACAAGCGCTTCTGCTGTGGCCTTGCTCGCCCCGTACATCGAAAGCTCCGGATGGCGCGCAGCAAGCGAGGAGACGCAGACAAAACGTGTGATGCCAGCCGATTGGGCAGCAGCAAGGATATGCGCTGTGCCGGTAACATTCCCGCTTTCGAAACCCGCCGCGTCGGGCGCGTTGACGACGCCTGCGACATGCAAAACGGCATCGGCGCCTTTGCACAATTCGGTAAGGCTTGCCGTATCGTTTAAGCTGCCATGCACCCAACTAACGCCCGCTTTTTTGTGCTGGTCCCGCCGCGTCAGCGCGCGCACATGCCAACCAGCGGCAATCAACCGATCCAGCGTGATCCGTCCGACAAAGCCCGTCGCTCCGGTTAGCGCGACTGTTTTCACAAAAGGACCAACTGATCGCGGTGGACAAGGACGGAGCGGGGCACAGTACCCAAGATATCTGCCAATTCGCTGGAACGATGGCCGCAAATGCGGGCGGCATCGACGGCGTCGTATTCCGACAGGCCGCGCGCGACTGCAACGCCGTCATCATCACTGATGTCGATAACGTCGCCGCGTTTAAACTCACCCTCCACCGACAAGGCGCCAGCGGGCAACAAGCTGCTGCCCGATATGAGCGCTTTTATGGCGCCAGCATCGACGCGGATGCGGCCCTTGACGGTCAGCCGTCCGCCCAACCAGCTCTTGCGTGCTGATCCCCCGTCGCGCGGCGCAAAAAAGGTCGAAGGCCCGCCTGTTTCAAGCGCAGCAAGCGGGTGATCGCGAAGGCCGGAGGCGATAACCAGTCCGATGCCAGCGCGGGTCGCAATATCGGCAGCATCCAGCTTGGACGCCATACCGCCCGACCCCATGCCAGAGGATGAACCCTCCGCCACCATCACGCGCACATGGCCGTCAATTTTTTCGATTGTTGGCAACAACGTCGCACCGGGCAAATGTGGCGCGCGGTCGAAAAGGCCATCGACATCTGACAGCAAAATCACCCCGCTGGCGCCAGCCGCCTGCGCAACTCGCGCGGCCAGCCGGTCATTGTCGCCAAAGCGGATTTCTTCGGTGGCAACGCTGTCATTTTCATTGATGACGGGAACGGCCCCTGCACCCAACAGACGATCGAGCGTGGCGGCAATGTTCAAATAGCGGCGGCGATCCTCCAGATCATCCAGCGTCACGAGCATTTGCGCCGCAGCAAGCGACTGGGCGTCGAGCAGCTCTGCCCAGATGCCCGACAGCACGATTTGCCCAACCGATGCCGCGGCCTGCGCATCGGCGAGGCTGCTGCGGCCGCCTTTTTCAAAGCCCAGACGGCGCGCACCCAATGCAATCGCGCCGGAGGTGACGATAACGATCCGCTGCCCGGCCTTATGCCGCGCGCTGATATCGGCAACGAGCGTTTCCAACCATTGCCGCCGCACATTCCCGTCGGGCTGCACCAGCAGCGACGATCCGACCTTGACCACCAACAGCGGGCAAGATGTCGGCAAGAATGCTGCGTTCAGATCGGCGACCATGTCCCGTCCTCGGAGATGCCATCGGCCTTTGCGCCTTCAATCCCGCTTTTGGCGGGCAAAGCTTCCAAGATCCGGTCGAGCACAAGATCAACGCCCTGCCCCGTTGCACCGGAAATGGATATCACGTCCAATGCGCCGGCTGCCTGCAATTGCTCGGCAATGTCGGCCATCAATTCGGGATCAAGCAAGTCGCCCTTGTTGAGCGCCACAATCTGCGGCTTTTCATCCAACGCCGCGCCATATTCGCTCAGTTCGTCACACACGATATGCCACGCGGCGATGGGGTCATCCTGCGTCGCGTCAATCAAATGAATGAGGATACGGCAACGTTCGATGTGGCCCAAAAAGCGATCGCCAATGCCAACGCCTTCGGCTGCGCCAGCGATAAGCCCTGGAATATCCGCCAGAACGAACTCGCGCGATTTATGGTCGACCACACCCAATTGCGGGCGTGTCGTCGTGAACGGATAATCGCCAACCTTGGCCTTGGTATTCGACACCTGATTGATGAAGGTCGATTTGCCCGCGTTGGGCATGCCGACAAGTCCGGCGTCCGCCAGCAATTTCAGGCGCAGCCAGACATACATTTCTTCACCGGGCCAACCGGGGCCATGCTGACGCGGGGCGCGGTTGGTTGAGCTTTTATACGATGCGTTACCGCGACCGCCATCGCCGCCGCGCAGGAACACCACGCGTTGGCCGACCTCGGTCAGATCGAGCAACAGCGAACGTTCTTCGTCATCGGCGAGCACCTGTGTGCCCACAGGCACCTGAATAACCAAGTCATCACCATAGGCACCGTGGCGATCACGGCCCATGCCCTGAATACCGCGCATCGCTTTGAAATGCTGCGCATAACGGAAATCGATAAGCGTGTTCAGTCCAGCGACCGCTTCAAAGATGACATCGCCACCCTTGCCGCCATTGCCGCCGTCTGGGCCGCCATATTGCACATATTTTTCACGACGAAAGCTGACCGCTCCCGGGCCACCGGCGCCGGAACGGATAAAGATTTTTGCTTGGTCGAGAAAATGCATGTGTTGGCCTTTAGGGGAGTATGGCGGTTTTTACTAGCGCAGTCGCTTCGATGCAAAAGCGCGACCCGAACCTGACTTGAGATATTTTTCGAATGCCACGGCTTTTTGAGGATCATCGAACCAACAGTGGAAAACAAGCTTCCATGGTCTGAACTTTGAGGTGTGGTTTGACTTTCCGGAATTGTGATCGCCAAGGCGGCTCGCAACGTCTGAGCACATCCCGGTATAAAACTCGCTCGGATGCGTTTCGCTTTGAATGATGTAAACGTGATGCGGCATCTAAAACAGTCCTCCTACGCCTGCGGCTTCGGCGGACAACCCTCGCTAAAACTCCGACTGGCCTGCCAGCCGTAGCTTTAGCGAAGGTTGGTGGAGCCTAGGGGAGTCGAACCCCTGACCTCTACACTGCCAGTGTAGCGCTCTACCAGCTGAGCTAAGGCCCCATCTGGCCGCCCGTCGGGCAGCCTTGGTGAGGAGCGCCACTAGCGGGCGCTCCTATATATTTCAAGTCCGAAGATTAGATGTCGTCTGGCTCGTCTTCGGTGCCAGCAACGCCGAGATCTTCGTCACCGCCAAGATCGACATCATTGTCGGGCGATACGTCACCGTCAACGGCA
>JAIXYC010000113.1 GCA_027490455.1 Sphingomonadales bacterium
CAGTCTAGAAATCTCTGATTGACTGTTGGTCGTACCGCGTCATTGGAGGACCATATGACCACGCGCGAAACCACGGCTTTCTTGGCCCTCGACGATCTTGATCTCACATTGTCGTTGAGCGACCGGGTCATGGTCATGGCTTATGGGGCCATCCAATGGCCATGGCTGCTGCGCAGCCTCGATGGTGGCCGTAAAAAGGATAAGGCGAAACTGCTCGCGTATCTTGATTTGCCGCTGGATGCGTTGCCCAATTTGGGCAGCTGGAAAGCAGATACGCATTTTTTGTGGCACATCATTTCTGCAATCGAAGAAATGCGCCCGCATCAGGTGGTTGAGCTGGGTTGCGGGGCATCGACTTTTGTCGCGGCGCGGGCACTGCAGCTATTTGGCGGCGGAAAAATCGTCAGCTTTGACCAGCACGGGGATTTTGCATCGACGACGCAGGATTGGATCCGTGATAACAATATGGATGTCGACATCCGTCACGCGCCCTTGGGGCCGCCACCCGCTGGCTGGCCGGGGCATTGGTATCAATTGAGCGATGTGCCGGCTGAAATCGATCTGTTAATCGTCGACGGGCCGCCATGGGCCCTTCATCCGCATGTGCGCGGTGCGGCGGCGAGCCTGTTTCCGCATTTGCGGCCCGGTGGCCGTGTGCTGCTGGATGATGCTGCGCGTCCCGGCGAGCGTGTGGTCGCCCGCCGGTGGCGCAAAGAGCATCGCAATATGGACTTCAAGCTCGACAGCCAAGGCGCCAAAGGCACCTTGCTGGGGCGCAAGCACCCCGCTTAAAGCTTCGTTTTTCGCTCGTCAGTCACCATGTCGCTGGCAAGGTCCAGCCCGGCTTTGCCGTGCGCTGCCGTGTGCGCAGGCGCATGCAATGGTTCAACGAACTCGGGCTCTTCCACCTCAAGCATGCCTTCCCATTTGGTGATGACGGACGTTGCCACGGCGTTACCAACGACGTTGGTTGCGGTCCGGCCCATGTCGAGGAACTGGTCGATCGCGAGGATCAGCGCGACACCTTCAACAGGCAAGTCAAACATCGCCAGCGTGCCGGTAATGACCACCAACGATGCGCGAGGCACGGCGGCTACCCCCTTCGACGAGATCATGAGCGTCAGCAGAATGAGGATCTGCGTTCCGATGGACAAATCAATGCCATAAGCTTGCGCGATGAAGATAGTGGCGAAGCTCATATACATCATCGAACCATCAAGGTTGAAGCTGTAGCCCAATGGCAGCATGAAGCCCGAGATCCGGCGCGGGACGCCGAAACGATCAAGCTGTTCAAACAATTTCGGCAACGCCGCTTCGCTAGACGCGGTCGAAAAAGCGATGAGCATCGGTTCGCGGATGTAACGAATGAGCGTCCAAATGCGTCGGCCCAAGAAGATCGCTCCAATCGACAGCAGGATCGTCCACAACAATGCGAGCGACAGATAGAACTCACCCACGAGTTCAAGATAGGTCAGCAAAATCGCTAGGCCGCTCTTGGAAACCACGGCGGCAAGCGCGCCAAACACCGCAACAGGCGCATAACGCATCACATAATGTGTGATTTGCAGCATCATTTCGGCAAGGGCTTCCGCACCCCGAACGAGCGGCGCACCTTTTTCGCCCACAGCGGACAATGCGATACCAGCGAACAATGCGAACACCAAAATCTGCAAAATATTGTTCGTTGCCATCGCTTCGAACGCATTTTTGGGGAAAATCGACAGGATGAAATCCCAGAAGTCGAGCTTCTTGACCTCGCCAATCGTGGCTGCGGCATTGGTGATATTATCTACCGGCGCGCCAATACCGGGCTGAAGCAGGTTGACCATCAACAGACCAAGGCCAATCGAGATGAAGCTGGCAACGATGAACCAAGAGATGGCGCGGAAACCGATTCTGCCCAGCGCACTACTGTCACCCATGTGCGCAATGCCGACGACGATGGTCGACAGGATCAGCGGCGCGACCAAAAGCTTGATGAGATTAAGGAAAATATCGGAAAGCAGTTTGAACGTCTTTGTGAGATATTCGAACTGCGTGCTGTCCTGCGCGAAACTGACATGGACTGCGTAACCCACGGCGACGCCTAGGATCATCCCCACCAAAATCCATAATGTAAGCCGTTTATCCACGCAGAACCTCTCCTATTTTCAACTTTTGACCACGCTACACAGGAGTAATGGCTGTCGCAACAAGTTACAAACGTGACTTGTTTAAGCACTCGAAGGGCGTCATAAGCTTTGTAATAAAATTACAACGTATTTTGTCGTTGGACATGGCACTTAACCCAATGCTTGCGGGCTCAGGAGATGATTTCATGGCGGCCGCCAAAATTGCTAAAACTACCGGAAAACTGGACAAAAGCTTGCTGAAGGCAATGATTTCGGCGTTCGCAGAAACGGCGCTGCCTGGCGAAAATGAAGGCTTTGATGCCAAGGCAACGGAAGAGGCCGCCCGCTTTACCATTCAAACCGGTCTTCATCGCAAAGCTGGCACTGCCGCCATCGCGCTAGATAGCTTCACCGATGCGCAGGGCCGTTTGATGATGCGGATCGCGCTGAATAACGACGACATGCCATTTTTGGTGGATTCGGTGTCCGCCGCCGTTGCCGCAAGTGGGATATCGGTCAAACGCATCATTCACCCCGTGTTGAGTGTCGTCCGCGATGATGCCCGGACACTCACCGATATCAACCGGAAGCATATGGACGGTCAGGCCCGGGAATCATTTATCTACCTCGAAACAGAGCGGGTCGACGCGCGGGAACGCCGGCAGCTTGAAACCCACCTCGCCGCTGTCCTGGCCGATGTGCGCGGTGCGGTTACCGACTGGCGCGATATGCTCGCGGCTTTGTCCGCTGACGCGGACAGTCTGCCTGAAAGCGAGGGCGCTGCGCTCCTTCGCTGGTTCGCTCATAATAATATGACGGTTCTGGCGCACGAACGGATCAGCCGCGATGGCAAGCGGTCCGACCGCCTTGGTCTATCGCGTGTGACCGATGCACCGGTCCTTGCAGAAGACAGCGTTGCCCTTGCGATCAAATGGTTTGAAGACGGCGGCGTCGCGCCATTGGTACTCAAATCCAACCGGGTCTCAACGGTGCACCGTAATGTCCAGCTGGATCTTATCGTCATCCCAGTGACAACCGGTGACCGCATTACGGGCGTAGCGGTCACTGCAGGGCTTTGGACGAGCGCCGCGCTCGCAACTACCCCAGAGGCAATACCTGTGCTGAGAACGCATCTGGCGGCGCTTATGGACCGGTTCGGCTTTGACCCGTCGGGGCATGCAGGCAAGGCGATGGCACATGCATTGACGGCGCTGCCGCATGACCTATTGGTCGCGCTAAAATTGGATGATCTGGAACGGGTCACACTGACCGCGATGTCGCTCACGGATCGCCCACGGCCGAAGCTGATTGCGTTGCGGTCGCCGCTTGGTCGCCATTTGTATATCTTCGTCTGGTTGCCGCGCGACGACGTTTCGACAGGTATCCGCAAGCAGATCCAGAATATGCTCATAGATGCCACAGGCGGTGGCTTGCTCGGCTGGACGATTGGTCTGGAGGATGGCGGCGTCGCCTTGCTGCGCTACACACTCGACCTGCCAGATCGCGACCAAAAGGTCGACGAGGCCGCGCTTGATGGCAAAGTCGAACTCATGGTCCGCGGATGGGAGCCTGCGGTGGAAGCTGCTCTCGCGTCGCTGACCGACGAAAAGCGCGCGGCCGCCATGCTCGTACGTTATGGTGCCGGTTTTCCCGCCAATTATCGCAGCACGTATTCTACCGAAGAAGCCGCGCGTGATATGGTCGGCCTGCTCACTATGGAGCGCGACCATAGTAAAGTCACCCGATTGTTCATGGACGGCGATAATCTTCGGCTCAAAATTTATAGCGGTACCGGTGCGCTTCCGCTCAGCGATGTTGTTCCGGCGCTTGAGAATTTCGGTTTCGACGTGTTGGAAGAATTGCCCACCGCATTGGGCGACGGCAATTATATCCATGATTTCCGATTGTCGCTGCGCGGCGGCGATGTGGCAATGGTGATGAAACGTCCGCATATTATCGAAGGCGCGCTTAGCCAGGTTTTGGACGGCAGCTTTGAAAATGATGTCTTTAACCAACTGGTGACGGTCGGCGGTCTCGATCCGCAATCGGTCATCTGGCTGCGGGCATGGTATCGCTATTTGCGTCAAACGGGTGTGACCTACGGCATGCCAACCGTGGTGTCGGCACTGGCCAAAAACGCCAATATCACGCGTTCGATCATTGCCCTGTTCGACGTCCGGCATAACCCAGCGCATTCCGGTGACCGCGAAAAAGAGATCACCAAATATGTGAAGTCGATCAACACGGACTTGGCCGCAGTATCGGCCATCGACGAAGACCGCATATTGCGCCGTTTCTTGGCGATCGTTTTGGCGACGGTCCGCACCAACGCCTTTTCGACAACTGCGGCAGAAGCGCTCGCGTTTAAGCTCGATTGTGCGAAAGTCCCGGGGCTGCCTGCGCCGCTGCCTTGGCGCGAAGTGTTTGTGTATTCGCCGCGTGTTGAAGGTATTCACTTGCGCGCTGGCCCAGTGGCGCGTGGCGGTTTGCGCTGGTCAGACCGGCGTGACGATTTCCGCACGGAAGTTCTTGGTTTGATGAAGGCGCAGCGCGTTAAAAACGCCGTCATCGTGCCGACAGGTGCGAAGGGCGGCTTTTACCCCAAGCGGCTGCCCGATATGCGCGTCGACCGCGATGCATGGTTTGCCGAAGGTACCGAAGCCTATAAAATATTCATCCGCACCTTGCTGTCGATTACCGACAACATCGTCAACGACCGCATCGTGCATCCCGACAATGTCGTCATTCATGACGGCGATGATCCCTATTTCGTCGTTGCCGCTGACAAGGGGACGGCGACATTTTCCGACACCGCAAACGCCATCGCGCTGGAACGCAATTTCTGGCTGGGCGATGCTTTCGCCAGCGGCGGTTCAGTTGGATATGACCATAAGGCGATGGGTATCACCGCCAAGGGTGGTTGGCTTTCGGTCCAGCGCCATTTTGCCGAAATGGGTATCGACGTTCAAAAGGAACCGGTCACGGTCGCTGGCGTCGGTGATATGTCCGGTGACGTTTTTGGCAACGGCATGCTGCTTTCGAAAACATTGAAAGTCGTCGCCGCATTTGACCACCGCCACATCTTTTTTGATCCCGATCCCGACCCGGCGGTCAGCTGGAAAGAACGTCAGCGTTTGTTCAATCTGCCGCGATCAAGCTGGCTCGATTATGACAGTAAGCTGATTTCAAAGGGCGGTGGCGTATTTGCCCGCACGGAGAAGTCTATCAAAATTTCATCTGAAATCAGGGCATTATTGGGCATTGATGAGAAAGAGATTGAACCATCTGCATTGATGACCGCAATATTGAAGGCACCTGTGCAGCTGCTGTGGTTTGGCGGGATTGGAACCTATATTAAGGACCGAACCGAAGGCCATTTGGATGTTGGCGATCCGGGCAATGACGCGATCCGCGTCAATGGCGCGGACGTTCAAGCAAAGGTCATCGGCGAAGGTGCCAACCTGGGCGTCACGCAGGCGGGGCGTATTGGGTACGCATTGCGCGGTGGCCGGATCAACACCGACTTCATCGACAACAGCGCCGGCGTGGACTGTTCGGATAATGAGGTGAACATCAAAATCGCGCTGAATGCGCAAATGCGTGCCGGCAAGTTGAAGGAGCCTGCGCGCAACATTTTACTCGCCGATATGACCGACGCCGTTGCGCATTTGGTGCTTGAGGACAATCGCCTGCAAACGCTCGCGCTTTCCATTGCCGAAACGGGCGGGGCGGGGGATTTGCCGGCCTATGTCCGGCTCATCGAAATCTTCGAAGGCTCTGGCAAGCTCGACCGTGCGGTTGAGGGGCTTGCCCCGAACGAGGAGCTGTTCCGGCGCGCAAGTGAAGGACGTGGTCTGACCCGGCCTGAATTGGCCGTGCTGCTTTCGACGGCAAAGCTTGCGGCGCAAGACGGCGTTGAGGACGCGCCTTTGGCACAAGATGCCTCAATGGACAGCGAACTGCTGGCTGCGTTTCCAGAGGCGATGGTCAAGGCGCACAAAAGCGCGATTCTGTCGCACCGTTTGCGCAAGGAAATCATCGCGACCAAATTGGCGAACCGCATGATCAACCGGCTGGGCATGCTGCACCCGTTTGAGCTGGCTGAGGAAGAAGGCTGCGGCCTTGGCGATGTTGCGGCGGCGTTCGCGATTGCGGAGCGCATTTATGATCTGCCAGCGCTGTGGCAGGCCATCGATACGACACCGATGCCGGAGGCGACGCGGTTGATGTTGTTCAACCAAGCGGCCGTTGAAATTCGTGCACAGATGGCGGACATCATTCGCAACGCGCATGAAGGCCGCGATGTCAGCGCTGCCACCGCGGTATACGCCCCCGTTGTGCAGAAATTGTCCGCCGCGCTAGACGGGTTGTTGCCCAATGACGTCCGGCTTCAGACGGAACGTTTTGGCGCACGGCTTACGGAAAATGGCGCGCCACGCAAAATTGCCGATCGGCTGGTTGAATTGGCGCAGTTGGATGGCGCGATTGGCCTCGCGGCGTTGTCATCGACCCAAAAGGGTGATGTCACCGCGCTTACGCGTGCGTTCACCGCTTTAGGCGATGCGCTTGGCCTCAGCTGGGCACAAGGGGCGGCGATGCAGATTGATCCGCATGACCCGTGGGAACGACTGCTGGTTGCAGGGCTCGCGCGCGATTTCCAAACGATGCGCTTGGATTTCCTGCGCCGCCGTGCCGCCAAGAAGCCCCTCGATGATGCACAGGACTGGCTGCAAGCAAATGCTGGGCGTGTGCGTGCATTCAAGGCGATGGTCGACCGTGCCCGCATGGCAGGCATACCAACGCCCGCGATGCTGGCACAGGTTGCAGGTCAGGCACGGGTGCTATTGGGGCGTTAAGCCCTTAGCTCTTGGATGGAGCCAACCCGGCCGGGTTGCCTTTGGTTGAGGGGTTCGAAGCATTTTGCTTTTTGGGGCCCTCAGCCTTTGGTTTGCGGACTTCGCGGTTCGATTTCTTTTGGCTCTTTGCCATGATGTTTTCCTTTCGGGGGTGGAGGGGACAACGTGCAAAGCGCCGGATCGTTCACGCGAACGTCCGGTGATCCTTATCTATATGCACGAATGGCCCCGGTTATAAGGGCACCCGCCGAAATGGAGTGATTAAGCTGCTGCCTCTGCTTCACGCTTATAAATGCTGTTCAGCGGATGGCGGAACAGCTTCATCACCATGGGTTCGAAAAACTCTAATGGCAGCGTGTCATATTCGGGATCGAACGATGGGCAGTCATATTTGTCGATGAATTCTTCGGTGTCCGCAAACCATTCATGACCGCGGAACTTTTCGCGCATGTCACGGTCGAGCCCAAGATAGTGGAAAAAGTTGTGACCTTGAAAAATGCCGTGGTTCTGGACAATCCAGTGCAGTTTTTCGGAAACGAACGGCTTTAATATGGCAGCAGCAATGTCTGGATGGTTTGCCGCGCCCAGTGTGTCGCCAATGTCGTGCAGCAGCGCCATGACGACATAATCTTCGTCGCGTCCATCACGATGGGCCCGCGTCGCGGTTTGTAACGAATGGGTCAACCGGTCCACCGCGAATCCCCCAAAATCGCCATCGAGCAGTCGAAGATGGTCCAATATCCGTTGTCCGCCATTTTGCGAGAACGGAATATTGTGCCGCATGATGATTTGCCAATCTTCTTGCGTGCTCTGTGACATGTCGTGGAAATTTGCGCGATCTTCGTGGTTGTCCATGGTCGATATCCTCTCCCCAAAACCCTATCATGTCCCTGTGATGAAACAAGTGCTTCATGCGCGCGTAAAATGCGGCTAGACCGATTTTATGGCGGTACTTGAGCTTACAGACAAACCCTTCTTTGCCGATAAAAATCGCGCATTTTGGAATCTCCATTCAGCCGGATGGGCAGGCGCAGTCATCTTGCGCGCTGCGTCGGGTATTGCCCAAGGGCAGCCTGTCAGCTTCCTTGTGCCCATCCTGATTTCAGCGGTCACCGGCTATTCGATCACGCTTCTGCTATCGGTTATTTACCGATTTTTGATTGATCAGCGGCCATTTATTACGTGGAGCCTGACGTTCGTTGCGGTGTCCTTGGCCACCATCGGCTACGCGTATATGGACGTGTGGGTGCTGCAAACCATTCGCGACGGGGTGGATGAAACGCCCTTTGCGCAGTTATGGCTTGCCGCGATCTATATCAACTCGGTGCTATTGGCGGCTTGGTCCGCGCTGTATTACGCAATCAATTATTTTGTGCGTGCTGAAGAGCAAGCGGACCAGATGATGCGGCTTGAGGCGCAGGCGACCAGTGCGCAGCTGACGATGTTGCGGTATCAGCTGAACCCGCATTTCCTGTTCAACACATTGAACAGTATATCGACGCTCGTGCTGCTGAAGCAGACGGAGCAGGCAAATGCCATGTTGTCGCGGCTATCGTCATTTTTGCGCTTCACACTCATCAACGAAGCGGCGGCCAAGGTGCCGCTGACGCAAGAGATCGAGACGTTGAAACTGTATCTCGATATTGAAAAAATGCGTTTTGAAGAACGGCTGCGGACATATTTCACGATTGAACCCGCTGTCGAAGACGCTCTGGTGCCGTCACTTCTGCTGCAGCCATTGGTGGAAAATGCCATTAAATATGCGGTGACCCCGAAAGAAGAGGGCGCCGACATTTCCGTGACCGCTCAACTCGTCGGTCAAAGAGTGCGGATTACCGTATCGGATACGGGACCGGGCTTGCAGCAGGGGCAGCAAGATCACAGCCTCTCCACCGGTGTTGGTATGGCCAACACCCGCGAGCGACTTTCACAAGCTTATGGAGACGATCAACGCTTTGAACATTATGTAAAAGCGGGCGGAGGGTTTGAGGTTTTGTTGGAACTACCCTATCAAAGCCGGATTATAGCAGGGGAAGACATTCAAACGGGGGCTAAGCAGCAAGGACAAATATCCGCATGAGCATTCGTACAATATTGGTCGACGATGAAAAGCTGGCGATCCAAGGCCTTGAATTAAGGCTTCAGCCGTTCGACGACATCGAAATCGTCGCGACCTGCCACAATGGCCGCGAAGCCATTCGCAAGATTAAGACGCTGAAACCGGATCTGGTGTTTCTCGACATTCAGATGCCGGGATTTGACGGCTTTTCGGTCGTTCAGGGCGTGATGGATATTGATCCGCCGCTGTTCGTCTTTGTGACGGCCTATTCGGAACATGCCATTAAGGCGTTCGAAGCGCAGGCGATCGATTATCTCATGAAGCCGGTCGAGCCAGAGCGCCTTGCAGACACCATGGACCGTGTGCGCAACAGGCTTGCCGACAAGCGCACATCGGATGAGCTGGATAGGCTTCGCAATGTCATCAATGAAGTCGCGCCGGATGCTGCTGACAATCTGAGTTCGATGGACGACGACGTGGCGTCAACCCGGTTTGAGAAGCTTATCAATATCAAAGATCGCGGCCAGATTTTCCGCGTCGATGTCGAAAGCATTGAACGTATTGATGCGGCTGGCGATTATATGTGCATCTACACCGCCGACAACTCGCTCATCCTGCGCGAGACAATGAAGGATTTGGAAAAACGCCTCGATCCAAGAACGTTCCAGCGCGTCCATCGTTCGACAATTGTCAATTTGGATCAGGTGCGGCAGGTCAAGCCGCATACGAACGGCGAATGCTTCCTTGTGCTCGAATCCGGTGCACAGGTGAAAGTCAGCCGGTCCTATCGTGACGTTGTAGCCAGGTTTGTCCATTAAGGAGAATAAGGATGGCAGAAGCCGATACTTCACCGCGCATGAAGGCCAGTGACTTCCATCCCTATATTCTCGAAATTTTCGATGGCTATGTCCACGGCAAGCTGACCAAACGTGAATTCATTCGCGAAGCCGGCAAATTCGCGGCTGCGGGCGTCACCGGCCTTATGATACTTAACCAGTTGCAGCCGGATTATGCTTTGGCGCAGCAGGTTAAGGCCGACGATCCGGCAATTGTCACGTCGCGGGTGACGGTACAAAGCCCGGATGGGCATGGCAGCATCAGCGGGTTGCTGGCGCGGCCAGCCAAGGCAAGCGGCAAGCTGCCGGCGGTATTGGTGATCCACGAGAATCGCGGGCTGAACCCCTATATCGAAGATGTCGTGCGCCGTCTGGCAAAGGCCGGCTATATGGCGTTTGGCCCCGATGGCCTGTCGTCGCTCGGCGGCTATCCCGGCAATGACGAAAAAGGCCGTGAGCTGCAGGCAAAGCTGAACCCGGGCAAATTATTGGAAGATTTTTTCGCCAGCTTTGAATTCCTGCGCGATCATGCCGACAGCACAACCAAGGTTGGTGCGGTGGGTTTCTGCTACGGCGGCGGCGTCTGTAATGCGTTGGCCGTTGCTTATCCGGAAATGGCTGCGTCCGTGCCTTATTATGGTCGCCAACCAACGGCTGCCGAAGTTCCTGCCATAACGGCGCCGCTGTTGGTCCATTACGCCGAGGTCGATGAGCGCATCAACGCAGGCTGGCTCTCCTATCAGGCAGCGCTCATTGCGAACCAGAAGGCGTTTCAGGTGCATTTCTATCCGGGTACACAGCATGGCTTCCACAATGACAGCACACCCCGCTTTGACAAAGCAGCGGCGGACTTATCATGGGCCCGCACGATCGCATTTTTCGCCGAAAATCTGCGTTAGCGCCGGTCTTTGAAAAACACCTGAAGCAGCTCTGCTGATTCGTCTGCGGATATGCCCGAATATATTTCGGGGCGATGATGCACCGTGGGCTGTTCGAATAAGCGCGGGCCATGCGCCACAGCGCCGCCCTTGGGGTCCTCAGCGCCATAATAGAGCCGGGCTATGCGCGAATGGGCGATTGCGCCTGCACACATCGCACAAGGCTCTAGCGTGACCCACAGGTCGCATCCCGTAAGTCGGTCATTGCCAAGATGCGCCGCAGCGGCGCGGATGGCGAGGATTTCCGCATGGGCCGTGGGGTCATGATGCTCAAGCGGGCGGTTGGCGCCACGGCCAATAATGACCCCATCCTTGACGACAATCGCGCCAACGGGCACTTCGCCTTGCGCGGCGGCTGCCTGCGCCAATTTGAGCGCTTCGTTCATCATTTCGCGGGCTTTGGACAAGGGCATGTTATTTTGCTAGCGTAGATTGCTGCTTTTGACCACACATCGGCTTGACCTTTTCGGTGTGGAGCGTTAGGGGCAGCGACTTTCGCGGGACAGTGATTCCGCATACACTTTTTTTATACAGGACATACATCATGGCGCGCATCTGCGAACTCACCGGTAAAGGCCGTCTGGTCGGCAACAATGTGAGCCACGCCAACAACAAAACCAAGCGGACATTCCTGCCTAACCTGCAGAATGTCACTTTGTTGTCGGATGCCCTTGAGCAGGGCTACAAGTTTCGCGTTTCGACCCACGGTTTGCGTTCGGTTGAACATGTCGGCGGTCTCGACAACTGGTTGTTGAAGACTTCGGACGAGAAGCTCTCGACAAACGCGCGCAAGGTGAAAAAAGAAATCGCCAAGAAGCAAAAAGCTGCGGCGTAAGCCCAACGGTTGCTTTTGCAACCTTTAGCTAAAACGAATCAAAACCGGGGGCAGTCACTGCCTCCGGTTTTTTCTTGTCCGGGGCAGAGGGCAGCCGGAACTTCATCAATTACGGGCGGAATATGAACGATCGATTACAGACACATTCAGCATTCGGACAATGAAGCATCTTCATAAGGCAATTATCAGCATAGCAAAACGCCGCATTGCCCAATGTGGGCCGAACCTGAAAACAACGGAGTATCGAACGTCATCGACAAGTCGGACAGCAATTGCCGCCGCAATCGTTAGAATATCAACATTTCGTCCGGATATGATCCCTGAACCTCATTCACATCCGGACGGAACGGTCGATCAGGCTATAGCCTGACGATCCTGAGCCAGCCTTCACCCGAGGGCTGGCTTTTTCGTTACAACTGAAACTTGTCTGCCTGTGCTTTATCCGGCAAAGCGCCGCAATGACTTCATCACTCGAATCCGCACGCACTGCCATCCGGCCCTTCCATCGCAAGTCTGAACCAGAAGTGCTTGCCCCATTGGTGGTCGCTGCCAATATCGATGGCACCGCGCGCGCCGAAGTTGTGCGCACCGCGCGGACCCTGCTGGCCGATTTGCGTCAGGTGCAAGCCGATGGGTGGGTGAACCAGTTTTTGCAGGAATACCGCCTCGGAACGGAGGAGGGCACGGCGCTGCTCTCGCTTGCGGAGGCGTTTTTGCGCGTACCCGATCCCCAGACTGCCGATCTGCTGATTGCCGACAAGCTGACGGAAGCGGAGTGGAGCAACCATAAGGGGCAGTCATCGAGCTTGTTGGTGAACAGCGCGACGTGGGGGCTTGTCCTTGGCAAAGCGGTTCTGGGTGACAGCACAAGCACGTTGAAACGCCTGATTGCAAAGGCAGGCGAGCCATTTGTGCGGCAGGCCGTTGGCGCGGCTATGCGCCTGATGGGCCAAGTTTTCGTGATGGGCCGCGATATTGACGAAGCCATCAAGCGGATGGAATCAAAAGACAACCGTGGCTTCACCGCCAGTTTCGATATGCTTGGCGAAGCTGCGCGTACCAAAAATGACGCAGAACGATATTTCGAATCCTACTCCGCGGCCATCGCAGCCGTCGGCCGCAATGCGGCGCGCGGGCATAGCGTTTCTGTAAAACTGTCGGCGCTGCACCCGCGATACGAAACCGCACAGAGTGCAACATGCGTCCCAGAACTGGCCGATATGATCACGCAATTGGCCCGATGTGCCGCCGCGCTTGGCGTGCAACTCACTATTGATGCCGAAGAAGCCGCGCGACTGGAAATGAGCTTAGATATTATTGAGCGCGTCGCCCGTGACCGTGAACTGCGCGGCTGGGATGGCTTGGGCATGGCAGTGCAAGCTTACTCTAAACGCGCCCGTCCCGTCATCGCATGGGCCAATGCATTGGGCCATGATACGTCCCGCATCATGCAAGTGCGCCTCGTCAAAGGTGCCTATTGGGACAGCGAGATCAAACATGCGCAGGAACGGGGACTAACCGACTTCCCATTGTTTACCCGCAAGCCGGCAACGGACGTATCCTACCTTGCGTGCGCCAAAGATATGTTTGAAGCCGCCAAAATTCGCCCTGCATTTGCAACGCATAACGCGCTTACCGTCGCGACGATCTTGCAATGGGCGGGGGACAATCGCGATTTTGAATTTCAGCGCCTGCATGGAATGGGCGAAGGGCTGTTTGAACGCCTTGTGCGCGAAGAGGGCTATCAATGCCGCACTTATGCTCCGGTCGGCGGACATCGCGACTTGCTCGCCTATCTGGTCCGCAGACTGCTGGAAAATGGCGCCAACAGCAGTTTTGTGCACCAACTGGCGGACCAATCCATCAGTGAGGACGAGCTGCTCGCCGATCCTGTAGAGAAAATCATGGCTGTTGGCGGCACGCGGCACCCGGCGATTGCAGCGCCTGCGGATCTTTTTCAGCCAGAGCGGACGAATAGCCTTGGCATTGACCTGGATGATGCGGTGATTTTGCAAGAAACTGCAGCGGACATCGCGCGCCCGGTACCATTGGGCAAACAGACAACAGCCTCACCAGAAGGTGCGGTCACCAAAGCGCTTGCCGCCTATCCCGCATGGTCAAATACCCCATTGGACGAACGCGCGGACTGTCTGGAGCGACTGGCCGACCTGTTGGAATCCAACCGTGGCCGGTTAATGGCTATTTTGGTGCAAGAGGCGCGCAAAACGATCCCCGACGCGCTCTCCGAAGTACGCGAGGCGATTGATTTTTGCCGTTATTATGCTGCGCGCGCCCGTACGGATTTAATGCCTGTTGAATTGCCCGGCCCGACGGGTGAACGCAATATTCTGCGGCACGAAGGCAGGGGTGTTTGGGTCGCCATTGCGCCATGGAATTTCCCGCTGGCCATATTTTTGGGGCAAGTGGCGGCAGCATTGGTCACGGGCAACACCGTGGTCGCTAAGCCTGCTCCGCAAACACCGGCCATTGGGCAATATGCAGTGGCGCTGGCGCATGGAGCCGGTGTTCCCGAAGATGTGCTTCAGATTGTTACCGGCGGCGGCGACGTTGGCGCTGCTCTGACCGCCGATGTCCGCATTTCTGGCGTGGTGTTTACCGGGTCCGTTCCCACCGCAAAGGCCATTGCCCGCAATTTGCTTGCGGACGACGCGCGGCCATTGGTGCCGCTGATCGCCGAAACGGGTGGCTTGAACGCCATGATCGTCGACTCCACGGCTTTGTCCGAACAAGTCGTTCGCGACATCATCATCTCTGGCTTTCAATCGGCGGGGCAGCGTTGCTCGGCGTTGAGGCTATTGCTTCTGCAGGAAGATATCGCCGAACATACGCTTGAGATGCTGCGCGGCGCGATGGACACTTTGAACGTGGGCGATCCGGCTGATCCTTCTACCGACATCGGCCCTGTCATTGATCAGGAATCCTATGACAAGCTGATGGCCTATCGTGCCGAGGTGAAGGACAGAATAGTTCATGAGATCGATGTTCCGGCAAAAGGCCTGTTTGTGCCCCCGTCGGTTATCCGTCTGGACGATCTCGATGACCTGAATCGCGAATGGTTTGGCCCATTGGTGCATGTTGCAACATGGAAGGCTGGCGAGCTTGAGGATACAATCGCACGGGTGAATGCCAAGGGCTTTGGTCTCACAATGGGGCTTCACAGCCGGATTGCGGGCAGCG
>JAIXYC010000003.1 GCA_027490455.1 Sphingomonadales bacterium
CGCGCTTAGTGTGCATAAAGCCGACGCTTTGGCATATGCGCAGAGTTTCGATTGGGATCGATGCACCGACCAGTTCATCGGCGCATTGGGTGAAGTCACTCATCAAAACGCCTGACGACACACATCCTGACACAAATATGTGTGATATCGCGGATATTATATCCAGCCCCGGCTCTCGGATATCCATTCCCCGGAACAAGACCGTTAACGGCGCGTGGGTTTGCGATCCTTAGCTGCGCGATAAGGTGCGAACGGCCGTCATTTACGACAACCGTTCGCACGCATTACTGTTGATCGGCGCTTAGAACTTAAGCCTTGGCCTTCAAACTTTCCGCCACCGCAACGCCGTGCCGCTCCAGCGCTTCTACAATCTTGCCAGCACCTTCAAGGTCGCCCCAGAACATGGGGCCGCCGCGATAAATCGGCCAGCCATAGCCATAGATCCAGACCACATCGATATCCGACGGCCGCTGGGCTTTACCTTCCTGAAGTATTTTGTAGCCCTCATTGACCATCGGATAGAGCGTCCGCTCTACAATCTCCTGATCGGTGATCTCGCGTTTCGGCAAGTTGGATGTCGACCGGAACTCTTCGATGATCGCGAGCGCCTCGGCACTTGGGGTACCGACGCGCTTTTCATCATAATCGTAAAAGCCCTTGCCGTTTTTCTGACCAAAACGTCCCGCCGCGCACAGCGCATCACGGATCGTTTCAATCCGGCTTGGGTCGCGGTGCCAGCCAATATCGAGGCCAGCGAGATCGCTCATCTGGAAAGGCCCCATCGGCATGCCAAAATCGGTATGGACCTTGTCGATCTGCGCAGGTGTTGCGCCTTCCAACAATAATTGCATCGCGGGCTGTTGGCGCGTCGATAGCATCCGGTTGCCAATAAAGCCGTGGCAAACACCAGCGACCACCGCGACTTTGCCGATTTTCTTGCCGATGGCCATTGCGGTCGCGAGCACATCATCCGCAGTCTTTGCACCGCGAACAACCTCCAGCAATTTCATCACATTGGCGGGCGAGAAGAAGTGCATGCCCACCACGTCTTGGGGCCGCGAAGTGCACTCCGCGATTTCATCGACATCGAGATAGGATGTGTTCGACGCCAAAATCGCGCCGGGCTTACAAATGGCATCAAGCTTGCCAAAAACCTCTTTCTTGACGTCCATGCTTTCATACACAGCTTCAATCACGAGGTCGCAATCTGCCAGGTCCTCAAGCGCAAGTGACGGCGTCAACAGACCCATCATGCGCTCAACTTGTTCAGTCGTGAAGCGGCCTTTGGCTGCACTATTTTCGTAATTTTTGCGGATGACGCCCACACCGCGATCCAGATTTTCCTGAACCATCTCAACGATGGTCACCGGAATCCCCTTGGACAGGAAATTCATCGATATGCCGCCGCCCATCGTGCCCGCACCAATGACGCCGACTTTCTTAATGGCGCGCAGGGCCAAATCCTTGGGCAGCCCGTCAATTTTCGCGGCCTGCCGTTCGGCAAAGAACATGTGGCGCTGCGCAGCCGATTGCGAACCGCCCATCAGCTTGAGAAATTCAGTGCGCTCGAATTGCATGCCTTCATCAAATGGCAGCCGTGTCGCGGCCTCAACGCACGCCAAATTGGCGTAAGGCGCATCAAAGCCGCGCCATTTTTTGGCATTGGCAGCCTTCAACTGTTCAATGACGCCGACATCGCCAGCAAGGTGCCGATCGCGGGTTGGCCGAGGACCGGCAGAAATCAATTCGCGTGCATAAGCGATGGCATCTTCCGCCAAGCTATCTTCGCCGGCAAGCCTGTCGACTAGGCCAATCGCTTGCGCTTTAGCAGCGGGCAAATGCTCTCCAAGCGCGCACATATTTGCGGCAGCCTCAATACCCACGACACGCGGAAGCCGTTGCGTGCCACCTGCACCCGGCAGCAGGCCAAGCTTTACCTCAGGCACACCAAGCCGCGCCGATGGAACTGCGATACGGTAATGGCAGACAAGCGCGGTTTCCAGACCACCACCAAGCGCCGTCCCATGGATGGCAGCGACGACAGGCTTATGCGCAGCTTCAATCATATGGAGCACCGCGTTGAAATCAGGTCCTTGCGGCGGCTTTCCAAACTCAGTGATATCCGCGCCTGCAATGAAGGTTGATCCCGCACAACGCAGCACAATCGCTTTGACCGAGTCGTCAGCAAGTGCCTGCTCAAAGCCGTCTTTCAGCCCCTGCCGGACATGCCATGACAGCGCATTAACGGGCGGGTTATCGACAAGAACAACAAGGATATCATCGATTTTCTGCGTGGTGACTGACTGCACGGTAAGCTCCTCAATATCGGCGCAGGCCATATGTGATCTGCTAGACGGGTAAGATTGAATGTCTTGGTGGTTCTAGAATGTTTTGGGTCGCGGTGGCAATCCCGCTGCGTCATGAAAGCGCAGCGCGCAGATGTTTGGCGTTAGTTTTTCAGGCTTTGAATGATCGCCGAAAAATCCATGCCGCCTTTTCCAGCTGCATCAAATTGCGCGTATAGTTCGGCCGCCCGCGTTCCCATGGGCACATCGGCGTTGACAGACTGCGCGGCTTCCATCGCCAGCTTAAGGTCTTTCAGCATCAGTGCGGTCGCAAAACCGCCCTGATAATCATTATCCGCAGGCGATGTCGGCCCAACGCCAGGAACGGGGCAATAGCTGGTCATCGACCAGTTTTGGCCAGAGGCTTTCGACGAAATGTCGTAAAAGGTTTGAAGGTCGAGCCCAAGCTTCTCCGCCATGGCAAAGGTTTCGCAGGTCGCAATCATCGACGCGCCGAGCAGCATGTTGTTGCATATCTTTGCCGCCTGACCGGCGCCTGATCCGCCCGCATGAATGACAGCCTTGCCCATCGCCGACAGGATCGGCTCTGCCCGCGCAAAGGCGGAATCGGTGCCACCCACCATGAAGGTCAACGTGCCCCCATTGGCCGCCGCAATGCCGCCCGAAACGGGCGCATCAACCATGTCATAGCCCGCTGTGACAGCATCCGCCGTCACCTTGCGTGCGGTATCAACGTCAATTGTCGAACAATCGAGCAACACCGCGCCCTTGGGGGCGTGGCCCAATATATCGGTTTCAAATACGCCATCGACGATTGTGCCATTGGGCAACATCGATACGACAGCGTCAACGCCATCCACCGCATCACGCACGGACGTAAACGTTGCGCAGCCATTGCCCTGCGCCCGCGTCAATGCGTCGGCCGAAAGGTCAAACGCATGTACCGTGTGCCCTGCCTTAACGAGGTTTGCGGCCATGCCGCCGCCCATGTTCCCCAGACCGATAAATGCGATTTTCATTTGGCTTATCCCATTGTGGGAATGACGAACGCGTTACCACCGTCGGGCGAGCCATCTGGCCAACGCTGGGTGATTGTCTTGACCTTGGTCCAGAACTTCACGCCTTCCATGCCGTGCTGGTTGGTGTCACCAAAGGCAGACCGTTTCCAGCCGCCAAAGCTGTGATAGGCAACCGGCACGGGGATTGGCACGTTGATGCCAACCATGCCGACATTGACGCGCGCGGCGAACTCGCGGGCAGCGCGGCCGTTGCGCGTGAAGATCGCGACGCCATTGCCATATTGGTGCTTCGACGGAAGCGCCAAGGCCTCTTCAAAGTTGGCCGCGCGGACGATCTGCAGCACTGGGCCAAAGATTTCTTCCTTATAGCTTTCCATGTCGGTTGTGACATGGTCGAACAAAGTTGGTCCAATGAAGTAACCTTCTTCATGTCCCTGAAGCTTAAACCCGCGTCCATCAACAATCAGCTCGCCGCCTTCGTCGACACAGGTCTGGATCCAGCCCTCAACCTTGGCCTTATGCTGCGCGGTTACAACAGGACCATAATGCGCCTCAGCATCGGTTGAGACGCCGACGCGTAGTGCTTGTATCGCCGGAATAAGCTTCGCCTTCAAACGCTCTGCAGTGTCGTCGCCAACTGGCACGACGACAGGAAGCGCCATGCAGCGTTCACCGGCTGAACCAAAGGCAGCGCCAGCCAAATCATTGACGACTTGGTCGAGGTCTGCGTCGGGCATGACGATGCCATGGTTCTTCGCGCCGCCCATGGCCTGCACGCGCTTGCCGTTGGCAACGCCGCGGTTGTAGACATAATGCGCAATGTCGGACGAGCCGACAAAGCTGACCGCGCCGATGGCGGGGTGATCCAATATGGCGTCGACCATTTCCTTGTCGCCATGCACAACCTGACAAATGCCTTCGGGCAAGCCAGCTTCGATGAACAGTTCGGCCAAGCGCACAGGAACGCTTGGGTCACGCTCGCTTGGTTTGATGATGAACGCATTGCCCGTCGCAATGGCGGGGCCACACATCCACAAGGGGATCATGCCAGGGAAGTTAAACGGCGTAATACCTGCGCCGACGCCGATGGGTTGGCGCATAGAATATACATCAATGCCGGGGCCGGCGCCTTGGCTATATTCGCCCTTCATAACATGCGGGATGCCGCAGCAAAATTCGATGACTTCCAACCCGCGCTGAATGTCGCCCTTGCTGTCGGCGATGACCTTGCCATGTTCGGACGAAAGCATGTGCGCCAGATCGTCCATATTGGCTTCAACCAAGCGTTTGAATTCGAACATCACGCGCGCACGGCGCTGCGGGTTGGTCGTCGCCCACGCAGGTTGCGCAGCCAATGCTGCCTGCACCGCACGTTCCAACACAGCGGCATCGCCCAATGCAACGCGCGCCTGAACGCCGCCATTGTTTGGATCCATTATGTCGCCAAAACGCGATGCGCTGGCGCCCGTGCCACCGCTAATGAAATGATCGATTTGACGCATAGCTTTTCTCCTAATTCCGTGCGCCGCCAATGCCCGTGTCGGACCATTAATGCAACCTCGGTATATTATGGTTCAAAAATTGGTGACGGTGCATATATGGGCTTCGGAACGCCGCAATATCCTTATCCTTCATTTTTTCAGGAACCCGCATGATCACGCTATTGGCTCGGACCTCGCTATTGGCGATCGTCATCGGTGCGCATCCCACTTATGCGCAAGAGAGCGCCGAACCGATTATCATTGTCACCGGAAAAGGGCTCGACCAGAC
>JAIXYC010000100.1 GCA_027490455.1 Sphingomonadales bacterium
AACGATGAAAAAGGCTTCTACCATTGCTTTGCCTGTTCCGCGCATGGCGATGCCATTCGGTGGATGACCGACCAACGCGGCCTGTCCTTCATGGATGCGATTAAGGAATTGGCCGCCGAAGCCGGGATGGAAGTCCCTGCCCCTGACCCCAAAGCCGCCCAGCGCGCCGAAAAAGCCAACAGCCTGTATGACGTGATGACGTCCGCACAGGACTGGTTTGTTGCGCAACTACAAAGCCCCGATGGCGCAGGTGCGCGCGCATATTTGAAAAAGCGCGGGTTCAGCGAAAAAACCATCCGCGATTTCGGCTTCGGACTGGCACCCGATAATCGCACAGCATTGAAATCAGCGCTGAAGCAATATGGCGATGCCATGCTGGTTGAGGCCGGCCTGCTGATCGCGGTTGAGGGCAAAGATCCTTACGACCGGTTTCGCGGCCGGTTGATGATACCCATTCGCGACCCGCGCGGCCGCGTGATTGCTTTTGGCGGCCGGATATTGGGCGATGGTGAGCCCAAATATCTCAATTCCCCCGACACACCGTTGTTCGACAAGGGACGGACGCTCTACAATCTGGACAAATGTTCGCCCGCATCGCGCCAGACGGGCCGCGTTATCGTGGTCGAAGGCTATATGGACGTCATTGCAATCGCGCAGGCCGGCTTTAGTGACGCGGTGGCGCCATTGGGGACCGCGCTGACCGAACAGCAAATCCAGATGCTTTGGCGCATGACCGAAAAACCGTTGCTATGCTTCGATGGAGACTCAGCTGGCCAAAAAGCCGCGATGCGTGCCGCGTTACGTGCCCTGCCCTTGTTAAAACCTGGGCACAGCCTTCAGTTCGTGACGCTGCCCGATGGGCAGGATCCCGACGACCTTGTGAAGGCATCGGGCGCAAAGGCCCTCACGGAGCTTCTGGAAGCTTCTGAGCCGCTTGTGGAGCGATTGTGGAAGGCGGAGGTGTCGGCGTCTCCATTGGACACGCCAGAGGACCGTGCGGGGCTTAAACAGCGCCTTGGCGTTCATACAGCGACCATTACGGACGGAGAAATCAAACGACATTATGCCGATGCGTTTCGCGAACGGTACGATAATCTTTTTGCGCAACGCAGAAACGCGCCGCCGACGCGCGTCACCAACACGCCAAAACGCGACTGGCGAAAGCCGCAGATTTTGCCGCCCGGCGCAGAGACCAAGAGTTTCAATGCAAAGGGATCGGATTTCTTGGTGCAGGGTGTGCTTGGCGCATTGCTGCGTAATCCATCCATGATACGGCAGCATCATGAAGCATTGAGTGGCTTCGTTCCGACCGACCCGAATCATGCCGCTTTGCTCAACATCATGCTGAATGAATCTTTTGCCAAAGAATCGCTTGATACCGACGGCCTAATTACCATATTGGACAAGAAGTTGTATAATGTCGCATCGACGCTCCTCCACAGCAATGGTAAGGTCTTCGCCTTCAATCGTGGGGAGTTCGGTTCGGGGGGCGACGGATTATCCAGCGTTTCAAAAGATTTGGGTGAAGCAATCAGGCTGATGAAGCAGCGTCCCGCGCTCGAAGAAGCACTGGAACGCGCTACACGGTTGGCGAGTTTAGAGATGACGGAAGAAACTTTTGCCGAACAGCAAAGGTTACGTCACGAAAAGAAGGCATTTGACGATCGTATCATCGCATTTTTCAGACGAGATGCGGACGATTTATGACAGTATCGGGGAATTATTTTGGCAAGTCGCATAAATGAGAATGAAGAAGATATGGCCGAAAATGGCGATGCACCGCTGATTGACCTGAATGATGCGACAGTCAAAAAACTGCTAGCCAAAGCGAAGCGCCGCGGTTTCCTGACCTATGACGAATTAAATGCTGCCTTGCCGCAGGATCAGATGTCTTCCGAGCAGATCGAAGACGTCATGTCCGCCATCAATGACATGGGCGTGCAGATCGTCGAGAATGACGAAGCCGGTGAAGATGGCGAGGACGAGCAGGAAGAGGAAGAAGTCGAAACCGTCGACAATATTTCTGAAAATGACCCGCGCTCGCTGACCAGCACTGTCAAGAAAACCGGAACGGGCGAACGTACCGATGACCCTGTGCGCATGTATTTGCGCGAAATGGGAGCAGTTGAATTACTGTCCCGCGAAGGCGAAATCGCCATTGCAAAGCGTATTGAATCCGGCCGCGACACGATGATCTTGGGTCTATGTGAGAGCCCAATCACCTTCCACGCCATTATTGACTGGTCGAACGCACTTAACGACGGCGAAATGCAGCTGCGCGAGATTCTTGATCTTGACGCCATGTTGTCGAAAGCGCCGGAAACGCTGACAGACGACGAGGAAGAAGAAGGCGACGGAGAAATCAGCGAAAAAACCGCTGGGGTTTCTTACAAGGAAGAAGACGAAGTCGACGAAGAGCCGGAATCGGCGAGTGACGACGATGATATGACCGAGCGGCGTTCACGCCCGGTTGAAGAAGAGGAAGAAGACAACACGCTCAGCCTCGCGCAGATGGAAGAAGCGTTAAAGCCCGCGGCATTGGAGCGTTTTGCCAAGATAGCCTCATTGTTCAAGAAATTCTCGAACATTCAACTGGAGCGGATGCGCGCTTTGAACGCCGGTGAAGAGTTTTCCTCAGCTTCCGAAAATAAGTATCACAAATTACGTGAAGAATTGACTGCGGAAGTCGAAAGTGTCCAGTTTCACGCGAACAAAATCGAATATCTGGTCGACCAATTATATTCGTTCAACCGCCGCTTGACCGCGCTTGGTGGTCAAATGCTGCGCCTGGCCGAGCGTCACAAGGTTCCGCGCAAGGCATTCCTTGACAGCTATATGGGCCGTGAACTCGACGAAAATTGGCTGGCCGAAGTTTCCAACCTCGACAAAAAATGGACGGCGTTCGCGACGAACGAAGCCGAAGGCGTTGAGCGCATTCGCAGCGAAATAGCGGACATTGCCGCGAATACCGGTATGTCGCTGGGCGAATTCCGCCGCATCGTTAACATGGTGCAAAAGGGCGAGCGCGAAGCGCGCATTGCAAAGAAGGAAATGGTCGAGGCCAATCTGCGCCTCGTTATTTCCATCGCGAAGAAATACACCAACCGCGGCCTTCAGTTCCTTGATCTCATTCAAGAGGGCAATATCGGCCTTATGAAAGCGGTCGATAAATTTGAATATCGCCGTGGGTACAAATTCAGCACATACGCGACCTGGTGGATTCGTCAGGCGATTACGCGTTCGATTGCGGACCAAGCCCGTACCATCCGTATTCCAGTCCATATGATCGAAACGATCAACAAGCTGGTGCGGACAAGTCGTCAGTTCTTGCACGAACAAGGCCGCGAGCCCACGCCGGAGGAAATGGCCGAGCGCCTTTCCATGCCGCTCGAAAAAGTGCGCAAGGTTATGAAGATCGCGAAGGAGCCGATCTCACTCGAAACGCCGATTGGCGACGAGGAAGACAGCCATCTTGGCGACTTCATCGAAGACAAAAACGCGATCATTCCTGTCGATGCCGCCATTCAGGCGAACTTGAAGGAAACCGTGACCCGCGTTCTTGCGTCACTGACACCGCGTGAAGAGCGCGTTTTGCGTATGCGTTTTGGTATCGGCATGAACACCGACCATACATTGGAAGAAGTTGGTCAACAGTTCAGCGTGACCCGCGAACGTATTCGTCAGATCGAAGCAAAAGCGCTCCGCAAGCTGAAGCACCCAAGCCGCAGCCGCAAAATGCGCAGCTTCCTCGACCAATAAGCGGCGGTCTGCCGCTTTTATATCTCTGAACGGTTGAGGTTATGGACCGGATGCTCGCCCTTATGGCGGATTTCCGGTAGCCATAATGGAAATAGTGTGTGCGCAATCTTGCGCAGCCAACGTTGGGAAACGAAATGCGCGCCACCTGCCCAGTACCCCCGGCGTAAACTATTATATTGCATAACGCGGTGGGCCCACTTAACGAATTAATCGTTCGATTAACAAACGGGGTTCGTCCATGCGCTTTGAAGGCACTGATAATTACGTCGCAACTGATGATCTGAAAGTTGCCGTAAACGCAGCCACGCGGTTACGCCGCCCTCTTCTGGTCAAAGGCGAACCCGGCACCGGCAAAACCGTTCTGGCGCAAGAAATCGCGACCGCTCTCAATGCACCTCTGATTGAATGGAATATCAAATCCACGACCAAGGCGCATCAGGGCCTGTATGAATATGATGCTGTTGCCCGTTTGCGCGATAGCCAATTGGGTGATGAGCGCGTTCACGACATCAAAAATTACATCAAGAAGGGCAAGCTTTGGGAAGCGTTCACCGCGCCTCAGTTGCCCGTTCTTTTGATCGACGAAATTGACAAAGCCGACATCGAGTTTCCGAACGACTTGCTTCAGGAACTCGATCGTATGGAATTCTTTGTGTATGAAACGCAGGAAACCGTAAAAGCTGTCGAGCGCCCGATCGTCATCATTACCTCGAACAATGAAAAAGAACTGCCCGACGCGTTTCTGCGCCGTTGTTTCTTCCATTACATCAAATTCCCTGACCGCGCGACAATGCAGTCCATCATTGATGTCCACTTCCCCGGCATCCAAAAAATGCTGGTGTCGAAGGCCATGGACATTTTTTACGAAGTTCGGGACGTCCCAGGCCTTAAGAAAAAGCCAAGCACGAGCGAATTGCTCGATTGGTTGAAGCTGTTGCTGCACGAAGACATGCCGCTTGATGTTCTGCAGTCACGTGACCCAACGAAGGCCATTCCGCCACTTCACGGCGCGCTGCTTAAGAATGAGCAGGACGTGATGCTGTTTGAACGACTGGCCTTTATGGCACGGCGTCCCAACAGCTAAGCTTCGTTTTATTTAGATGCTGTAAGCGATTTCAAAATCGCCCCAACGGCGCCCGTTTATGCGCAGTGGGACATATACGTTACGCATGACCTTGTATGAGTGGCCGTCGCCTTCGTGGCGAAATACGGCCATCATATAGTCCTGCTCGCTTGTTTTTGCGGGGATATCCACTGGATCCTGTATGACGCGGCCGTTGCGGCAATATTTCGTGTCATGCGCAATATCACCCGTTGGCGCGCGAGAGAGTTCTTTCAACTGTACCGGTAAGAAGCCTTTAAGGCTGCTAAACACCACCGACGTTATTTCGTCGGGATTACTGTCTTTGACCGCTTCAATAAATGGCTGCCAATTTTGTTCCGTCCATGATGTCAGCTTGGAGGTAAACCGCGGCGGATTGCTCCCTTCGATGGGACGCAGATCGGTATCAAACAACGCCTCTAAGGTCAGAGTACCATCTGCGATTGCGGCCTCGGTCAATGCTTTCACTTCTTCGGCCTTTTGGTGGGCAAGCTCGACAAATTCGCTATCGCGCTTTGACAAACCGCTGTGCACAATATGATCAAACATCTTGGTTGCCTGCATTTCCAGACCACCGATCTGACTATGCGCGCGCACAACAGCCGCAAACATTTCAACATTGGCCCCTTCGACCGCATCACGAACATTTTGCGAATCCACCAATCCACGGTGAATTTGTGCGGTGCTGTCTGCAATCTCTCGGTTGTGATCACCGACTTTGGTAACGGCATCGCTCACGCCATAAATGAGCTCCTGAAGGCTCGAAAACTGCTCTTGCGCCGCGCCGCTTGTCGATACACCGTCCTCGATTTGCTCTACAAATTTCGCGGCTTCATGCGAAAGCGAGTTCACCGTTTCGGTTATTTCCACCGCAGCATGCCGCGTATCACGCGCCAGCTTTTTGACTTCAGCTGCCACGACGGCAAACGTCTGCCCAGCGGCCCCGGCCTTTTCCGCCTCAATCGCGGCGTTGAGCGCCAGCATATTGGTGGTGCGCGCAATCGAATCAATCGATTGCGATACGCGCTTCACTTGTTCCATCGCGGTCGCAAAGCCGGTGATATGCGAACCAAGGCTCATGATGAGACTGATGAGTTCCGAAAAGCTCGCCAATGATAGCTGAACGGTTTCATGCCCCGTCATCAACTTTGTCACTGCGGCTTCAGCCAAAATCCGTGCATCTCGAGTCGCCTGCGCCACCTCCGCAATGTCGGCATCAAGTGCCTGCGTCAGCTCGGTCATCTCGCCATGCCTTGCCTTGAGCCAGTCTGCGGATTGTAGCGCCTGTTCCAGCACACCTGCAGCTTCGGCACAGCCAACGGTAACCTCTCCGCAGATCTTCGCCGTTTCGTGGATCCAGTGGTTTTCGCTCAATGCAACTTTTTCCATTTTCATGGGATTGGCACCTTGTTCTGTCGTTTGTAACGGGGCCTACCCCCATATGGTTATCATGGAGTTAACCGCCGGTTGTTGACGGCGCGTTTCGAAACAGCCAAAAGCCTTAACTGGTCATTTAAGCAGGAGCCTGCCGGTGTTTTTCTCATTCATGGAAGAGTTGCGGTCCGCCGGTATATCCGCTTCGTTGAAGGAACATCTTGCTCTGCTCGCCGCTTTGGATGCGGATGTCATCGACCAAAGCCCAGAAGAATTTTATTATTTAGCCCGCGCCACTTTGGTGAAAGACGAAGCGCTTTTGGACCGTTTCGACCAAGTATTTGGTAAGGTTTTCAAAGGTATTTTCACCGAATATGGCCAAAACGACGTGGATGTACCCGCCGATTGGTTGAAAGCGATTGCCGAGAAATATCTGTCGCCAGAGGAAATGGCCAAGATCGAAAAAATGGGCAGCTGGGACGAGCTGATGGAGACGCTGAAAAAGCGGCTCGAGGAACAGGAAAAGCGCCACGAAGGCGGCAACAAATGGGTCGGAACCGGCGGCACATCACCTTATGGCAATTCGGGCTATAATCCCGAAGGCGTCCGCATTGGCGGCGAATCCAAGCACAAGCGTGCCGTAAAGGTGTGGGACAAGCGCGAGTTCCAGAATCTGGACAACACGCGTGAGCTGGGCACCCGCAACATCAAGATCGCGATGCGCAGGCTGCGCCGCTTTGCCCGCGATGGCGCGGTCGAAGAGCTCGATATTGACGGCACAATCAATGGCACAGCACGTAAAGGCTGGTTGGACATTCAAATGCGCCCCGAACGCCGTAATGCGATCAAGGTGTTGCTGATGCTTGACGTCGGCGGGTCGATGGATCCGTTTATCAAGCTTTGCGAAGAACTCTTCAGTGCGGCCACGAGTGAGTTCAAAAACCTGGAATTTTTCTATTTCCACAACTGCCCATATGAAGGCGTTTGGAAAGACAATAAGCGCCGGTTCAGCGAACGCACGCCGATGTGGGACCTTCTGCACAAATTCCCGCATGACTATAAAGTGGTCATGGTCGGCGATGCGTCGATGAGTCCCTATGAAATCACGCATCCCGGCGGATCGGTTGAGCATTTCAACGAAGAATCCGGTGCTGTCTGGATGAACCGGATTACCAACACCTATCCGGCGACGGTCTGGCTTAACCCCGTGCCTGAAAAACAATGGGGCTATTCGCAATCCACGAAAATCATCAAGGAATTGATGAACGACCGGATGTACCCGTTGACGCTCGAAGGTCTTGATGACGCGATGCGCGAGTTAAGCCGGAAGCATGGCCACTAATATAGCAGATATTGCGCGCGTTTCAGTAGCCAATCCTGCTCATCAGCTGACGTTATTGCATCCAGTTCATCGGGCGTGCTGCCGGGTGCATCAACCCATTCACGCAAGGCGGGGCCGCCGTTGATGACGTCAATGGCGAGCTTGCCGAATTCATATTCATACGGGAAGTCGCGCCACAAATCATATTCGGGATAGAGCCGCCGGATGGCCTTGAATGCCAATGCCTGGATCCGCCACGGTTGAAACGCGGCATGGTCATATGATGGACCTTCTGCGTGGATGTGCACACCGTGACACAGTTGATGTACATGCTTGTGAAAAGTCGGTTCGAACCAAATTTCCCGAAGTGTGCAGCCCTTGAGCCATTGCGGCGCAAAGGCCCGCATTTCCGCAATGACGTCGCGCGCGTTAATGTCAGGCGCGCCGAATATCTCCAGCGGACGGGTCGTTCCCCTGCCCTCTGACAATGTTGCCCCTTCTAGCAGCACGGTACCCGCATATGCGCGCGCCATGTTGATGTTGGGTGCGTTGGGGCTTGGGTTGATCCATATCCGATCGGCAGGCCAGCCAAATCCGGGTGCCGCGTCTGGTTCATAACCGGCCATTTCAATAACGCGGTAACCGACGTCGATCTTATAATGATCGATAAACCAATGCCCGATCTCACCCAAAGTCATGCCGTGCCGCATGGGCATCGGGCCAGCACCAACAAAGCTTTCCCAACCCTTTTGCAGCGTCAGCCCTTCGACGGGACGGCCCGCTGGGTTCGGGCGATCCAACACCCACACGGCCTTGCCATGCGCGGCAGACGCCTCAAGCACATAGAGCAGCGTCGTAATAAACGTGTAAATCCGGCAACCCAGATCCTGCAAGTCGATTAGGATTACATCAAAGGTGTCCATCGACTCGCTGGAAGGGCGCCGCACTTCG
>JAIXYC010000119.1 GCA_027490455.1 Sphingomonadales bacterium
CACGTCAATCGGTACCCAGATGGCTGAATTCAGCTTCTACGGCCCTACCTGCGACGATATGGACCATATGGCGGGGCCCTTCATCCTTCCCGATGACGTGCAAGCCGGTGACTATATCGAAGTCGGCATGCTGGGCGCATATGGCTGTGCCATGCGGACGGAGTTCAACGGCTTTGGCGAGACCGACACGGTTCCTGTCGAAGACGAACCCATGGCAAGCCTTTATGCCGAGTTGCCCGCCAATGACGCGAGCAACGTTGTGAAGATCGGCAAGCGGTCCGCGCAATAAGTTGCAATTGACAAACATTCTGAGGTGCATCACCCTCCCCATCTAACGACGGGGAGGGTTTTTTATATGAATATGCCTATTTTGGCGCCTGCAGCGGTATTGGTGCTGTGGTCCGTTTTCATGATGTACTGGCTCATGGCGGCACGGCTTCCCGCCATGGCGAAAATCGGTTTGGATCTTGGCAAAGCAGCGCCCGGCGGACGCGGACAAGACATTGATCCCAATTTGCCGCCGCCTGTGGCTTGGAAGTCCCACAATTATGCGCATCTCATGGAACAGCCCACGGTATTTTATGCCGCGGTTGCAATTTTGGCCATTTCGGGTGGGGCAAGTCAAATGTCTGTGTATCTGGCGTGGGGCTACACCGTTTTACGCGTGATCCACAGTGTCTGGCAATCGACGGTCAATACCGTCAGCGTCCGTTTTATGTTGTTTGTGTTGTCATCATTGTGCCTGACGGTTTTGGCCGTTCAAGCCGTGCTTGCGACAATTTAAAAGGGGAGAGTTAATATGAATAGTGCAATATTAGGACCAGTCGTCGCGCTTGCGGCATGGACAATGATTATCTGGATATGGATGTATGCCACCCGCATACCCGCGATGAACCGCGCAGGGATTGACGGCGCAAAGATTGTTGGTTCCTCCGCTGGCGCATTGCGCGATGCGCTTGCAGCCAAAGGCGAAGAAAAAGCCTCATGGGTCGCAGACAATTACAACCACTTACACGAAGCACCTACGGTGTTTTATGCGGTATGTTTGACACTTGCCATGGTTGGCCAAGGCGACAATCTGAATGCAACGATTGCGTGGGTATATGTCGGCCTTCGCGTGGCACATAGCTTGGTACAAATTTTGTCGAACCGCGTTATCATTCGGTTTGGACTGTTTGCATTGTCGTCATTGGCACTCATGATGCTCGTCGCACATGCCTTAATGGCGGTGCTTTTGCACTAACGGGTGAATTGCCCAACCAGCTCGATATGGGTTGACCAGCGGAATTGTCCAACAGGCCAAATCCGCTGCAACCTGTATCCAGCGGCCACCAATGTTTTTGCATCCCGCGCGAAACTTGCGGGATTACAGCTGACATAGGCAATCGACGGAACCGTGGAAGCGGCAAGGTTTGCAACCTGCTCCTTTGCGCCAGCGCGCGGCGGATCAAGCACGACGGTCTGGAAGCGGTTCAGTTCTTCAGGCGTAAGCGGTCGCCGGAAAAGGTCGCGATGTTCCGCAAATATAGTGCGGCCCGACCGGCCCGCAGCAGCCTTAAGGGCAAGACTGGCCTGAAGATCAGCCTCGCCCGCGTAAATCTTGCGCCCGGCGCCCATCGACAGCGCAAATGTCCCAGAACCGGCAAACAAATCCGCGACGACCGTGTCTTCGCCGATAATTTCATTTACGGCCTGCACCAGAGCCGCCTCGCCATCCAGTGTTGCCTGCAGGAAACCATAAGGCTGGTAACCCACAGCAACACCGCCCAGCGTGACTGTAACAGGCTCTGGCTCATAAAATGGTACGGGGCCGTAGCCTTCATCCAGCGACAAGCGCGCAAGGCCATAGGTTTTCGCAAATTCCGACAAGGTCTCATGCGTATCAAGATCATTGGCGATCCAATTTTCAATCAATACGTCAACGCCTTGATCGACCATCGCCAATTTGATCTGAACCTGACGCGCGCGGTTCAGCCGTGGTTCCAGCAGGCTGCGCAATGGCTTAAGCAGTGCGAACAGTTCTGGCGTCACGACGTCACATTGCCTTAAGTCAATGATACGGTGACTTTTTTCGGTGCTGAATCCCAGTTGAAACTGTTTTCCTGCCCATGCCGAACGCACTGCAATGCGCCGACGCGTGGCGGGGGGAGACAGATGGACGGGCATCACTTCGCCGATGTCTACCTGCTGCGTCGCCAGCGCATGCGTGACGCGTTCAGCAACAAATAAGCGCAGGCTGTCTTCATCGAGATGCTGCAATTGGCATCCGCCGCATAATGGGAAATGCTGGCACGGCGGCGTTGCGTGATGCGGTCCGTGGATCAAACCACCTGCGGGGTCTACAATGTCGCCGGGGGCTGCATGCGCCACATAGCGTCCATTTGCGGTTACGCCGTCGCCGCGCGCTGCGACCCTGATAATCTCTTCTGTGATGCTCATAGCGCCCCATGCCCGTGAAGGCGCGCGCAATCAACCGGCGTCTTTGCTTGCGCCGTTTTCCGCTGCAATTTGCTCGGTCGGGGCCGCAGCGTCTCAGCCGCAGCCAGCTAGGCTGGCGAGCAGCAAAGTTACCGCCGCATATTTAGATATCTGCAAAGACATGCGTTTCGGCGCTGCCGCCGGGATGCGTGACTGCGCCTTTATAAGCAGGGCCGACATTTTGAGCATAGCGCCATATGGCGCCTGACCCATAATCGGTGGATCGGGGAGCCCAATGTTTGCGCCGTTCCGCGAGAACTTCTGCAGGCACATTGAGGTCGATAACACCGGTTTCGGCATCAATCATGATCTCGTCGCCATCCTCAATCAAAGCGATTGGGCCGCATTCTGCCGCTTCGGGGCCAACATGGCCAATGCAGAAGCCGCGTGTGGCTCCAGAGAAGCGCCCGTCTGTGATGAGCGCAACCTTCTCGCCCATGCCCTGCCCGTATAGAGCCGCCGTGGTCGAAAGCATTTCGCGCATGCCGGGACCGCCCTTGGGCCCTTCATAACGGATGACAATGACCGAACCTTCGCGGATTTCCCGTGCTTCAACGGCGGCAAAGCAATCTTCTTCGCAGTCAAAAACCTGTGCCGGGCCCGTAAATGTCAGGCGGTCCATACCCGCGACCTTCACGATTGCGCCATCTGGTGCCAATGTGCCGCGAAGGCCAACGACGCCTCCCGTCGGAGTTATCGGCGCCGTTGCTGGATAAATCACCTTCTGGTTCGGGTTCCATGTGATTTCATCGATATTTTCGCCAAGCGTCTTGCCTGTGACGGTCATGCAGTCGCCGTACAGAAGCCCTTCGGCCAGCAACGACTTCATGAGCATGTACACACCGCCTGCATCGTACATGTCGCGGGCCACAAATTGTCCACCCGGCTGCAAATCGGCCATATAGGGTGTTGTTTTGAACGCCTCGGCGACGTCGAACAGATCAAATGCGATACCAGCTTCATGCGCCATTGCGGGCAAATGCAGCGCTGCATTGGTTGACCCACCGGTGGCAGCAACAATTCTTGCGGCATTTACAAAGGCTTCATGCGTACAGATGTCACGCGGTCTGATGTTTTTCGCGAGCAAATCCATCACCTGGACACCTGCGGCATGCGCAATTTGGTCGCGTGTGGAATAAGGCGCAGGTGCCATGTTGCTGTTGGGAAGCGAAAGGCCAATCGCCTCGCCCACGCACGCCATTGTGTTCGCAGTATATTGACCACCACAGGCACCGTGCCCCGGGCATGCAACGCGCTCAAGCTCTTCAACCTCCGACAACGGACACGCGCCCGCCGCATATTTGCCAACGATTTCGAAGACGTCCTTAACGGTCACGTCCTTCTCATGATAGCGACCGGGGAGAATGGAGCCGCCATACACAAAGATGGATGGCACGTTCAACCGCAGCATCGCCATCATGATCCCCGGCAGCGACTTGTCGCAACCCGCAAAGCCAACCAGCGCGTCATAGCAGTGCCCACGCACCGATAACTCAACCGAATCCGCAATAACTTCACGGCTCACCAGAGAGGCCTTCATACCCTGATGGCCCATGGCGATGCCGTCGGTCACTGTGATGGTGTTGAACCGGCGTGGCATGCCGCCACCCTGCTCTACGCCCTTACGCGCGATGTCCGCTTGCGCATCCAATGTGGTATTGCATGGCGCGCTGTCATTGCCTGCCGACACAACGCCTACAAATGGGCGTGCAATTTCCTCAGCGGTCAAACCCATTGCGTAATAATAGCTGCGGTGTGGCGCGCGTTCCGGGCCAACAGAAACATGGCGGCTGGGCAGTTTGGATTTGTCGAATTGGTTTGGCATGATGGTCTCCATTATCGCCGCCGCCTTTACGCGTTTTTATGTGGTTAAGCCAAGCTGTTCCGAAACAAAATGGCACATTCCCGACAAAATATGTGCAAATCTTGCTTGGCCCGCAGCATCGCCAACCAAATCCTGTCGCATTTC
>JAIXYC010000087.1 GCA_027490455.1 Sphingomonadales bacterium
AACGGGTTTGCTAGGTGCAACGATTCCGGAAGAATATGGCGGCGTTGGCGCGTCTTACGTCGCTTATGGCTTGATCGCGCGTGAGATTGAACGCGTCGATTCCGGCTATCGTTCGATGGCGTCGGTTCAATCGTCGCTCGTGATGCACCCGATCTATGCATATGGTTCCGAAGAGCAGCGTCGCAAATATCTGCCCGGACTTGCGGCAGGAACGCTGATTGGCTGCTTTGGATTGACCGAGCCCGACGCAGGGTCCGACCCTGCCGGCATGCGCACCTTCGCCAAAAAGGTTGATGGCGGATATGTCATCAACGGTTCGAAAACGTGGATTTCAAACGCACCCTTTGCCGACGTCTTTGTCGTCTGGGCAAAATCAGAAGCGCATGGCGGCGGCATTCGCGGCTTTGTTCTGGAAAAGGGCATGAAAGGCCTTTCGGCGCCAAAAATTCAAGGCAAATTGTCACTGCGCGCATCAACCACTGGCATGATCATGATGGACAATGTCGAGGTTGGTGAGGACGCGCTTCTGCCAGATATTCAGGGACTAAAAGGTCCGTTCGGATGCCTCAACCGTGCCCGCTACGGGATTAGCTGGGGCGCATTGGGGGCGGCAGAATTCTGCATGCATGCCGCGCGCCAATATGGCCTTGATCGCCATCAATTTGGCAAGCCGCTGGCCGCTAATCAGCTCTATCAAAAGAAGCTGGCCGATATGATGACCGACATCGCGCTTGGGCTTCAGGCATCGTTGCGCGTCGGGCGACTTATGGACGAAGGCCAGCTGGCGCCTGACATGATTTCAATCGTGAAGCGCAACAATGTCGGCAAGGCGCTCGATATCGCCCGCGCCGCGCGCGATATGCATGGCGGCAATGGTATCAGCGAGGAATATCAAGTCATGCGCCACATGGCGAACCTCGAAACGGTTAACACTTACGAAGGTGCGCATGACGTCCACGCTTTGATACTGGGGCGCGCCATCACGGGCATAGCCGCGTTCTGATAAAAAATGGGCCGCCAAGCTTTACAGCGGGCGGCCCAGTTGTGGCTTTGCAGCCAGCTTGGGAGGAAAGTGTATCTCCTAAAAGACACGCATCCTTTTAACGCGAATATAGTAAATATTTCATGAACGCCGCGACGACGGCGATTGGCCTAGCAAGGGCCAGTCCGTCGGCCTTCGACCGCAAACGAAAATGGCGCATTATTGTGAATGCCCTGCGACTGAATGTGGACGATCCGGTTGGATTCCTTACGGATGGTCGTCAGGCCTTGCCCTTGACCTTTGCATGTGTAGCTGACCGTCACCGAATTCACGGTTGAACGGACAACGTACCGCTCACAGGCTACACCTGAATGCTGGATTTGGGTAAGCACCTCCGGGTTCCCAAGGCAGATTTTTGTCAATGGTGCCTCGGCCCCAACTGCCCGCAAGTTCCACTGCCCGCGCTCCAGCGTGTGCAATAACGACAAATCATTGGCTTGCGCGAACGCAAATGAAGTTGAAGTGAGCGACAGTAAAATGGCGCCAACGAGATGATATTGGGAGAGTTTCAATGTCATAAGCTTCAATCCATAAACCCGCCATTTTCATTGAAATGGCCTGTTTATTGTCGGGACATACCACAAAATGCTACGTTTCGCACGATAGAATCTGGTCGATGAACGATGAATGACCAGATCGGCCCAATCGTTGCGATCAGTTGTTGAAGCTCGCCAAACTCACCGGAAAGCGGCGCGAGCAAAATTCGCAATCTACAACGATATCCCCGGTATCGTCGGCCATGTCAGCCCGGTCTTCTGCCGGAAATTTTGAGATGACATCGCGAATATGCACGGGGTCGCAACGACAGCCCTTGGACAGCGGGTCGCCTTGTTCAATACGCACTTCCTGTTCCTCATGGAACAATCGCCAGACAATTTCTTCGAGTGGCAATGATGGATCGGCAAGTTCGGCGCGCGCGATGGTGGAGGCAATGATTTCCACATGCTCCCATTCAGGATGGTCAAGCCGCACATGCAGGCGTTCGCGGCCTTCTTCGCCTTCCGGAAGATGCTGGACGAGCAGCCCGCCAGCCACACAGCGGCCGTTCACATGGTCAACAGCGACGCGAATGAGCGTCGGAATTTGTTCAGACTGCACGAAATAGTTCGCCGCGGCATCGGCCAGCGTATCGCCTTCAAGCGGAACGATGCCTTGGTATCGACCACCGCCCTCAACCGCCGGCTTCATCCGGTCGAACGTAATGGCAAGATAGCCTTTGCCGAAGATGCCAAATAATGTGGCATCGTCCGGCAGCGCAGCGACAGTCGCTGGATCAAACTGCGCATATCCGCGCAGTGCGCCGTCCTTGTAATCGCAGGCCATCAAACGAATGGCGCCCTTTTCGGTTTGCGTCTGCAATGTCAGCTGGCTGCCTTTTTCCTTC
This sequence comes from Sphingomonadales bacterium, assembly GCA_027490455.1. Taxonomy (GTDB): domain Bacteria; phylum Pseudomonadota; class Alphaproteobacteria; order Sphingomonadales; family Sphingomonadaceae; genus Sphingorhabdus_B. The sequence goes on from JAIXYC010000087.1 coordinate 2,427, forward strand.
AGCGAGGCACCCAGCAATGCCGTGAGCACAAGCGCCTCTGCGAGTGTTTTCTCGATGATCGGCGGATACGCATGCGCGGCCAATATTTCAGCCAGTACCTCGTCAAGCCGCACCAACCGTCCGCGTGCGTCACGGGTCGGAATGGAAAAGCGCAAAGGCTGATTACAAAAAGTTTCGGACTGCCCAGCCATTAAATTTGGCCAAAACACCAGCGTAAGATGGATTTTTGCGCGTGTAGCCGGTTTTCTGCTTCGTCCCAGATGACCGACTGCGGCCCGTCGATCACGGCGTCGGTTACTTCCTCGCCGCGGTGCGCAGGCAGACAGTGCAGAAATTTGGCATCGGCCTTCGCCATAGCCATAAGTTGTTCGTTTACCTGATAAGGCATCATCGCGGCTATTTTGTTATGGGCGTGCTCTTGTCCCATCGACACCCAGGTATCCGTGACAATCACGTCTGCGCCGCTGACCGCTTCGGCAGCGTCGCGCGTGAGCGTAACGTTCGCACCCGCAGCGCGCGCGCACTCGATAAAGCTATCGTCGCTTTCATAACCCTGCGGCACGGCAATCCGCACGTTGAACTTGAACAATCCCGCAGCCTCAACGATGGAGTTGAGCACATTGTTACCATCGCCAAGCCACGCAAGCTCCAGCCCGGGCAACGACTTGCCGTGCTCGGTTATCGTCAACAGGTCAGCCACAATCTGGCACGGGTGCGACAAATCGGTCAGTCCGTTTATCACAGGCACGCTGGCGTGATGCGCGAGCTCTTCAACCTTGGCATGATCATCGGTGCGGATCATGATGGCATCAACATAGCGCGACAAAACGCGGGCGGTGTCGGCGATTGATTCCCCGCGCCCCAGCTGCATTTGGCCGGACGCCATAAAAATACTGTCCCCGCCCAATTGCTTCATCGCCATTTCAAACGACGTTCGCGTACGCGTCGAATTTTTTTCGAACACCATCGCGAGCGTATGTCCGGCTAAGGGCGCATCCGCGTCTGCCTTGCCCTTTGGCCAGCCTTGCCGCACTGCTTTGCGGTCAATGGCGTCGTTGAGCATGGCAGCAATCGCATCACCGCCCGCATCCGCCAGATTGAGAAAATGACGGGTCATGCCGCCTGGGGTACCTGGTAACTTGCCGCGCCAGCCGAGAGCTTTTCCATGAAAATCTGGATTTCGGTATCGGTAATGTTCAACGGCGGTAGCACACGGAAGGTGTTGTCACCAGCGGCAACCAACAGCAGGCCATGATTGTCCCGCAAATGCGCGACGAACGCGCGCGTTTCGTGCGTCATCATCACGCCCAGCATCAGGCCCTTGCCACGCACGCCGGTGAACAGATCAGGATAGTTGCCAATGAACTGTTCAAGTGAGGTGCGCACTTTATCGCCCGTCGCGCGCACATTTTCTAGGAATTCGTCATTCGCCACGACATCCCACACCGCCTGGCATGCCGCCATCGCAAATGGGTTACCGCCATAGGTCGAACCGTGCGTCCCGACGATCATGCCGCGGGCTGCCTCTTCGGTCGCCAAGCACGCACCCACGGGGAAACCGCCGCCCAAGCCCTTTGCCGTCGCCATAATGTCTGGCGTGATGCCATATTGTTCATGGGCATATAACGTCCCCGAACGCGCAACACCGCACTGGACTTCGTCGAGGATGAGCATGATGCCATGTTCATCGGCCAGCGCGCGCAGACCCTTCATAAAGGCGTCAGATGCAGGGCGAACGCCGCCCTCCCCTTGAATGGGCTCCACGAGGAAGGCCGCGGTCTTGGGTCCTAATGCAGCCTTGGCACCTTCAAGATCGTCGAAGTCGACATATTTGAAACCTTCGAGCAAAGGCATGAAGCCTTTGTGCATCTTTTCCTGATTGCTGGCAGAAATCGTCGCCATCGTGCGGCCATGAAAGGCATTTTTGAAGGTGATGATTTCAAAGCGGTCGCTGCCTTGGCTCTGGTGGTACGCGCGCGCCGTCTTGATTGCGCACTCGACAGCTTCGGCGCCCGAGTTTGTGAAAAACACGGTGTCCGCAAAAGTCGTATCGACCAGCCGCTGGGCAAATGCCTCACCCTGCGGGCTGCCATATAGGTTCGATACATGGATCAGCGTCGCTGCCTGATCCTGAATGGCCTTGGTCAAATGCGGGTGGCCGTGCCCAAGCAAGTTCACAGCGATGCCCGCTGCGAAATCAAGTGCGCGGCTGCCGTCTTCGGAAATCAACCAAGCGCCCTCGCCGCGCACCGGTCGGAAACCGCAACGCGGATAGACGGGCATCAAAGGCGTGATCGACATGGTATATTTCCTTCCAACCAAATGCTTGGCATATTCCAAAAGCCAAAAAGCGGCCCCGCAGGACCGCTTGTTTTTGCCCCGCCGCTATAAGCTTGCAAATATGGCAAATCAACCCGTGCGACCGCTGCTGTATCACCCCTGCTATCGGCGCATTGACGCGCAGCGGCTATAGCCCTTTGTCGCGTTTCGCGGCAGCAATCCGTCGCTTAAGGTATCCGAACAACAGCAGATGCACCGCCACCAATAATAAAACGACAATCAGGATGATTTTGCCAGCGCTCATACACTTTTCCTTTTTGCAGCCCAGGCAGTTTTAGCGACATCGCTGGCGGGCTCATGCAGCGGCCTTTAGCATTTTGTACGAATGGACTTAAGATCTAATCGCCGCCGCAGCCGCCGCCATCGCCCGCGCCGCAGTCTGCGGCGCTATCTGTCGCGGTCGTGCTGACGCCGCTATCGCTGTCTTCCCGTTTTCGAGGATTGGATGATTTGCCCGACCGAACGCCGATGAAAGCCACGGCGAGAAAAATCGCAGCCGCAACCGCCGCTATTACAAACACGGACATATCATACTCCTTCTTCTGGACCGCCAATGACCCTATTCAGGGCATCGCTGGGCAGGTTAAGCGGCGGCATTACCGGCTAGCTTTCAACGCGTTTCGCGCATCATCACTCCACCGTGACAGACTTTGCCAAATTGCGGGGCTGGTCGACATCGGTGCCTTTCGCGCACGCCACATGATAAGCGAGCAACTGCACGGGCACAGCATAAACCAATGGCGCGATGAGCGGGTGGACGCTTGGCATTTCGATAGTAGCGAGGCAGCCCTCGCCCGCTTCGGCTATGCCCTCAGCATCGGAAATCAGCACGACCTTGCCGCCCCGCGCGCGCACTTCCTGCATATTGCTCACGGTCTTTTCGAACAGCGGACCGCTTGGTGCGAGAACGATGACGGGTACGGCTTCGTCGATCAGCGCGATTGGGCCATGCTTCATTTCACCTGAGGCATAGCCTTCGGCATGGATGTAACTGATTTCCTTGAGCTTGAGGGCACCTTCCATCGCCAATGGATAGTCGGGGCCACGGCCAAGATAGAGCACGTCGCGCGCAGGCGCGATGAGGTGCGCCATTGCCGCAATGTCTTCGTCATGCGCCAATGCAGCGTTCAGCGCGGCTGGTGCTTCAATAAGATGGCGCACAATCTCGCGTTCTTCTTCTGCGGTCAGCTTGCCTTTGACGAGCGCGAGATGCGCAGCAAGCGCCGCGAGCACGGCCAACTGGCAGGTGAAGGCCTTCGTCGACGCAACGCCGATTTCGGGGCCAGCATGTGTCGGCAGCAATAGGTCGGCCTCACGCGCCATTGACGAGGTCGGCACATTGACCACGACCGCGATGGTCTGGCCATTTTCCTTGCAGTGGCGCAGTGCGGCCAGCGTGTCTGCTGTCTCGCCCGATTGCGAGATAAACAGCGCGAGACCGCCTTCCTCAAGCACCGGATCACGGTAGCGGAATTCGGACGCGACATCGATGTCGACCGGCACGCGGGCGAATGTTTCGAACCAATATTTGGCGACCATGCCAGCGTAATAGGATGTGCCGCAGGCAACGATGGTAATGCGCTTTACGCCCGCAAGATCGAAATCCATCTGCGGCAGGGCAACGGTCTGTTCAACGGGGCGGATATAGCTGGAGAGCGTTTGGGCGACCACAGTGGGTTGCTCAAATATCTCTTTTTGCATGTAATGGCGGTAATTGCCCTTTTCGATTTGGGCTGCGGACACGCCGCTGGTGGTGACTTCGCGCGTGACAGGATGATTGTCCTTATCGAAAATCTGCGCACCATCGCGCGCGATGACAACCCAGTCGCCCTCTTCCAAATAGGCAATTTTCTGCGTCAGCGGCGCGAGCGCCAACGCATCCGAACCCAAATAGGTTTCGCCGTCACCATAGCCAACAACAAGTGGACTACCGAGCCGCGCGCCAATCAGAAAATCGGGAAATTCGCGAAACGCAATCGCCAGCGCAAAGGCACCGCGCAGGCGCGGCAGCACGGCCTTCACAGCCTCGGCAGGTGAATGGCCAGCCTCCACCTGTTCAGACACCAGATGCGCCACGACTTCGGTATCGGTTTCGCTTTCAAACGTCCGGCCGCGGGCGATGAGTTCATCGCGCAGCTGCTTGAAATTCTCGATGATACCATTGTGCACGAGCGCGACTTCGCCCGTCGCATGTGGGTGCGCGTTGCTGGTGGTTGGTGCGCCGTGGGTGGCCCATCTTGTATGTGCGATGCCAATGTTGCCAGCCGCATCGTCGGTTTTCAGAACATTGACCAAGTTCGCAAGCTTGCCCTCTGCCCGGCGACGCACGAGCTGACCATCATGCACGGTGCAAACACCAGCGGAGTCATAACCCCGATACTCCATCCGTTTCAGCCCATCGACCAACCGGTCCGAAACAGCAGATTTGCCAACAATCCCGATAATTCCGCACATGGATTTTTTGCTTTCGTCAAATTGTGTAGGGGATTCGGATGCCCGGCATCTCTGCCGGAAAATCCTTTGTATTTCGAGTTATCAGGATCGCGCCATTCACCTGCGCGGTCGCGAGGATATAGGCATCCATCAATTTCATCGGTGATCGATATCGAATGTCAGCAGCAGCAGCGGCAATTCTGGCATCAATTTCGACCACTTCGAAGGGTGAAATGATTTGCTGGATAGTGTCGCGCCGCTCAAGTGGATCCCCTGCCAATATTTCCGTCCAAACGACGCGACTGATCCTGTGTTTTTTGTATCGTGAAAGCTCAGAGATAGCCTTGGGGTTATCTCTGAGCCAGTCGATCAGAATATTGGTGTCAAAAAACGGGTCGGCCACAAATCATATATCCTCGTAAGGCCTGCGGTCTTCTCGCATTGCCCTTTGATATTCAACTGCGTCACCAATATCCGTCCGATGCTTCCAAAGACCAGCGCCGCGGGCGATCCAGTCTTTATTATCCGTGTTATGCACCAGGTAAAGCTTAACAGCGTCACGAATTGCCGCCGCGCGTGAACGCTTTTCTTTGGCCGCCAGCGCGTCCAGCTTCTCGATATCGTCGTCAGGAATGTCCGTAAGAATTCTCATCTGTCACTCGCTTGGTTCACTATCAACTCTGGATATTTGCATGACGCCATGGCGAGATAAATCTGCCCCTGATGGTCATTATATTCACCGAACATGTCGGGCGATTCCATGCGCACTTTTGCATCAAGTAAATCGGGGAGGATGCGAGTCATGATATATTGATATCATATCATGATATCATGTCAACGGAATTTCGGGGCTCTGGTCAATGAGCTGAAGCCGGCCAGCAATCGAGGCTGGCTCCAATAATGCGCCCGGTGCAATAACCGCGTTTGCTCCGATCCGGCTTCCGTCGCCTACCAAAGCGCCAAATTTGCTGACGCCAGTGTCAATCACCTGTCCATGGTAGACCATGCGAATGTTGCGATCCTCTCTCTCATTCCGGTGATTGGCAATGACAACTCCTACTTCAATATTGACATCAGCGCCAATAATTGAGTCCCCTACAAAGTTCATATGCGCCAGCTTCGACCCGGCGAACATGACCGAGGTTTTGAGTTCGGACGACGGTCCAATTATACAATCCTGTTCGAGATACACACCGCCCCGCAGATATGCGCCAGCCGCTATGAAGCAATTAGGCCCAATGATTGCGGGCCCTTTGATAACAGCGCCCGCCTCAATCCTCGCGGTGCGGTGAACCGCCCATTCGTCGACGCGCTCGTATGAAGAGTCGAGAATGGCAATGTGTTGTCTGAGCAAAGCCTCGATGTTGCCGACAACATCCCACGGGGCCTTCTGAATATCTGCAAAGCGAGATGTCTGCCAAGGCTCAATAAACGAAGATATCAGGCCGTTGACGTCAAGCATCGCTCACTTCTTCTCCGCCTTCTTCTTCCGCATCGCATCGTGAAAACGGTCCGCCCAGCCTGGCTTTACCAGTTGCTCAGCGCGGACCATGCGGAGTTCACCGTCGGCGACGTCGCGTGATACGGCGCTGCCTGCCGCGACAATCGCGTCGCGGCCGATCTTTACTGGCGCGATGAGGGCGCTGTTAGAGCCTATGAAAGCGCCTTCGCCAATCACCGTCTGATATTTGAAATAGCCGTCATAATTGCAGGTAATCGTGCCCGCGCCGATATTTGCGCCTGCACCGATGGTCGCATCGCCAAGGTAAGTGAGATGATTGGCCTTCGCACCCTTGCCCAGATGCGCTTTCTTGGTTTCGACGAAATTGCCGATCTTGGCTTTTTCTTCCAGCACCGTTCCGGGCCGCAACCGCGCAAAGGGCCCGACTTCGCAACCGCTGGCGATCTGTGCGCCTTCGATATGGCTGTTCGCACGAATCTTTACATTGTCCGCGATGCGCACGCCGGGGCCAAAAAACACATTGGGTTCAATCAGAACATCGCGGCCAAGTTGCGTATCCCATGCGAACCAGACGGTGTCCGGCGCGATTAACGTCGCCCCGTCATCCATCGCCTGCACGCGGCGGCGCTTTTGCCATTCGGCCTCCATCTCGGCCAATTGTGCGCGGCTGTTGATGCCCGCCACGTCAAAGGGATCCGTGGTGACTGCAACGCAAACACGGCCATCGGCGTTCGCAATGTTAACGATGTCGGTGAGATAATATTCCTTCTGCGCATTGTCGTCCGTCACGCGGTCGAGCAAGCCGAACAGATCGCGTGACTTGACCGCCATCAGGCCGGAATTGGACAGCTTCACCGCTTTTTCCGCTTCGGTTGCGTCTTTCTGTTCGACCATTTTCACGATGCGGCCATCTTCTACAATCACGCGGCCATAGCCTGTGGGGTCTTCCGGCGCGAACGCCAATACGACCACGGCAGGCGCGTCGGCGGCGTTCAGCCTTTCGACCATCGCCTGCATTGTTGCCGTCGGCACGAACGGAACATCGCCGTAAAGAATGAGGACATCGCCATCAAAGCCAGCCAGCGCGTCTTGCGCCTGCTGCACGGCATGGCCTGTTCCATGTTGCGGTTCCTGCAAGGCCAATTCTGCGGACCCGACCAAGGCGGCTTCAAGCTGTTCCTTGCCGCTGCCGACGACCACAATTTTTTTGGCAGGACTTAAGGCATCAACCGACGCCATCAGGTGCATCAGCATTGGCCGGCTGGCGATAGGATGCAGGACCTTGTGCAAGTCCGATTTCATGCGAGTGCCCTTGCCCGCGGCAAGGATGATGGCAGCTAATTCAGTCATGAGCAGTGTCATGCCAGCAAATTGTTGCGGTTTCCAGAACTTGCGGCCATTTGGGAGCGATATGACAAAAATTCCTTTCGACATCATCGGCTTCGACCTTGACGGCACGTTAGTGGATACCAGCGGCGACCTAACCGCCGCGGTCAACCATGTGCTGTCCAGCGTCGGCAGACCCACCCTTTCGGCGGAAACCGTCAAGCAACATATCGGCGGCGGGGCCAAGCTGATGTTGCAACAGGGGCTGGAGGCAACGGGCGGCATTCCCGATGGCGATTTCAAACCGCTCTATCGCCAGATGTTGGCTTATTATGAAGCGAATGTATCGGTCCACAGCCGGCCCTTTGACGGCGCACTGAAATTGCTGGATATGCTGGACGCGATGGGTGTGCGTTACGCGGTTGTGACCAACAAGTTTGAGAGCCTGGCGGTCAAGTTGCTCAATGACCTGAACCTTGCACATCGCATGGGCTGCATCTTGGGCGCGGACACGTTGGGCAAGGAAAATGCCAAACCATCCGGCGCGCCGATCTTTGAAATGGTCAAAAGATGCGGCGGCGGACGTGCGGCCTATATTGGCGATTCCATCTACGACATCATGGCCGCGAAAAATGCCGATGTCCCGAGTGTGGCCGTGAGCTTTGGTTTCCTGCACGGGCCAGTGGAAGATATGGGCGCAGATGCCATCATCGACCATTTTGATGATCTGATCGCGGTATTACGAAACCTCTCATAAGCAAATGTCCGTTATTTCATCGGCAATGCTTGCACGCAAAAACTGCGTCTATATGTGGGACAGTGTAGCCGATAATAGCGCACAAGGGATTGCCGCAGAACGGGCTGACATGGACGGGTTAACATAGTGAACAGTTGGTTTTCTCCCCGCGTAATCTTTGCCTTTGGCCTTGCTTTTGTGGGCGCCGTTTTTGCAGGGCAAATGCTTGGTGTCGCCGAACGCATACTTGTTGTGTTCGTATCGATGCTGATCGCTTTGTTCGTCGTGGCCGAAGGGCATGACCATGATGAAGCCGTTGTCGATACGCCGCGGTCAGACGAACCGCGTGCTATCGATGCTGCCTCAATTACATCACACCCCCAGTTGCAGGCGTTCATCGATGCATCCACCGATGCGATATTGATGGTCGAAAACGCGCGCGTGACAGCTGCGAATGTAGTTGCGTTGCGTTTATTGGGGGGGAATATTGTTGGCCAGAATGTCCGAATGGCATTTCGGCATGCCGGTGCAATTGAGCGGCTGTCCGACCCAGATGCCCAGCACAGCGGCCACCCCATAAAACTCACAGGCATCGGTCAGAAAAACCAGTTGTGGGAAATGCGTATCCAGATGATGGGGCCCGGACAGAAGATTGTCCATTTGGCCGACCGCAGTGGCACACAAGCCGCCGAAAAGATGCGCGTTGATTTCGTTGCCAATGCCAGCCACGAACTGTTGACGCCGCTCGCTGCTGTTAAAGGATTCATCGAAACATTGGATGACCCTGCCGCTGGCGACGACGCGGCCACACGCAGTCGATTCTTGGGCATCATGGCGACAGAAACCGATCGCATGCAGGCGCTGGTGCGCGACCTTATGTCGCTTAGCCGTATTGAAGCTGAAAAATACGACCCGCCGCAAACGCCCGTCGATTTTGCCCAAATCGTGCTGGAAACCGTAGACCAGCTTCGCAACAGCCAAAAGGACCGCGGCGCAGATATATCTGTAGACATTATCGCGGATTTACCTGCAGTGATTGGCGACGCGGGCCAACTGCGGCAGCTTGCCAATAATATCCTGACTAATGCCATGAAATATGGAAAAGACGGCACCCCGGTGCTGGTCTCGCTCATTTCGTCACGATCCGGCGCGATGCTGAACTTCGCCGTTGCGGACGAAGGCGACGGAATTGCGCCCGAACATTTACCGCGGCTGACCGAACGTTTTTATCGCGTCGATTCGGGGCGCAGTCGCCTGGTCGGCGGCACGGGTCTGGGGCTTAGCCTCGTAAAACATATTGTGGACCGGCACCGCGGCCATCTGGAAATCCGCAGCACTGTGGGAAAAGGAACCACTGTGTCGATCTTGCTTCCTGTTGCACCGGCGTGACTGTCATAATAATGCAATACAAGAGTCATTTACCAGCCATCTGCGCACGCTAATGGCGCCGAGAGCGCAGCTCGTTCTGTGTTGAATCCACCGTGGGGACATTCGTTATGATCAAGAAAATTTCACTTGTTGCCATTAGCGCACTGGCGCTTGCGGCATGTAATGACCAAGCCAGCACGGGTGGCGCCGCTGGCGGTTCACGTCAGGAAATCCGCATTGTGGGTTCATCGACGGTATTTCCATTCGCAAAGGCCGCATCTGAAGCGTTCGCTAAAGCGGATCCTTCACGCAAATCGCCTGTTCTTGAATCGACCGGAACCGGAGGCGGAATTGAACAATTCTGCAAAGGCGTAGGCGCAGAAACACCAGACATCGCAAATGCTTCACGTCGTATGAAGAAGGCCGAATTCGAAAATTGCCAGAAGAACGGCGTTAAGGACATTGTCGAAGTTCAGGTCGGCATCGACGGTCTGGCACTTGCACAGTCGAACAAGGGCACCAAGTTCGTACTTTCGACGACTGACGTTTACAAGGCACTTGCAGCCAACCCGTTCGGTAAGCCACAGACTGCAAAGCTTTGGTCCGACGTTAATCCGTCACTGCCTAAATTGCCAATCTCGGTATATGGCCCGCCAACCACATCTGGCACACGCGATTCATTCCATGAGCTGATCATGGAATCCGGTTGCAAGTCCGACGCGGCAACCAAGGCGTTGAAGGAAACCGACGAAGACAAATATAAGGCGATTTGTACTGAAGTGCGCACCGATGGCGCTTTCAAAGAGCAAGGCGAAAACGATAACCTGATCGTGCAGAAGCTCGATTCCAACCCCAACATGGTTGGCATCTTTGGCTACAGCTACATGGAAGAAAATGCATCCAAGGTACACGGCATCGTGATGGACGGTGCCAGCCCAACGATTGCAACCATTTCGGATGGCAGCTATCCCGGTGCGCGCAAGATGTTCATCTATGTTAAGAAAGCCCACATCGACAAAATTCCTGGCATCAAGGAATTTATTGCCGAATTTCTTAAGGGCGGTGCAGTTGGCGGATATCTGACCAAACTGGGCATGATTGCATCCACCGATGCGGACTATAAAGCGGCAACTGAAGCTGCAAACAGCCTCAATGCCATGACGGGCGCAGATTTGAAATAAATCTGCAACAATCATCGCGTCTATGGGCCTGGATCGAATCTCCGTTTGATCGAGGCCCATCGCTATTTTGGGTTGTGTTTTCAGAGGAATTTAGCCAGTTTTGGTCCAAGGGGGCAATGTTAAGTTTATGACCGGAACGGCTTTGCTCTTCCTTGTCCTTGGTCTCGGCCTTGTTGGCTGGATTTTTGGACGTGCCCGTGCGTCGGGTTTCGTCCGCAACGCAAAGGGTGGTCCGCGCGGCACCGTGAACAGCCTGCCTTATTATCATGGCTGGTTTGTGGCGATATGCGCCGTTGCGCCTGCGCTTTTGTTCATGCTGATCTGGCAATCTGTATCGCCTGCACTGGTCACCAATATGGTATTGTCGGCACCCGCCGCAGCCGAATTGCCGCAAGACACCTTTGCCCGCGCGGCGATATTGTCTGAAGCACGCGCCATTGCGCAGGGTTTCCAAACGACCGCGTTTCAGGACATGAGTGAAAAGCTCGTTCCCTTATACCAAGGCGCTTTGTCTTATTATAAATGGCTCGGCGTGGCAGCCACGTTGCTGTTGTTATTCGCTGGCGGCGCATTTGCTTTTACCCGTCTGAAACCGGATTTTCGCGCGCGCAGTAAAGTCGAACGCGTCATCATGTTCGGGCTGCTTGTCGCATCACTGATCGCCATCATCACCACGCTTGGCATATTTGCATCACTGATATTTGAATCGTGGCGCTTCTTCTCAATGGTGTCGCCATTTGAATTCCTGTCTGGAACCGACTGGAATCCGAAAGCGGTTGTCACTGCAGGCGCGGATAATGGCTATGGTGCCATACCATTGTTCTGGGGCACGATTTTCATTGGTGCGATTATCGCGATGGTCGTGGCGATTCCGCTGGGTCTGATGAGCGCGATCTTCCTGACGCAATATGCATCCTCGAATGTGCGCAAATGGATGAAGCCCATTCTGGAAATCCTCGCCGGTGTGCCCACCGTGGTATATGGCTATTTTGCGGCCTTAACCGTGGCTCCAGCTGTCCGCGACTTCGCGGTCATGCTTGGTGTCAGCAACGCAGCATCTGATAACGCGCTTGCCGCGGGTATCGTCATGGGCGTGATGATTATTCCATTGGTATCGTCGATGTCGGATGACAGCATTGCCGCAGTTCCCAACGCGATGCGCGATGGTAGCTTGGCCATGGGCGCGACCAAGAGCGAAACGATTAAAAAAGTGCTGTTGCCAGCCGCGCTTCCTGGCGTGGTCGGCGGCGTATTGCTTGCCGTCAGCCGCGCGATTGGCGAAACTATGATTGTGGTGATGGCCGCAGGCTACACCGCAAACCTGACCGCCAATCCCTTTGACACGATCACCACCATTACAGTCCAGATTGTCGCGCTTTTGACGGGCGATCAAGATTTTGGCAGCCCGCACACGCTGGCCGCATTTGCGCTTGGCCTCACATTGTTCGTAACAACATTCTTCCTCAACTATGCCGCACTGCGGGTCGTCAAAAAATATCGGGAAGCATATGAATAAAGCCGTCATCGACCCAAGCCCGACCGACTGGAACGGGCACATCATGCAAAAGCGCATTGCCAGCCGTTATGCGGCTGAGCGGCGCTTTAAAGCGATGGGCTTTATGGCGGTCGCGCTGTCGACGCTTTTCCTTGCGTTTCTATTGTTCACCATGCTCGGCCAAGGCCTGCGTGGCTTCCAGCGTACAGAAATCGCCGTGGAATTCGACTTTCCGGCACTGGCAGCTGGTGCGACTGCAGCATCCGTGACGGGTCCAAATGCCGACGCCGCACTAAATTCGATGGACATTCCCGGTATCGTCGAATTGTCTGTTGGGCAGCAATATGCGGGGCTCGGCGACAGCCTACTGACGTCCGCCGCGGCCGCAAATGTGCGGCAGATGTTGATAGACAATCCCGAACTGGTGACGTCCAAACAAACGCTTTGGTTGCCAGCGGATTCCCGTTTGGACGTGGCGTTCAAGCGCCAAGGCGAGCCGGCAGCGGAAAAGACGGTTGCCACGCTTTCTGAAAAGGATGCTTTGCGCACGGGCTTTAACTGGACATTCCTAACAGGCGCAGATGCGACAGACCCTTCTGCGGTTGGTATCTGGGCCGCGTTCAAGGGATCGCTGATGA
>JAIXYC010000065.1 GCA_027490455.1 Sphingomonadales bacterium
AATTTTTTGCGTCTTGAAATGAAAAGGGCCGCCGAATCTGCGCAGCGACCGCTTCTGTTGCAGTGGCCGATACGGTCCGAAAGGCTAAAAGTCAACACAGGTCAGGGCATTTTCATGTCGATGTCGTCGCGGCGGAACAGGTGCATGAAATCACCTTTCACATCCGGAAACGGTGGACGGTCGGTAAGCTTGCTCCGCCGCAGCGCCCAATTCGCCCATTGTGCATATTCGGGATGCTGCCGCGCCAGCCGTGCGTACCGCTTTTTGGCCCAAAGCGAATTTTTCAGGATGAACGCAAGCCCAATGGGTAAAATGATCAGCGGTCCCGGACCGGGGATCGGGCCTAATAAAGGAGATCCCAGCACCAATATCCACCCAATTGTTAGCATCGTCCAGCGAAAGGCGTTGGTTTGTCGCCAATATGTCCATCCAGATTCACGCATGTCGATAATGTGGGGAACGAAAAATCCCGCGGCAAGTCATGACCGCGAATTTTTGCGATGAATCCATCTATTTATTCCGGTTTAATCCGCAATGGGGATGTAATTTTCGTGCTTAAGCCTATCTTGGAAGCATCATGACAAAAACGCTCTCCTACCGTCATCATATCGGCGTATTGCCTGCAGACATCGACTTCATGGGGCACGTGAATAACGCGCGCTATTTGAATTGGGTGCAGGATGCGGTTTTGGCGCATTGGAACAAGCTTGCGCCGCCTGAGGCGGCTGCAAAATATCTGTGGGTCGCGTTGAAGCACGAAATCACTTACAGGAAGCCGGCGTTTCTCGATGATGTCGTTATCGCGTCCGTCGTTCTTGAAAAAGTGCAGGGCGCCCGGTCGTTTTACGAAACGATCATCAAGCGCGGTGAAGACGTGTTGGCTGAGGTTAAATCAAGCTGGTGCTGCATCGATGCCGAAACGCTTCGTCCCGCGCGTATTGCAGCGGACATTCAGGCCTATTTTTTTCAAAAGGATTGAATGCGCGCGCCGGTTAAAAGATCGGGTCGTTTGCGCTGTCATCCAGCGGCGTAACGGCCGTATGAATTCCGCACTCAACCTTGTCCCAGCCCTTCCAGCGACCCGAGCGTGGGTCTTCGCCCGGTGCAACCTTCGTGGTGCAGGGTGAGCAGCCAATCGACGGATAGCCCTGTTCCACCAGCGGATGCACAGGCAGCGCGTATTCGGACATATAGGCCTCGATCCTAGCCTCGTCCCAATCTGCAATCGGGTTGACCTTCAGGCGGCCTTCCTCGATCTCGAAACGCGGCAATGCCTTGCGGGTTGCGGACTGAAAGGCTTTCCGGCCCGTAAACTGTGCATCAAAGCCCGCAAGCGCAGATTTCAGCGGAAGGACTTTGCGGATTTCGCAGCAGCCATCGGGGTCATAAGACCAGCGCAGGCCCGTTCCGTCCTTTTGCGCCAGATGCGCAGGGTCGGGGGCGATGATGCGCAGGTCCATCAAGCCAAGCATATTCCGCAGTTCCTCGCGATAGGTAATCGTCTCGGGAAAATGCTTCCCGGTGTCGAGGAATAACACAGGCGTGGCGGGATCAATGCTGGCAATCAAATGCAGCAAAACGGCGCTCTCTGCGCCGAAGCTGGAGACTATCGCCGCATCACCCAGCATATTTTCACGCAGTAAAACGGTCAGCATCTCGACGGTATCGCGCCCACGAAACATGTTGTTCAGGCGAACGGCGTCCGCCTCTGTGTAACGTGGTGCGGTGTTGATACGGTCGGCGATGCGAACCAGTTCACCCATGCCGTAGCTTCCAAACGGGAACCGCGGCGTCCGCGACCTTTTGGTAAAACTGGTCATAGGTTGAAAGCGCGCGCGCGACGGCTTCGGGATTTAACGACGCTTCGGGTGCAAAGCTGTCAAAGCCACAGCGCCGCATGAACGCAATTTGGTCGACCAGAACGTCGCCTTGCGCGCGCAGTTCGCCAGTATATCCGGCTTCACGCAAGATGCGCGCTGAACTGTAACCGCGCCCGTCGCGATATTTCGGGAACGCAACTTCAATAAGCGTGAGCCGATCCAGAAAAGGGATCAGTGCACGTGCATCATCATCGGGTTCAAGCCGGACCGCGGTGGCGTTGGACTGGTCCAAAAAGGCATCGAGCGTAACCGATGGCTGCTCGGTGACTTCATCCGTGCGATAGCGAAACTCAACCATAAATCGCCTCCTTAAATGGTTCGAGGCCGACACGGCGATATGTGTCGATGAAACGCTCATCGCCTTCACGCAGGGTCTTGTAGACTTCCGTGGCCTTTTCGACCGCGTCGACAACGCCGTCTTCATCAAAGCCCGGGCCAATGATTTTCCCGATGCTGACGTCTTCCGCGCCAGAGCCGCCGAAGGTCAGCTGATAATTTTCAACACCCTTTCGGTCGACACCCAATATGCCGATATGACCAGCATGGTGATGCCCGCAGGCGTTAATGCAGCCAGAGATTTTAAGCTTCAGTTCGCCCAAATCACGCTGCCGGTCCATGTCGGCAAAGCGCGTCGCAATTTTCTGCGCGACGGGGATCGAGCGGGCGTTGGCAAGGCTGCAATAATCGAGGCCGGGGCAGGCGATGATATCGCTGATCAGGTCAAGATTGGCATCTGCCAGTTGGGCTTCGCGCAATGCTTGCCATACCGCGTGCAGATCGCGCTTGGCCACATGTGGCAGAACGATGTTCTGCGCATGGGTGACGCGCAATTCGTCGAAGCCATATTGCTCGGCAAGGTCAGCCATCACGTCGATTTGCGCCGATGATGCATCGCCCGGAATACCGCCAATCGGCTTCAGGCTGATGTTGACGATCGCGTAACCCGCTTGTTTGTGTGGCTTTACGTTCTGATCGAGCCAGACCGCGAAGTCGGGGTCGCTGCGATCGGGTTCGACGTCTGCTGCATCAAATGCAGGCGGTGCAAAGAAGGCACTAATGCGTTCCAGCTCTGCCAACGGCGGATCGATGCCCAGCGTTTTGACATGGGCGAATTCTTCCGCAACCTGACGGCGATATTCATCTGCGCCAATTTCGTGGACGAGTATCTTGATACGCGCCTTGTAGATATTGTCGCGGCGGCCGTAGCGATTGTACACGCGCAAGCAGGCTTCGATGTAGCTCAGCAAATCGTCGGCTTTGACGAACGGGTTGATCTCTGGCGCGATCATTGGCGTACGGCCCATGCCGCCCCCTACGAATACGCGCGCACCCAATTCGCCGTTCTGACGGACAAGCTCTAGCCCGATGTCATGCAAGCGCATGGCGGCACGATCTTCGGGTGAGGCGATTACCGCAATTTTGAACTTGCGCGGCAAATAGCTGAATTCTGGGTGGAATGTGGACCATTGGCGCAGCAATTCTGCCCAAGGACGTGGATCAGCAACTTCATCCGCCGCCGCCCCAGCATATTGGTCCGACGAAATGTTGCGGATGCAATTGCCGCTGGTTTGAATGGCATGCATTTCAACCGTTGCCAATTCTTCCAGCAGATCCGCGCATTCCTCAAGCTTGATCCAGTTATACTGGATATTCTGGCGCGTTGTGAAATGGCCGTAATCGCGGTCATATTTGCGGGCGATGTGCGCGAGCATCCGCATCTGCCGGCTGTCGAGCGTGCCATATGGAATGGCGACGCGCAGCATATAGGCATGCAGTTGCAGATACAGGCCGTTCATCAGTCGCAATGGCTTGAACTGGTCTTCCGTAATCTCACCAGCGATGCGCCGGTTTACCTGATCGCGAAATTCGGCAACACGCGCATCGACAATCGATTGGTCGAAATGGTCATATTTATACATATCAGATTATCCAGTCGCCTGCCGCTGGGTCAGCGGGTTTCAATGTAAGGTCTGGCCGCACCGTTGGCCCAAGCGCACGGACCCTGTCCTTGATATGCGCGGGGCGGGGGCCTTGGGGTGTTGCAACCGCGTCGATGATGTACGGCGCGTTCACACGGCGCGCACCTTCCTCGGTATGTAGCACGGCTTCGCCATGTTCACCGACATCAACAGCATCTTCAACATGGAGCGACCAGCCGCTGCCTGTCCACCAGGTCACAGCGCCAGAGCGCAATTCATTTCCAGTAAGTAACTTCACGCAATTTTCTCCGCCTGTTTGGCAAAATGTTTGAGCCGGTTTTTGGCATCTGATTTGAGGACAACGTCGCCGACCACGATGATCGCGGGGGATTGGACGCCCTCACGTTTAATCATGTCGCCCAAATCGGTGAGGATCGTTTGCATCGCACGCGCATCGGGCCGCGTCGCGCGTTCGAGCACCGCAACGGGCGTATCCGGTGACAAGCCATCGGAAATCAGCTTTTCAGTGATGTCCGCAGCGGTCGCAACGCCCATGTAAATGACAAGCGTGCGACCTTTACCCACAAGCCCAGCCCAGTTTTGGTCGGTCAGGCCCTTGCACTGGCCAGCCACGAATGTGACGGCGCTGGAGGCATCGCGGTGGGTGAGTGGCAGCATAGTCGCCGCAGCGCCGCCCATTGCCGCAGAGATGCCGGGTACAACCTCAACATCTATTCCCGCGTCACGGCACGCTTCGGCTTCTTCGCCACCGCGTCCAAAAATAAACGGATCGCCGCCCTTTAACCGAACAACGATCCGGCCAACCTGCGCCTCACGCACCAGAATGTCGTTAATGCCGTCCTGCGGGACGGAATGGCGCGACCGGCTTTTTGCGACGGAAATCAGGCGTGCGGACGGGCTAATCAGCGCCATAATCGCGGTATCGACAAGGCCGTCATGCACAACGACGTCGGCTGCTGAAATCAGACGCGCAGCCTTCACCGTCAGCAGGTCGGGGTCACCGGGGCCAGCGCCCACCAAATAGACTCGTGCTTTTTCCATGACGCCAAAATGGACGGCCGCCGTCCAAGCTTCAAAACAGGATTAGTTGGCCATGGGTTAGAAGAACTTTATCGGTGCCGCTGTTGCAGCGAGAAGGTCACCTTTCGCAGACTTCTCCAACCGACCAAATCTGTCGAGACCAATGCGGTCCCCATCGGTTATCAGCCTTCATGCTTCAAAGCTTTCCCCAAGTCCTGAATATGCGCCAGTTTTTGATATAAAGGCTGCCAGTCATCCTTTTGGGCAATGGCGTCCCAAATCATCTCGACCTCATCGATCAACATCGAACAGACGGGGTTGCTTACCCAATAATCGTCCGATGCGTGGGCTGGCGCATAACCGCGCAAGATGTCTTCAAATGCCGCTTGGTCTGTCCCCTTGGTTTCGAGTGAACCCGTCCTTCCACCTCTGTAGCCTTGAAAGAATGTGGCGATGGGAATTTGATCGCGGACCATCGCGCGTTCGGCGGCTTCGACAAGGCGCTTATCCTCGTCTTCGCCCTTCGATATTACGCCCAGTCGCCATAAAAATCGGCGAATGACCGATTGTTGATAGAGGTCGGGGAAGCGTTCCAGTGCGGCAATCAGTGGAGGTGCGTCCGACACCAATCGCAATGCCACCGCGAGTTGGCCAAGGTTCCAATGCAATGCTTCGGCTTGCCGCCCGAAGGCATACAGTCCGGATTGGTCGAAATAGGCGGCCGTAAAGCTTGGGTCCCATTTTTCGGTGAAACGCCATGGGCCATAGTCAAAGCTTTCGCCCGTGATGTTGATATTGTCGGTGTTGAGAACGCCGTGGACAAAGCCTGCGACCATGTACGAACCGGCAAGGTCGGCCACGCGATCGACCGCGAGTTCTAATAATTGTGCTGCGGGGTTGTCCGAAGCCTCGGCGCAGTAAAGATGTTCGAGGCAATAATGGATGAGCTTATGCATCAGCGCCTCATTGCCCTCCGCCGCGATGCGTTGGAATGTCCCGAAACGTATATGGCTATGGCTGAGCCGCACCATGACGGCGGATCTGGTGGGCGAAGGCTCATCCCCGCGGATCAATTCTTCGCCGGTTTCAATTAGTGAAAATGTTTTGGAAGTGTTGACCCCAAGCGCCTCCAGCATTTCGGTCGCCAATATCTCGCGCACGCCGCCTTTGAGCGTCAGCCTTCCGTCGCCACGCCGGCTATAGGGGGTGGTGCCCGACCCCTTGGTCCCAAGGTCAAGCAACCGGTCGTGGCCATCGCGCAGCTGGGCGAATAGAAATCCGCGTCCATCGCCAATCTCCGGATTGTACACACGAAACTGATGCCCGTGATACCTCAGGGCCAAAGGTTCGGGCATATTATCGGGCAATGGTTCAAGACGCCCGAAATGGCGGACCCACGCCGCGTCGTCATATCCATCCAGCCCAACAGTTGCCGCCCAACGGTCGTTGCGAAAACGCAATGTCGTCTCGGGAAAGTTAGCTGCGCGCACGGGGTCACCAATTTTTTCGCCCAGACTGGCGATTTGCGGATCAGGACGGTAGGGAGAGTGCATAGGTTCGATAATCATTCACAGCATCTGGGCGGTGCGAGAAAGAAAGGCAAGTATGGCGGCGGTCCGCATCCTCCATTTGCACAGCAGCTTTAACCTTGGCGGGCAGGAATCGCACACGGTTCGGCTTATGAACCATTTTGGCGATCAGGCCGAACATACCGTCTTGTCGGCGGTTGATGATGCCTTTGGCGCGGCCGAGGCGATTGACCGGCGCGTGAAGGTTCAGTTCCCGAAAGATGCTGCGCCGTCGCTGAGGGGCATGCCCGCGATAGGACGCTATCGTCAGCTGGCCCAATATATGAAAAAATTCCATCTCGTTTTGACATATAATTGGGGCGCGATCGATGCGGTGATGGCGCACACGTTGTTCACGCGCAGCATGGGCTTGCCGCCACTGATCCACCATGAAGACGGGTTTAACGATGACGAAATCGACCGGCTGAAAAAGCGGCGAAACTGGTTTCGCACGATTGCGTTGCAGCGATCGAATGCACTGGTTGTACCTTCAAAAACGCTGGAACATATCGCCCGAACCATATGGCATCAGCCGCTGGACAAGATTTGTCGGTTCCCAAATGGCATTGATACCGACCATTTTAACCGCCGGCCGCAGCGCGGATCTTTTCCAGGTTTTCAGAAACGCAGTGGTGAGATTGTGCTCGGCACGATCGCAGGGCTGCGTGCCGCCAAAAATCTTCCGCGGCTTGTGCGCGCAGTTGCGGCGGCTGGGCCAAATATCCGGCTCGCGATTGTCGGCGACGGGCCAGAGCGCGGTGCAATCATGGCGGAGGCAGAACGGCTTGGTATCGCA
>JAIXYC010000117.1 GCA_027490455.1 Sphingomonadales bacterium
CTGCCAGATGGTGCCAGCGCAACGCCTTCGGCATCCATGACGATTTCGTTGCCGTCGGCTTTTGCAATTGCAGTGGGTGTCGTGGAACCGTCCGGCGATGCGTCAAATTTCCACAGGCCGACATCTTCTTCGGCAACATATAATACACCGGTTCGGTCATCGACAACACAGCCTTCGGACTGCGTGCCAAGTTTCAGGCTACGCACAAGCTTTCCGGTCGGGACAGCGCCGTTTGTGTCAATCGCGATCTGGTCAATGCGCCCATCTTTGAGGACAACAAAACCGAACAGCGCCTTGTCACTGGCGCGCTGCCACAGACACATGCCATAGGCTTCACCCGCACCGACGGCTATCGAACCCAGCGGGACCAGCCGTTTGGCGTCGGTGTCCAGCCTGAACATCGCCATCTGTGCCTGCGCAAGATCCTGACGGTCGCTGGCGGCGACGAGCACACCAATGCTGCCCCCGACATCGCGCAGATCGACATTGTTGAGGCGTGGCGACGGGGTAAAACTAACCTGACGGCCTTGCAGATCATAGACATGAATGCCCGCGCGCTTGTCGGTACCGATAATCAGGCTTTGCTCGGGTTTCGCGGCGTTCCGCCAAATTGCCGGATCATCAGCCGCATCGTCCAAGGTCGCAACGGGCTGTGTTTCGACCACGGCACTGACGGACGCCGTTGCAAGGGGGCTCATCGCCGGCTGCGGCGAAGCGCAACCGGCGAGGAGTAAGACCGACAGGACGCGGAAATCGCGCATTAGAAGTTTACGCGAATGCCACCTGAGTAACGGCGACCGAAGCGTTCCCATTCAATCGTATATCCGCTGGTGAACGGGGTCGAAACGCCCTGCGCATTTAGGATATTCGACGGGTCGGAATAACGACGGCCAGGATTGTTCAGCAAGTTCGCAGCATCAAAATAGATTTCGATGCCATTGGAAATTTCATAGCGTGCCGAAAAATCGAGCTCGTCATCTTCTGCCCAATAGGTATCGCCTGCGCTATCGAGATTGTCGGCAAAACCATCTGCCCACGCCGTCCGGTTTTGATACTGCAAACGCAGCGACAGACCATATTTCTCATAATAAGCGCCGACATTGTATACGACCTCCGAAGTGCCGGGGAGTGGCACCTTACGCTCGGGCGATATGATCGCACCGGCCGCATCCAAAATGGCAGGCTTGGTCACTTCGCTGTCATTATATGTTGCGTTGGCGGTGATGCCAAAGCCACCCATCCAATCGGGCAAACCAAGGTCGCTCACATAAGGCTCCAACTGGAACTGCGCAGCGGCTTCCACACCGCGTACGCTACCTGAACCGCCGTTGGTGATCCCGCTGAACGCGTAAGCCGAACGATCAACGCCATTGCTGTCTAGCGCGTTTGAACCAAATGTGCTGCGCGAGGTATACAATACATCCTCTACCTTTTTGTAGAAGGCACCGACCATGAAATAGCCCTGTGGTTGGACATAATGTTCATAATATGCGTCAACGCCATAAGAACGCTCTGGCTTGACGCCCGGGTTACCGCCCGAGATGCGCTGGTTGCTGTCGTCGACGACAACGTTCGGACGCAACTGATCATAATCCGCACGTGCAGCGCCACTGGTGAAGCCAATGCGCAGTTTCTTGTCGGTATCGACGTCGAAATTGAGATGCATGCTCGGGAATACCAATGTTCCGGTATTTTCGGCAGTGACCGGTCCGGTCACCGTGCCAACCGTCGCGACAGCGGTGCCGCGATTCTTCACACGTTCAATACGCGCGCCACCCACGGCTGAACCCCAGTCATAGCGCACTGTGCCCATCAGGTAGGCGGCCATAACCTCTTCCTGAACGTCGTAGATATTTCCGAGCGCGGGCGTGAAGGTGAAATTGTTGCGGGCCGCTTCGCTTGCTGCACGTATTTTGTCCGCGTCGAAATAGCGGAACGTGTATCCCAACGGGATCGCGCCCTTGAATGGTGTATCAAGGCTGAACCCACTGTAAGTGGTCGATATTCCGATGGTCGCAAATTGCGTTGCATTATTGAGTGCGATGCTGCTTTCATCAACGGTCTTGGTACGCTGATCAAATTGGAAGCCAGCCTTCAACACGGCATCGCCGCCCAAAAATTCGGTTTCGCGCGAAACAACAAATTTGGCGGTATAGGCCTTTGTGGTGTCTACCGCATCAAGGACGGACATCGACCCCAGCGGCCTCGTAAAGCCTTCAATGTCGGTGACGGGCGTGCCCGCCTGATAACGCGTTGGGCTGCTCAACTGGACTGTGGTGAACAAGCGCAAACGGGCAAGGTTCGGGTCAGTGAAGTCATAGGCAACCGTTGGACGCAGGGTACGCGTGCTTGGGCTATCCCAAGTTGTTTCACCAACGACCGAACGGTCGTCCTTGGATTCTGTATAATTGCCAAGCCAGTTGAATTTCCAACCATCGCCAAATTCATGCGTACCTTCGATGGTGTTTGTGAAAATCGACTGTTCAAACGCACGCAGCGTTGAGCGTTGACGAATATCAATGCCGTAAATGGTGCCTTGAAAGGGTGTATTTCCAATGCAGACATCGGCATAGCCAGTGTTGGTTGGCGTTGGGTTTACGGTTATTCCGCATGCGTCGGTGCTGGCCACCAAGTCACCCTGACGGTCATCAAGGTCGAAGCGGAAGTTGTCGCGCATTTCGTCGTCGGTGAACGTGGTAAAGATGGAACGCAGCGAGATGGTGTTGTCGGCATTCGGCTTCCAATCCAGTCGGCCCGAGAGCGACCAGTTGCGGCGCGTCAAACGATACAGCTTGTTTTCGGTTTCATGCGCCCAGAAACGGCCGAGCGAACCTGGCCGCTGATCCTGCGACACCCGTTCATAATCAGTCTCGAAATTGTCCGTAATCATTGCGCGCTGATAATAGCTGCCCGACACAAGTACGCCGATTTCACCTTCACCAGCGGGAACACGCGTCGAGACGACGGCCGAGCCTTCATATTGCGGGCGGTTGCCTAGCTCTGCGATGCCGTACCCAGCCTTGCCTGCAAAATGGAAACCGTCATAATCGAACGCCGAACGCGTAATGACGTTGACGTTACCGGAAACAGTCTCGCCCGGCATGTCTGGCGTAACCGCCTTTGACACGATGATTTGCGCGGCAATTGCCGAAGGAATGGAGTCGAAACGCGCGTCGCGGCCCTCCGGGCTGACGACGTTGATGCCGTCGAACGACAATGTTGTCCAATAGTTCGGCGCGCCGCGGATGCTGATGTAACGGGCCTGTCCTTGGTCGCGTTCAACCGCGACACCGGGAAGACGACCTGTCGCTTGCGCAACGTTTTGGTCAGGAAGACGGCCAGCTGCGTCTGAAGACACAACGCTCACTAAGGAGTCTGAATTTTTCTGCACCTGCAACGCTGCAGCTTCTGATTCTGCAATTGGCCTGGAGCCTGTGACGACGATCGCATCACCATCTGCTGCGTCTGCCGTTGGCGCGGCCTGCGCCATGGCTGCAACTGGGGAAATTGCCAGCACCGCAGCGCTGCAGAGCATGGCGCTACGAACGAAAGCGCGCGAATTCGTGAACCGACTTTGCATATAATTGCCCCTCAATAAGCTTCAAACAATATATCGCGCATTAGGCAGGGGTTGTGACTCGTCGGCATATGGACGATGACAATTTGGAGACAATGCTGTTACAGCATGTGCAACCGCGGAAATCAGTGCCGTAAATATGTCATGTTTTCATGGCAATTCGCCGCGATAGATATTTAAAAAGGATAGTTTTTCGTGAAGCCCGCGCCCGGTTCAAGCCAAGTAAAGCCCATGAGAACGCCTGCTGATGCGCGCTATTTTAACCGCGAATTATCCTGGCTGAAATTCAACGAACGCGTGCTGGAAGAGGCGTCGAATCCGGCGCACCCGCTGCTTGAACGGTTGCGCTTTTTGTCGATTTCCGGCACAAACCTTGACGAATTTTTCATGGTCCGCGTGGCTGGCTTGCGTGGCCAGCAACAGCGGAAAATTGAAGAACTGTCGATCGACGGTCGCACCCCGTCTGAGCAATTGACCGCAACGGTTGCCGCGGCTGACCGCCTCATGATCCAGCAGCAAAAGCTGTGGCGCAAATTGATGCGCGAGTTATCGGCAGAGGGCATTAAGATTGTTCAACCGTCCGCCCTTGGCAAAAATCTGCAAGCTGCGGTCGGCACATATTTTCAGGAACAGATTCTTCCGGTTCTAACGCCGCAAGCGCTTGATCCCGCCCACCCGTTTCCGTTCATCCCCAATCAGGGCCTCAGCCTGATTTTCGACATGCGCCGGAAAAATGATGGCGAAGTCGTGCGCCAGTTGGTGATGATCCCGCAATCGCTGGCGCGTTTCATCCGGTTGCCGGGCCCCGGCACGCGCTTTGTGACGATTGAGGCGTTGATTAAGCATTTTGTCGGGCAGATGTTTCCGGACTATCTGCTGGTCGCAGCGGGTGCCTTCCGCATTATCCGTGACAGCGACATTGAGGTGGAGGAAGAGGCCGAAGATCTTGTCCGCTATTTCCGCAGCGCCATCAAACGCCGCCGTCGTGGCCGGATTATCCGGCTGAAGCTGGAAAAAGGACTGCCCAACGAATTGGCGACCTTAATCCGGTCAGAACTTGGCGCTGGCGCATCCATCGTCGTCGAAACCGTGGGCTTTTTGGGCATTGGTGACCTTGGGCAATTGGTGGACGAAGATCGGCCAACATTGAAATTCCCGCCTTATTCGCCGCGCTTTCCCGAACGTATTTTGGAACATGATGGTGACTGCTTTGCGGCGATCCGCCAAAAAGACATCGTCGTCCATCACCCTTATGAAAGCTTTGACGCGGTGCTCGCCTTTTTGCAGCAAGCGGCGGTTGATCCGGATGTCGTTGCGATCAAACAGACATTATACCGCGCAGGGAAGCAGTCCGCGGTCATTCGCGCTTTGTGTGAAGCTGCCGATGCGGGCAAATCCGTCACCGCCATCGTCGAGCTGAAGGCGCGATTTGACGAAGAGCAGAATTTGCACTGGGCTTCGCAGCTCGAAAATTCAGGCGTTCAGGTCGTCTACGGCTTTGTCGACATGAAAACCCACGCCAAAATTTCGCTGGTCGTGCGACGCGAGGCGGATGGTTTCCGCACCTATTGCCATTTGGGCACAGGCAATTACCACCCCATCACGGCGAAGGTATATACCGACATCAGCTTCTTCACCGCGGACCCGCGCGTCGGGCATGATGCGGGGCAGATTTTCAATTACATCACCGGCTATATCCCGCCGACCGAACTCAAGCTTTTGACGATGAGCCCGCTTGGCCTGCGCGAAAAAATCATGTCGTTGATCGATGATGAAATCGCACATGTTGCTGCGGGGCGGTCGGG
The DNA here is from genome assembly GCA_027490455.1 of Sphingomonadales bacterium. Taxonomy (GTDB): domain Bacteria; phylum Pseudomonadota; class Alphaproteobacteria; order Sphingomonadales; family Sphingomonadaceae; genus Sphingorhabdus_B. The sequence continues at coordinate 5,383 of JAIXYC010000117.1, forward strand.
CGCTGTATGGGCAAAGGTGAACTCGTTGGTCGACAAGGCCGTTATCGACAAATTGTACGAAGCGAGCGAAGCGGGTGTCGAGATTGACCTGATCGTGCGCGGCATTTGCTGCCTGCGTCCCGGGGTGAAGGGCATGTCTTCGCGTATCCGCGTAAAGTCCGTCGTTGGACGTTTCCTCGAACACAGCCGTATTTGGGCGATGGGCAATGGCGCGGACCTTCCCAATCCCGATGCAAAGGTGTTCATCTCGTCGGCGGACTGGATGTCGCGCAATTTCGACCGCCGTGTCGAATATATGCTGCCGATCGAAAACCCGACGGTGCATGACCAGATTCTGGATCAGGTTATGGTTGCAAACCTGCTCGACAACCAGCAAAGCTGGATGCTGCGGTCAGACGGCCGATATGAGCGAGTCAGAGCAGGAACCATGCCTTTCAATTTGCACCATTATTTCATGACCAACGCGTCATTATCAGGACGCGGGGGCGCGCTTGCAGATGACAAGAAGGTTCCAACGCTGCGCCTCATCCGACAAAGATGAAGGCGGTGCGTCAGGCCGTCATTGATATTGGCTCCAACACAGTACGACTGGTCGTTTACGCTGGCCTGCCGCGTGCGCCATTGCCGATTTACAATGAAAAAAGCCGCGTAAAGCTTGGCGCGTGTCTCGCGGGCGATGGCGTCATCGATAAAGCCACGATGAAAAAGGCGTTGGCCGCCTTGGCGCGCTTTGAAACGCTGGCAAGGGCGATGCAGGTCGACACTATGCGCGTGGTCGCCACCGCAGCAACACGCGAAGCCAAAAATGGCCATGAGTTGGTGGAAAAGGCAGCCGCGCTCGGCATTCACGTCGATGTGCTGGATGGCGATGCTGAGGCAACCGCCGCCGGGCTCGGCATATTAAGCGACAACCCACATGCCAATGGCTATGTCGGCGATCTTGGCGGCGGCAGCCTTGAGCTTATTCGCATATCCGACGGAAAACTGGGCACGCGCATCTCCTTGCCGCTGGGCACATTGCGGCATGACATATTGCAGGGCAAAACGACCAAGCAGATTAGCCAGATGCTGCGCAATGATATTGCCAACGCGATAGGCAAAGGGAATTTTCCCATCGAAACCGGCCTGCCATTTTATATGATCGGTGGATCGTGGCGGACATTGGCGCGGCTGCACATGCACCACACCGCATATCCGCTCACCATCCTGTCCAATTATGAAATGCCCGCCGACGCACCCGAAATGATGACGCCGCTGGTGAACGACAAAGACGCGTTAACCCGTTCCAATGTCGTTGCCGCAGGCCGCATTTCTGCGCTGCCGGGGGCCAATGCGTTGCTCGCTGGCATATCGGGCCTGCTGAAACCAAGCAAGCTTGTCACCAGTATCTATGGCCTGCGCGAGGGATTGTTGTTTGAACAGCTGACCCAAGCCGAGCGCCAAGCCGACCCGCTGATCGCCGCCGCACGTTTTGAAGGCGAACGGCTGGGCCGCTTTCCCTTTCATGGTGACGCGTTGGCGCAATGGATTGCGCCGGTGTTCGCCGGGCAAAGCCCCAATGATGCGCGGCTGTGCCGGGCGGCCTGTTTGCTGTCCGACAGCGTGTGGAACGTAAACCCCGAATATCGCGCCGACCATGCGCTCGATCTCGCACTGGACGGCAGCTGGCCCGGCGTGAACGCAAGCGACCGCGCGGTGATAGCCGCCGCTTTGTGGACGGTGCATGCCGGAAAGCGGACCTTGCCCGAAATGCTCACGGCCTTGGCGACACCCGGCGCGCTCGCCCAAGCGGTGATCTGGGGCCTTGCAATCCGTCTCGCCCACCGGCTGGATGGCGGCACCGGCGGCGCGCTGACCGACAGCCGAATTGACGGCGACGGCGCGACGTTATGCCTGCACCTAACCGGCTCCGCCGTGCGATTACAGTCCAACAGCGTCCAACGCCGGTTGCAGGCACTGGGCGAAGCTTTGGGCTACGCGCAGGCGGAGATTGTGGGTTAGGGGAAGCCACGCGTCCTCCCCATCGATTTACGATGGGGAGGTGGCAGCCGGAACGGCTGACGGAGGGGCCTTGCAACAGCGAAGCCATACCAAGTTTCCCCTCCCGCAGGCGAGTGGAGGGATCAGTCCCCAAATTCCCCTCCCGCAGGCGGGAGGGGCTAGGGGTGGGCCCTAGCACAGCGCAGGAGCACGCCGCCCCGCCAAAGCCAAACGCTGCGCCAATGTATCTCGCACAAAGGCACAAAGGCACAAAGGCACGAAGAATGGCCAGCCCGACTGGTCGCCCTGAACCGCATCGAACGGGGCATTTTTAAAGCAGTATTAACGCCTTCATCTTTAATTTTACGTCCGGCTAAACCACGATAACGCGCACTGCGAAGAAAACATGCCGTCGTGGACTTGTAAGGAATGGGGGCGTCGGGTGGTTATGCAGGACATTGCTGGAAATCAACCAGACACCCGATTGGAACGGGCATTCCGCTTTGTTCAAGCGAGGACGGCGGCATGATGGCGCGGCGGGGGGAAAATTAAGTGCACTGTCACGGTAATTCGATGAAAAAACTTAGAATAGCAGCTGTGGCATTTTTGACAGTTTTGATCATATGCCTCTGTTCTATAAGCTTTTTTTCAGATAAAATTTCGTTACATCCTCCATTGATAACTATTTTAATGGGCGCTCTTGTTATTTCGGGTATTGGACTACCTCTCTGCTTTGCGCTGATTATACAGGAATTGCGGAAGCGCCGATAAATGAAAAAGCCCGTAAATTACGAAGTCGTCTCGCAAGCAGTGGTGCCGGTCACCGTAATTCCTAGAGAATGCTCCAGGCAGCATCGATCCAAATATTCATGTTCCGATAAAACCATGAGCGACAATATGTATGATTTTAACAGACTCGAAGTGTTAGCATCCATGCTAATCAAAGATGGTAGAACAAAAGATGCCATTCGAATTTACTTGTTCATGGCAGATGGAGACCCATCGCTTGACGCGGGCTATCTTGGCATTCGCTTAGCTCAGTGCTATGAAAATCTCGACGATCTTGACGTGGCGCGCTATTGGTTTGGCAGAGCAGTCGAAGAAAACCCTGAAGTTAATATCGAAGCAATCGAGGCAAGAAAACGACTTGGTCCAATGTCTATCGCTGATCTGTTAGAAGAATAATTCAGAATTAGGATTGGGAATTACGGTGACACATGCGTCATCCCCAAACAAACGCCCACTTCGCTGTCCTAAACACCCCTCTCACTCGTCATCCTGAACTTGTTTCAGGATGACGAACACGTTCAGAATAACGAACACGTTCAGGGCGGCGAACTAGGTCTTCAAGAAAAAGTGTTTGCAAATAATGGCAAGACGGGTTTGACCTCACCCCATTGGGTACAAAATTTCTTTCGTCACCTTGTGAATGGCGGTCATCACGTCGTCGCTGAGTTTTAGGTCAATCGCCGCGAAAATATCGTCCAGTTGGTCTTCCGTGCTGACGCCCACAATCGTCGATGCGACAAAGTCATGCTGCTTTGACCAAGCCGTAGCCAGCGTCACCGGCGACATGCCCGCTTCCTTGGCAATCTCCACGATCCGCATCGTGCTTTCCAGCGCCCGTGGTCCGGCAAAGCGCTGCGCCATTTCGGCCTGACGTGCGCCCGCCATTTCCAGATAGCGGGAGAAACGTGCGCCTTCGGGGCGCGCGCCGTCCAGATATTTGCCCGACAAGACGCCGCCACCCAATGGCGAATAAGGGAGCAGCGAAACGCCTTCCTGACGGCAGACTTGCTTCAGTTCATCTTCGAACCGGCGGTTATTGATGGAAAAGTTGTTCTGAATGCTGTGATAGCGTGCCATGCCAAGACGCTCCGATGTCGCAAGCGACTTCATGAGGCCGTAGCTTGTTTCGTTCGAACAACCCAAAACGCGCACCTTTCCGGCGCGGACCAGATCGTCGAGGGCTTCCATCGTTTCATCATAGCCGGTGCCATGGTCTGGCCAATGCGTCTGGTACAAATCGATATAATCGGTCTGCAGACGGCGCAGGCTTTCCTCAACCGCCGTAACGATGTTGTGACGATCAAGCGCGGTCATCCCGCCGCGCTTTGGCGATTTGAACCATGTGTGGCTTGGGCCCGAAACCTTCGTTGCCATGATGATGGCGTCGCGGTTTTTACCCTTCATCCAGCGGCCAACAATGTCCTCTGTCCGGCCGACCCATTTGATGTCCGGCGGCACCGGATAGCCTTCGGCGGTGTCGAAGAAGTTGATGCCAGCGTCCAAACAGCGGTCGAGTATGCGGTGCGCCTGCGCTTCATCGGTTTGCGACCCGAATGTCATCGTCCCCATGCAGATGTCTGAGACGTAAACGGCACTTTTGCCAATGCGACGATGTTCCATATTCTTCTCCCCTAATATTGTCCGGCCGCACCAACGACCAAAAATGCCAGCGCCGCGAGTAAACCCGCCATGCGGTTCGATCTGAAATGGCCAAGGGCATTGCTGCCATCGGCCTGTAATGAAGCCACTTGCATGACCAGATGAACAACAACGGGAACAAGGGCAATCAATGCCTGCTGTTCCGGCCGAACGCTCCATATCGCCATGCCCCAGCCGGAAAGCGCAAGGAGATAGAATGTCGCCACCCCTGCCCGCACGCTGCCGCCCAAGCGCAAGGCGCTCGACTTAATCCCCACCAGCGCGTCATCTTCGCGGTCCTGCATGGCGTAGATGGTGTCATAGCCCACAACCCAGAATATCGTGCCGGCATATAGCCAGAACATCGCGACATCTGCCTGCCCCGCAATCGCGACCCAACCGACCAAAGCGCCCCAGCTGAACACCAGCCCAAGCCAAAGCTGGGGCCACCATGTGATGCGTTTCATAAATGGATATGCCGCGACCAGCAGGAGGCTTCCCAAAGCTAAAAGCTGTGCATTCAGGTTCAGTTGCAACAGCACAATCAAACCCACCAACGCCAGCATCAACAGCCACGCCCATGCCGCCTTGCGTAAAATCAACCCGCTGGCCAGCGGGCGATTGGCCGTCCGGGCAACCTGCGCATCCAAGTCACGATCAATGATATCATTATAGACACATCCCGCACCGCGCATCGCAATTGCCCCAAGCAACATCCACAGCGCCAAATCCCAACGCGCAATCAGCCCGCCCGATAGCGCCAAGCCAAACACACATGGCCAGAATAACAGCCACCAGCCGATCGGCCGGTCAAAACGTGCCAGCAACGCAAAGCCCCGCAGCTTTGCCGGAAGCAATTTCATAATGCCGGTATATTCGCTGTCGGGCACAAGTTGTGTGGTCATAGCAATGCCCTGCCAAAATTTATCCCGTTCGTCATCTGGAAGTTGGCAGATGACGGCGTGGCGTTTTGTGTTTATGCACGTGCTATGCCCGCAACACCCGCCTGGCCCCCAAAATCAACGCCGCGGCTGTTTGTCGAACAGCCGTTGGCCGAAGGCGCGACTTTAAACATCAGCGGTAACAGCGCCCATTATCTGATCGGCGTGATGCGTTTGAAAGAGGGCGCGCCCGTCAAATTGTTCGATGATGTTTCGGGCGAATATCTGGCGACCGTCACTGAGACGCACAAACGCGACCTTGTTCTGACCGTAGACGCCAAATTGCGCGACCGCGAATTCACTCCTGATCTGTGGATTTGTCAGGCGCTCATTAAAAAGGACCGGTTTGACTGGATTGCCGAAAAAGCCTGCGAGCTTGGCGTTGCCCGATTTGTGCCTGTGCTGACGGCGCGCTGTGTTGTCGACAAGCTGAAGGACGACCGCCTGCGCGCGCATATGATTGAGGCGGCAGAACAATGCGAACGGACCGCCTTACCCGTGATTGATCCGCTTGCGCGCATCGACGCGCTGCTTGCGAAATGGCCAGCAGACCGAACACTATATTTCTGCGATGAACGCGGTGGCGAGCCTTTTTCGGACGCGATCCGTCCCGGCCCCGGCGCTGTCCTGATTGGACCAGAGGGCGGATTTACCGATAGTGAAAATGCCGCAATTCGCGCGCACCCTTGTGCGCGGCCAGTGTCATTGGGCCCGCGCATCCTGCGCGCCGATACCGCCGCAGTTGCAGCGATTTCTGTGTGGATGTCCCAAAATGGCGATTGGACGGCTTAGTCCCCTGTGATGCTGCACGCGCACCGCTTTGCGCCTTTGCCGACGCCCCGTAACCGTGCTGACGGAATTTTCTGGCAATATAGACGCTACATTTCTAAACCGCGCGCATGAGCACAAAAACTGTTTCGGACCGCGAAGATCCCGTCATTGAAACCCGCGATCAACTCATCGCCGCGATTGCCAAGGGCGAAAAGCCTAAGGACCGCTGGCGCATTGGCACCGAACATGAAAAATTCGTCTATAACCGCACGGATCATCATGCGCCGTCCTATGACGAACCAGGCGGCATTCGTGATTTGTTGATGGCCATGACCGAGTTTGGCTGGGAACCCGTATACGAAAACGGCAAAGTAATTGCGATGAGCGGCACCGATGGCGCCGTCAGCCTTGAACCCGCAGGTCAGCTGGAACTATCCGGTGCCCCGCTTGAAAACCTGCATCAGACATGCGCGGAAACCGGGCGCCATTTGAAGCAAGTGAAAGCCATTGGTGACAAGACCAACACAAGCTTCTTGGGCCTTGGGCTTTGGCCCGACAAGACGCGGGCGGAATTGCCAATCATGCCCAAGGGCCGTTATGACATCATGCTGCGCCATATGCCGCGTGTTGGTAGCATGGGCCTCGACATGATGCTGCGCACCTGCACAATTCAGGTCAATCTTGATTATTCAAGCGAAGCCGACATGGCGCACAAGTTCCGCACCTCGCTCGCGCTTCAGCCGCTGGCGACCGCGTTGTTCGCAAACTCGCCCTTCTTGGAAGGCAAGCCAAATGGCTTCCTTTCTTATCGCAGCCACATCTGGTCCGACACCGATCCGCAGCGCACGGGCATGCTGCCGTTCGTATTCGATGAGAACTTCGGATATGAACAATATGTCGACTATATGCTGAAGGTGCCGATGTATTTCGTGTACCGCGACGGCAAATATATCGACGCATCGGGGCTGGATTTCCGCGACTTTTTGAAGGGCGAACTTTCGGTACTGCCGGGCGAAAAACCGACGGTTTCCGATTGGGAA
>JAIXYC010000154.1 GCA_027490455.1 Sphingomonadales bacterium
ATCCCGGCCGCAGGTCTTTGTCGGTGAGAATGCGCATGTCTGGCTTGATGCGCTTGAAACCAAAATGCCCAAGACCGAAACCCCGAAAATGGGCCGGCCCGCAATCGCCACCGATTATGAGCGTGCGAGCGAAACTAACCCAGCTCGATGACCCGCGCGCGCAACTGCGCCAGCATGCTCTCCAACTGCTTCGCCTCACCGCTACCCAATATCTTCTCCAGCTCCGCCTCCAACTGCAAAGCCTCCGGCACGATTTGGTCATAGAGGCTGCGGCCCGCGACCGTCAGGGCCAAATGGTGCGAACGCCCATCGCTGCTATTGGGCACGCGGCTAATGAGCGCGCGTTCCTCCAGCGTTTTGCACGCGCGGTTGACCGTCACCTTGTCCATCGCGGTTGCCGCCACCAATTCGCGCTGCGTTGCGACCTCTGTCTCCCCCAAAAGCGCCATCACCCGCCATTCGGGCACCTTCAGCGCAAATTTGCCGCGATAGGCGCGCGCGATCAGGTCGCTGACCGCGTTTGAGGTAATCGACAATTGATAGGGTAGGAAAGCGCTGAGCTTTAGGGTCTTTTGTGGCATGAAATTCACTCTGTTATGGCTTGGACCGCATGTGCGTCAGTCGGGTTTCACCTGATCCGGATGGGCGGCGATGAACGCAGGCAACGCCGTCAGCGCCGCATCAATCCGGAGCAATTTGGGGAACTGGTCCAATGGGGTGTCCACCCGCCTTGCGTTGGCCATTTGCGGGACAAGGCAGACATCGGCAAGGTTCGGCACGTCGCCGCCAAATAATCCATCGCCCGGCGCCATATTCTCAAGCGCCGTGAACCCTTCGATGATCCAGTGCCGGTACCATGTATCAACGGCTTCCTGCGATTGCCCCAATTCGTCCTTCAAATAACGCAGCACGCGCAAATTATCGATCGGATGAATATCCGCCGCGATAATCAGCGCCTGCGCCAATGTTTTGGCCCGATCCGCAGCGTTGGACGACAGCATCGCCGGTTCTGGATATTTGGCATCGAGATAATCGATAATCGCGAGGCTTTGCGTGATGTCATGGCCATCAATCGACAGCATGGGGACAAAACCTTGCGGATTGCGCGCGACATAGGCCGGTGCCTTTTGTGCATTGTCCAACAGGCTTGTCGGCACGCGTGTGTACGGCACATTTTTCAGATTGAGGACGATGCGCACCCGGTAACTTGCCGAGGAACGCCAATAGTCGAACAGGGTGATCGCATTCATGACGTCACAATTAGCATGGCGCCCGTAAAAGGCAAAAGCATTGCAGAACGGCCCGCCCTTGCATATGTCTGGCGCAGATAAAAAGGACTGAGGATGACCGACGTGAAAAAATGGATAACCGCCGCTGGATTATTGATGCTGCCCTTATCGGCGCAGGCCGCTTCGCCCATTACGGGCCGATGGATCACGCAAAGCAAGGACGGCGTCGTGGAAGTCTATCCCTGCGGCGAAAATATATGCGGCAAGCTGTCCAAATTCCTCGTGAGCCCGCCAGCCGGTCCCGGCGCGAAGGACATCAACAATCCGGACAAGGCGCTGCGCAACCGGACGATTTTGGGCATGAATGTTCTGACGGGTTTCAAAGCGGCGGGCGATGAATGGAAAGGCCAGATTTACGATCCCAAATCGGGCAAAACCTATCGGTCGATTGTCTATAAAGGCAAATCGGGCAATCTTGTCGTCAAGGGATGTATTGGGCCATTTTGTCAGGCCCAGACATGGACACCGGCGCGTTAAATATTAACGCACCTAAGAGCGCAATTTCCAACCCGACCGCAGCAGCAAGTAGCAGACGGTCGCAAGCACTATGTTCAGCGCAAGTAGCGCAATCGCGCCAAAAACCACCGGACTGTCTGCGGCACCGATAAAGCCATAGCGGAAACCCGAAATTGCGTAGAAGAACGGGTTGGCGTGGCTGATCGCCTGAAAAGTCGGGGCCAGCTTATCAACCGAGTAAAATGTACCCGACAGCAACGCCGCAGGGGCAACAACGAAGTTGCTAACCACGGCCGCATGGTCGAATTTCTCCGCCCAAATCGATGTCATAACGCCAATGAGCGCCAGCATCATCGAACCCATCAGGCCAAACCACAATATCGCCCACATATGCGCTGGGGTGACATTGACGCCGGGCCATATTGCCATTGCAAGCCAGATGGTGCCGCCCACCAGAAACGCGCGGGTCACCGCAGCAAATGTCAGCGCGGCCAAAACCTCGGCATTCGACAAAGGTGGCATCAGATAATCGACAATCGTGCCCTGCATTTTACCGACCAGCAAAGAGAAGCTGGAATTGGCAAAGGCGTTTTGCATCATACCCATGATGATAAGGCCAGGCGCGATGAAATCTGCAAAAGGAACGCCCAGAACCTGTGGCTTCACGCTTCCCAAAGCCACGGTGAAAATAATCAGATACAGCAATGTCGTAATGGCCGGAGCCCATACCGTTTGCATCTGCACCTTAAAGAAGCGGCGCACTTCTTTCATATATAGGGTTTGCAGCCCAATCCAGTTTACGTTGCGGATGTGCCGTTCGCCGTCGGGCAGTTGCACAACGGGGTTCGCGTCCCTATCTGGGCCATTATCGCTTTTATGGTGGATAGTCATCGCGCAATCGACTATCGGCTTGCAGGCTTAACCGCAAGGCGCAAATGCGCCGCGACTGCGGTATAACACATTAGATATTGGGAAAGTTTATATGTCCTGGACCGACCAGCGGATTGATCAGTTAAAAGCGCTTTGGGATAAAGGCCTGACCGCAAGCCAGATTGCCGAAGAGCTTGGCGGTGTTAGCCGCAATGCCGTGATCGGCAAGGCCCATCGCTTGGGACTAAAATCGCGCCCGTCACCTGTGAAGGCCAACGACACCGACAAAAAAGCCGCGCCGAAAAAGCCAGCGGCTGCAGCGCCTGTAAAGGCACCGGCACCCGCCGCACCTGTGCGCGCTCGCGCCGCTGCACCGGTTGCTGAGCCTATCGCGCCAGTAGTCGCAGATGACGACGCCGCCGAGGCACCTGTCCAGCGCGCATCGTCGATGCCACGTATTGTTTCGATCGGACCTGGCGGTTTCATGCGTCAGGGACCCGGCGATCAGCAAGCCCCGATTCCACCAGCCCCGCCACGCCGCCTTGTGCCCGCAAAGCCAAGCCCCGAAATGGCCGACAAAACATCATTGCTCGATTTGAACGAGCGCATTTGCCGTTGGCCCTTGGGTCACCCCGGTGAAGCCGATTTCCATTTCTGCGGTGTCCCGGTAAACCCCGGTTTTCCTTACTGCGTCGAACATTGTGGCCGTGCCTATCAGGCGCAGTTGCCACGCGGCGTCCGCCGTCCTCCACCGCCCATGCCATTTGGCGGACCACGGGTTCGTTAAGACTAGGGTGAGATAGAGCATGGATCATCCATTTGCGGATCTCATCGGTTTAACATTGGATCAGAAAGGCGGCGGCAGCAGCACATTTGTGCTGTCGGTCGATGATCGGCATTTAAATCCGCACGGTGTTGTGCATGGCGCTGTCCTCTACGCAATGGCGGATACAGGCATGG
>JAIXYC010000075.1 GCA_027490455.1 Sphingomonadales bacterium
CGCGATTTCGCCGCCCCCGAAGAGGCTGAAGCCTCCCCATTGGCGGAGGCACTTTTCGGACTTGGTGATGTCACCGGGGTATTTTTTGGACGCGAATTTATTTCGGTCACTGCGGCCCCCGGTTCAGAATGGTCCAGCCTAAAACCCGACGTGCTCGCGATATTGCTAGACCATTTCAGTGCGAACATGCCGCTGTTCAAACCAGCCGCCGCCGGATTTGCTGTTCCGTCGGCAGATGCAGACTATCCGCTCGACGATCCTGAAGATGCCGACATCATTGTCCAGATCAAGGAATTGATCGAAACGCGGATCCGCCCTGCCGTTGCCAATGACGGCGGAGACATCGTCTATCGTGGCTTTCAAAAGGGCATCGTCTTTTTGCAAATGCAAGGCGCATGCGCCGGTTGCCCGTCTTCTTCGGCAACGCTGAAGAACGGCATTGAACAATTGCTGAAGCATTATGTGCCCGAAGTCATCGAAGTGCGTGCCGCCTAAACTCTCCGCCTGAAAGAAATCTTATGTCCGAAGCTTTAACCGACACCGCGCTTGATCAGCTGTTCCGCGAAGCCCGCAGCTACAATGGCTATCTCGATACGCCTGTGTCGCAGGCGCAGCTTGAGGGCATTTGGGATCTGATGAAATTTGGCCCGACATCTGCGAACTGCCTTCCTGCGCGCATCATTTGGTGCACATCCACCGAAGCCAAACAAAAGCTGGCGGCATGCACGATGCCGTCGAATGGCGACAAAATTCTGCAAGCGCCTGTCACGGCGATCATCGGAATGGACCTCGAATTTTACGAACAGCTTCCCGAATTGTTTCCCCATGCCGATGCCCGCAGCTGGTTTGCCGGCAACGACTTGGCCATTGAAAAGACGGCGTTTCGGAACAGCAGCTTGCAAGGCGCCTATCTGATGCTGGCCGCGCGTGCATTGGGATTGGATACCGGCCCAATGTCAGGTTTTGACAATGCCGCGGTCGACAAGGCATTTTTTGCCGGAACTAACGTCCAGTCGAATTTCATCTGTACGCTTGGCTATGGCGACACAGCGAGCATTTATGCCCGCAGCCCGCGCCCTGAATTTAACCGCTTCAATCAGGTCGCCTAACTTAGGGTCATGCGCACACTGGTCATCGATACCGCCACACGGGCGTGCTCAGTTGCGTTGTTCGATGGGAAGCAGTTGCTGGCTGCCCAACATGAGGTCATTGGCCGCGGACATGCTGAACGCTTGCTTCCGCTCATCGCCGCGTTGCCGGATAACGGCAAAGCCGACCAGATCATGGTGGATGTTGGCCCCGGCAGCTTCACAGGCATCCGTGTGGGCGTCGCCGCCGCCAAAGCATTGGGATTGGCGTGGCACATACCGGTCCATGGCTATGGCTGCCTATCCTTGGTCGCCGCGATGGCGCGTGCACAAAGCGCATCACACGCCGCTGTCGATGTCATCATGACCGGCGGCCATGGTGAGTATTTCTTCGAAGCTTTTAATGACGCCGGGCATTCGATAGCACCAGCGCGGTCGGTTTTGCTTGAACTATTGCCGACTGTTGCCGTCGCCGACCATGTTGCCGGCGACATTGACCCGCAACGCGCAGATCGCGTTTGGACCGACATTCTGCCCGACGCCCGCGCATGGGCACATCTACCCGACGACCATGCCCTTCCACCCGTTCCTGTGTATGGAAGGGCGCCAGACGCAAAACCGGCCGCAGTCCGGGCATGATCCGCGTCGTCGAAGGCGATGCAAAAGACATTGCGTCCATCATGCCCATTATGTCCGACGCGTTCGACCCCCGATTTGGCGAAGCATGGACGGCGGCGCAATGTCTGTCCACTTTAGTACTGCCGGACTGCCAATTGTTACTTGCCAAAGATGGTGATGTTGTGTGCGGTTTCGCCATTACGCGCTGGGTTTTTGAACATGAAGAATTGCTGATGATTGGCGTTGCACGACATTACCAGCGCCAACAGATTGGCCAAAATCTTCTCAGCGACGTGATAAATAGAGGCCAAATCGCCGGCCGGGAGAAATTATTTCTTGAAGTTCGCGACGGTAACCCGGCATCTTTTTTCTACTTGAAAGCTGGCTTTGCACCCAGCGGACGGCGCAAAAATTATTACAAAAGCACTGAAGGAATAAGCCCAGATGCGATTACGATGTTCATTGATCTTTAATATTTGAAAACTAGCCGCTTTTCTTGACGACTTCATTTCAAGCCTATATGCATCAGACAAGTCGCAAAATATAAACAAACTATAAAAATGGGTCCAAAGGTTCAAAATATGTCTCAAGAAAGTAACGATACCGCTGAATTGTTAATCACTCTGACCGCCGATATTGTCGCTGCCCATGTCAGCAACAACAGTGTCGCGGTATCGGACGTATCAACTTTAATCGGAAATGTGCACGCGGCACTCGCCGGTCTTTCCGCAACGGCTGCTGCGCCCGAAATAGTTTTGGAACCGGCTGTTCCAATCCGCAATTCGGTAAAACGCGATTATATCGTCTGCTTGGACGACGGTAAGAAGCTGAAAATGTTGAAGCGCCACCTGATGACCCATTACGGCATGACACCGGATGACTATCGCGCGAAATGGGGTCTGCCCGCCGATTATCCGATGGTTGCACCTGCTTACGCAGAACAACGTCGTGAACTCGCAAAGGCAATCGGCCTTGGTCGCGCACCGGGTTCCGGCCGGAAGAAAAAAATCAAGTAAGGCGCGCAACGCTTCACTGGAAAATAAGGCCGGAGCATTCTCCGGCCTTTTTCTTTGACGAATCGTGGCGCGGCAGTAAATGTGCATCGCGATGGATATCAAAATCGACATTGAAGCGCTGTGTAACGAACGTGGCCTGCGCATTACCGACCAACGCCGCGTCATCGCGCGCGTCATTTCGGATGCGACGGACCATCCTGATGTGGAAGAACTCTATCGCCGTTCGTCCGCCATCGATCCCAAGATTTCAATCGCCACCGTATATCGGACTGTCCGCTTGTTCGAAGAAGCGGGCATATTGGACCGCCACGATTTTGGTGACGGGCGCGCGCGCTATGAAGCATCGCCCGAGGCACATCATGATCACCTCATCGACGTCGAAACCGGCAAAGTCGTTGAATTCGTCGACCCCGAACTGGAAGCACTGCAAAAAATCATTGCAGAGCGCCTCGGCTACCGTCTCGTTGACCATCGTATGGAACTCTATGGCGTCGCCATCGACCGCAAAGATTAATCGCCGCAACCCTGCTGCATTTTTAGCTGGCCAGTTTTTGTTTGCAGCCCGGGTGCTGCTGATGGCCGCCAGCTTGGTAACTAGCTTGCTCCTCCACAATCTCTGGCGGCTTCTCAATCGGCCGTCGCCGTGGCCGCGCCTGTTCCTTCTGTCGATCAGCTGGACCAGCGGTATTGCAACCGCCACAACGGGACAGCGGGTGCGCGCGAATGTGTTTTACGCCGCCAACCATCACAGCTGGATAGACATCCCCGTGATGTCGGGCGTCACCGGTTGCACCTTTGTCGCCAATGACGGGATTGAGGGCTGGCCATTGATTGGGTGGCTTTGCAAGATCAACAACACAATCTTTGTCAGCCGCGAAAACCGCGCCAGTGTCGGAAATCAGGTGGAAGATCTCCGCGCGGCAATGACCGGCGATCAACCGGTCACGATATTCCCCGAAGGCACGACCCATGACGGTTCGGGCCTTTTGCCTTTCAAACCATCTTTGTTCGCGGCACTCGTTCCGCCGCCATCCGGCATGCTCGTTCAGCCGGTATTTCTAAGCTACGGGCACCATACCCCGCGTGTGGCGTGGGTCGGCGATGAAAAAGTCACCGAAAATTTCTGGCGGCTTTTGTCCTATCTGAAACCAATTACGGCAACGCTGCATTTTCTGGAACCATTTGATCCCCTGCATTACCCCGACCGCAAAGCGATTTCCGCTGAAGTGCGTGCGCGCATAGGTGCAGCGATGGAGGGTGGCGGCAGCGCACGGCGCTATGTATAGACGCGCGCTATGAGCACGGATTCTCCCAAAACCTATTCGATCAAAAATTACGGCTGCCAGATGAACGTCTATGATGGCGAGCGCATGGCCGAAATGTTCGAAAGCCAAGGCATGACGCCCGCCGATGAAAAGGCACATGCCGATCTCGTCGTGCTCAACACCTGCCACATTCGCGAAAAGGCCGCAGAGAAGGTCTATTCTGAAATCGGCCGTCTGCGTCGCAAGGACGGCAGCAGCCCGGTCATTGCCGTGGCCGGATGCGTTGCGCAGGCCGAAGGCGGCGAGATTAGCCGCAGAGCGCCCGAAGTGGACATCGTTGTCGGCCCGCAAGCCTATCATAATTTGCCTGAGATGGTGGCGGCGGTCGGACGTGGTGAACGCGTGGTCGACCTGGACCTGCCCGGCCTAGATAAGTTCGGCAAATTGCCTGCACGCCGCAAGCAAGCGCCGTCTGCGTTTTTAACGGTTCAGGAAGGCTGCGACAAGTTCTGCACCTATTGCGTTGTGCCCTACACGCGCGGCGCGGAGATTTCGCGTGGTTGGAGCGAATTGATTGACGAGGCAAAAGCCATCGTTGACGCTGGTGCCGCAGAAATCACTTTGTTAGGGCAAAACGTTAACGCTTGGGATGGCGAAGACGACAAAGGCCAGTTGCAGGGTCTCGATGGCCTCATCCGCGCGCTCGACAAAATTCCCGGCCTGCGCCGCATCCGCTATATGACGAGCCACCCCAACGACATGACCGAAGGCCTGATTGCTGCGCATGGCGATGTCGAAAAGCTCATGCCATTCCTCCACCTGCCCGTACAATCGGGCTCGGACCGCATTTTAAAGGCGATGAACCGCAGCCACAGCCGCGACAGCTATCTGCGCATTTTGGACCGTGTGCGCACCGTTCGGCCTGACATCGCCTTTTCGGGTGATTTCATCGTCGGTTTTCCGGGTGAGACCGAAGACGACTTCGAAGACACCATGCGCCTTGTGCGTGAAGTCGGGCATGCGCAGGCATATTCGTTCAAATATAGCCCGCGTCCCGGCACGCCCGCCGCCGATATGGCTGACCAAATAGCCATGGAAATCATGGACGAACGGCTCCAGCGGTTGCAGGCGCAAATCGTTGCCGATCAAACCGCCTTCAACCGAAATACCGTTGGCAAAACCTGCGATGTTCTTCTCGAACGACCGGGCAAATTTGATGGCCAATTGATTGGCAAATCACCGTGGCTGCAATCGGTTCATGTCCTTGCGCCGGACCTTTCTATCGGCAATATTGTTAGCGTTCAGATTACCGATTCTGGCCCCCTTAGCTTAAAAGGTGAACCAACGATGAGAGCAGCCGCCTGAATGGCCAAAAAAGCCCAAGCGCAAGCCGGTGACCTGTCCCGGCTAGAAATGAGCTTCGACAAACCACATCTTATCAATGCGGTGTTTGGCGAATTTGATCGCAACCTGGTGACAATTGAAAACAGGCTTGGCGTGTACATCTCGGCCCGCGGCAATCGCGTCCAAATCGAAGGTGAAGCTGGTGCCATTGGCCGGACACGCGATGTTCTCAACGATATTTATTCGCGCATTTCACGCGGACAAGAAATGGATTCCGAAGCCGTGCAGTCGATTATCGCAATGACCGCCGAACCCACGCTGGAAGGCATATTGCGCAAGGAAGACAATGCCGCCCCCGGCATCATGATCCGCACGCGCAAAAAAACCTTAGTGCCGCGTTCCGCCACCCAGATTCCCTATATGGAAGCCTTGGCGCGCGACGAGATTATCTTCGCACTTGGACCAGCAGGGACCGGAAAAACCTATCTGGCGGTGGCGCAGGCTGTGGCGATGCTGATTACTGGCGCCGTGCAACGCCTCATCCTCTCGCGTCCAGCGGTTGAGGCGGGCGAACGGCTTGGCTTCTTGCCGGGCGACATGAAGGAAAAGGTCGATCCCTATCTGCGTCCCATTTACGATGCTTTGTACGACTGCTTGCCCGCCGAACAGGTCGAACGCCGTATTGCGTCGGGTGAAATCGAAATCGCCCCTATCGCCTTCATGCGCGGCCGTACATTGGCTGATGCCTTCATCATTCTCGACGAAGCCCAGAACACCACTGCCGCGCAAATGAAGATGTTCCTGACCCGCTTCGGTATGAACAGCCGCATGGTCATTTGCGGAGACCCGCATCAAGTTGATATCCCCGGTGGCGAACGGATGTCGGGCCTAAATGACGCGGTTCAACGCCTCGAAGGCGTGGACGGCATTCAAACCATCCGCTTCAATAGCAGCGACGTCGTCCGCCATCCATTGGTCGGACGGATCGTCGATGCGTATGAGGGCGGGCGTGATTGACGTCGAATTAGACATCGGATTGCCATGGGGCAGCAGCAATTTCGGGCAAAGTGAAGTTGAAAAGGCCGTCGATGCCGCCGTCCGTTTTGCGGCGATACCTGAATTGGCGGACCCGGTCGTCCCAATGAGCGTCAGCGTGAAGTTGTCCGACGATGCAGAGGTGCATGCGCTCAACCGTGAATGGCGCGAAAAGGACAAGCCAACCAACGTGCTGTCCTTTCCCATGCTCGACGATGAAGAAATCGACGCATTGCTGGACGGGACCTATAACGCGCCCGAAATCATGTTGGGTGACATCATCTTGGCATATGAAACCTGCGCTGCAGAAGCGGAGGAAAAGCACATTTCCGTCGCGGACCATGCGACACATTTGGTGATCCACGGCATGCTCCATTTGCTTGGCCATGACCATGTTGACGACGAAGAGGCCGAAGCCATGGAGGCGTTAGAAGTAAAAGCGCTTGCATCCATGGGGCTTCACAATCCATATGACGCATAATTCAACCAAAAAGAGGCCAATACGCTTCCATTATGCCCGAGGGTGACAGTTTTAGCGGTTCAAGAACCGCAACCGACGACGATAACGACGGACGAATATGGCAGCGGCTGAAAACGATGTTTTTTGGCCGCGATCACGAGCCAACTTTGCGCGAGCAGCTTGAAGAAGCAATTGCTGAGCACGAAGAAGATAGCGACGATAATGACCAATCGGACAATGACGGCGACCTGACCGCGGTTGAACGCACTATGCTGCGCAACCTTCTGCATTTTAGCGAGCACCGGGTTGACGATGTCATGGTGCCCCGCAGCGACATTGTCGCCATTGACGAAAGCGCTGGCTTTGCCGATTGCATCGCGGCCTTCGCCGAACATGGGCACAGCCGCTTGCCCGTCTATCGGGAGACGTTGGATAGCATCATCGGCATGATCCACATTAAGGACGTGTTCGCCGTTCTTGCATCTGGTGAACAGCCTCCCGAAAGCTTGGAAGCCTTTATCCGTCAGCCCCGCTTCGTCCCGCAGAATATGAGTGTTCTCGCGTTGCTCGACGAAATGCGCCGGACGCGCACGCATTTGGCTATCGTTCTCGACGAATATTCCGGCACCGAAGGTCTGGTAACGATTGAAGACCTCGTCGAAGAAATCGTCGGCGAAATCGAAGATGAGCATGACGAAGAACCCGAAGCCATGTTCGCGCAGTTAAGCCCCGTCATGTGGGAAGCCGATGCCCGCGCTGAGCTTGACGATCTGGCTGAGGCCATTGACCCTAAATTGTCCGAAGTCGAAGAAGATGTCGACACGCTGGGCGGGCTCGCGTTTGTTATTGCTGGGCAAGTTCCCGATGTCGGCCAAATGCTGACTCACGAAGCGAGCGGATGGAAACTCGAAATATTGGAAGCGGACGAAAAACGCGTCACGCGCATCCGGTTGTTCGCACCATCGCCCGAACCGGAAGAAATAGACGAATAAACTGCCGTTAAAGCTGCGCGGCGAGTTTCGCGGCGCGTATGCGCCAAGATTCGGCCAATGTTTCAAGCTGCGAAAGCGCCTGCAATTCTGCGGGAGCGTCCGCTTTCTTGTGCCCGCCGCCGATCAGCAGTTTGAACGTGCGGGCGACGGTCCAGTCGTGCCCCGCCTGCTCAACCTGCTCTATGCGGTCACCCGGTGCGACTTCGCCTGCCTCAATAACGCGAAAATAGCCGCCACAGCGGCCTGAACTGATGACCACCCCGGACAGGCCATGGACGCCAAAATGATGGTCCAGCTTCCAACATGGCTGACGGCCCTGTGCAACCTCAACCAAGGCCTGTCCGATCCGAAACCTGTCACCGATGCGCAGCTTGTCCTCGGTCAGCCCCGATGCGCTGATATTTTCGCCAAAGGCCCCAGCGTAATCCAGTTTCGGATTCGTAAAACCTTCCGCTGCAAAATGGGCAATCCATTTGGGATAATGTTCCGCAGGATAAAAATGCACCGCCTTATCAACGCCGCCATGCACGGTTGGGTCGGCCACCTGATCGCCTGCGAACCCCAGTCTGCCCAGCATCACGGGCCGGTCCACAGGCGCGCGGGCCATGGCGCTCATCGTGCCGTCAACGCGGAAGGATTTAGGGCCACCAATCAGCAGCGTATCAACTTGGGTTAAAATCATCGGGACAACATATCCCACCAAATGCAGCATTCCCATTGGCATTTTGCTTTACCACCGATAAAAGCGCATCAATGCACACCAGCGACCTTCGCATTGCGCTTTTCAGCGGCAATTATAATTATGTACGCGATGGCGCTAATCAGGCGCTCAATCGGCTGGTGGGATATCTTTTAAGCCAAGGCGCGTCGGTGCGTATTTATTCGCCGACAGTGGAAAATCCCGCGTTTGAAGCAACGGGCGATCTGGTGTCCGTGCCTTCAATGGCCATTCCCTTTCGCTCCGAATATCGCATACCATTGTCGTTATCGCGCAGCGTTCGACGTGATCTTGAGGCGTTCAATCCAAATATTGTCCACATCGCAAGCCCTGACCGTGTTTCACGCAAGGCCGTCAAATGGGCAAAAAAGCAGAATCTTCCTGTCCTGTGTTCGGTGCACACCCGTTTTGAAACCTATTTCCGCTATTACAACATGTCCTTCATCGAGCCGGTCGTCGAAGCGTGGATCCGTCGCCTGTATCGCAAATGTGACGCCTTGGTCGCGCCGTCCGAGAGCTTTGCGCAAGTTCTGCGCGAACAGCGGATGAACTACGACATCGACATCTGGTCACGTGGGGTCGACAGGGAGATATTTCATCCAGGACGCCGCGATATGGAATGGCGGCGCGGACTGGGCATATCCGACGACACCCCTGTCATCGGGTTTCTGGGCCGTCTGGTTATGGAAAAGGGTCTTGATGTCTTTTCGGACACCATTGACCAACTCAAACGACGCAACGTCCCGCATCAGGTTTTGGTGATAGGAGATGGCCCCGCACGTGCGTGGTTTGAATCGCGAATCCCAGATGCCAAATTTGCCGGATTTCAGGTTGGCGCGGATCTCGGCCGGGCCGTCGCGAGCATGGATGTGTTTTTCAACCCGTCGGTCACGGAAGCATTTGGCAACGTAACGCTGGAATCAATGGCCTGCGGACTGCCAGTGGTCGCCGCAAAAGCAACGGGTAGCCAGAGTTTGGTCGAAGACAAAGTGTCGGGACGCCTTATAACGCCGGGCGCAATCAACCAATTTGCTGACGCATTGCAGGCCTATTGCGTAAACACCGACCTGCGTGCCGAACATGGCAGTATAGGCGAGCGCAGATCGCTCGACTACAGCTGGGATGCGATAAACCAGACCGTTGCAGACACGTACCTGCGCCTCATCCGTCAACGTGCTGCGCGTGCTATTGCCGCGCGCTGACGGGATGCATGTGTTAGGCAGGCTGCCCGGTACCGGATCCCAATACACATGAGCGACCTTTTCCACGACGAACCCACGCAAACAGGAGCGCTTCCGAAAACAGCGCCACTGGCGGATAAGCTTCGTCCTGCGCAGCTGAGCGAGGTCATTGGTCAGGAGCATCTGACAGGGCCAGAGGGCGCCATTGGCCGGATGGTGGCCGCGGGCAAATTGTCGTCCATGATCCTCTGGGGCCCGCCGGGTACTGGAAAGACCAGCATCGCCCGTTTGCTGGCCGATGCCGTCAACATGCATTATAAGCCGATCTCCGCTGTCTTCTCCGGCGTTGCGGACCTCAAAAAGGCGTTTGCCGAAGCCGAGACGATGGCGCGAACGGGCAAGCAAACCTTGTTATTCGTGGACGAAATCCACCGTTTCAACCGCGCGCAGCAAGACGGATTTCTCCCCTTTGTCGAAAGCGGCTTGGTCACCCTCGTTGGCGCCACAACCGAAAATCCGTCATTCGAATTGAACGCCGCTTTGCTGTCGCGTTCGCAAGTCATGGTGCTTCACCGGCTTGATGACGCCGCATTGGCGACATTGCTCGCGCGCGCGGAAGATATCATGGAACGCCCCCTGCCCGTCACGGCTGATGCCAAATCCGCGCTGATATCGAGCGCGGACGGCGATGGTCGCTTCCTGCTTAATCAAGCCGAGACGCTGTTTTCCATCACAATCGAAAACCAGCTCGACCCGCCTGCGATGGCGGCGTTGCTGCAGCGGCGGATGCCGGTCTATGACAAAGACCGCGAAGGCCATTACAACCTTATATCCGCGCTGCACAAAAGCTTGCGCGGCTCTGATCCGCAGGCCGCGCTCTATTGGATGGCGCGGATGTTGGTGGCGGGCGAAGAGCCCTTATATGTCCTGCGCCGCCTCGTCCGTTTCGCCAGCGAAGATATCGGCCTCGCCGACCCGCAAGCGCTCGTCCAATGTCTCGCGGCAAAGGATGCCTATGAATTTCTGGGCAGCCCCGAAGGGGAAGTCGCCATTGTTCAGGCGTGCCTCTATCTTGCGACCGCGCCAAAATCGAACGCAGCGTATAAAGCGCAAAAATCCGCGTGGAAGCTGGCACGCGACACAGGATCGTTAATGCCGCCCGCGAACATATTGAACGCACCAACCAAGCTGATGAAAGACATCGGTTATGGCGCGGGATATGCGTATGACCATGACAGCGCAGACGGATTTTCCGGCGCCAATTACTGGCCGGACCAAGTTCCGCCGACGCAGCTATATCAACCCGTCGAACGCGGCTTTGAACGCAAAATCATAGAACGGCTGCAATATTGGGACCGTCTGCGCGCCCGCAAAACCGATCCCGACGCGGCATGACCGCAACCCACCGCCAAAACGCCTGATGCGACCCTTTAAGCGTTTTGCCTGTGCCGATTGGTCCGGGGCGAAGGGCAGTCGCCATCCCGGCATCGCCCTTGCCGTCTGCGAAGCCGGCAATAAAGCGCCGCGCCTTGTTCCTGCACCTTCCGACATTTGGTCGCGTCAGGCCGTTGCCGATTGGTTGCTGGCGCAAGATGATGATTTGCTGATTGGCTTCGACTTCAGCTTTGCGCCCCCCATGATTGCGCGCGGCGCCTATTTACCCGGCGATGCATTGCCCACATCTGCCAAACCTTTTTGGGCCTATGTTGACGACATTTGCGATGATGTCGATTTGGGCGCAGCCTCATTCCTTGAAAAACACCATCGCCGCCATTTTTACTTCGGTGCTGCCGATGGCGTGAAATCCACCTTTCTTCATTGGCGGCAATGCGAGTTGTTGAACAAGAACAGCAGCGGGAAGATCTCGACCGTCTTCGACGCCATCGGCGCGTCACAAGTCGCAAAGGCCAGCTTTGCCGGCATGCGCTTTCTAAACCATGTCCGCGACCATGTCGCCATTTGGCCGTTTGACCCGTTGCCCGAACGCGGGCCGGTTGTGGTAGAAATCTACACAACAATCGCCGCACGCGCCGCAGGCGTCGCCAAAGGCCGCAGCAAGATTCGCGACGCAAGCGGGCTGGACGATGCTCTCAGTGCGTTGGATTCTCTGCCCCACACACCGCTCGAACGCTACACCGACCATGCGACAGATGCCCTGCTTACCGCCGCATGGCTGCGCAAAACCGCGTCAAATCCACAATTTTGGACGCCAGCTGCATTAAATTGCGAAATAGCTGCAACTGAGGGCTGGACCTTTGGTATCATTTGAGGCAATGGGCGCCACAGTGCCGGCTTAGCTCAGTTGGTAGAGCACCTGATTTGTAATCAGGGGGTCACGAGTTCGAACCTTGTAGCCGGCACCACTTTTCCAAACACTTAAATGTCGATGCCGGTGCAAGTCGTGGCATCTTTCAATTTCCAGCAATCACATAGCAATCATCGGGCGACGCTGCGTTGCCTGTTCGCGGGCAGCTCGGTCACTCACGCGTTCCAAGCAAATCACGGGCGACCACCCAATTGTGGATCTCGCTTGGTCCATCGTAAATGCGCATCGTCCGCAGCTTGTTTGAAAGCAAATATAGCGGCATTTCGCGTGTCATGCCCATGCCACCGAACATCTGCATCGCATGGTCGACGATGTCATATGCCGCTTCGGTACAATAGGATTTGATCATCGAAATTTCCTGCCGTGTGTCGCGACCTTCATCGATTTTCCACGCGCAGTCATAGGTCATCAAACGCATGGCATGAATGCGTGTGGCGGCATCGGCGATCCAATTTTGAACCGTCTGGCGTGAAGACAAAGGTTTCCCGAATGTGACGCGCTGTGGCGCATATTCAATCATCATATCCAATGCGCGCTGCGCCATGCCGATCGACCAGGACGCCATTTCAATACGCCGCGTGCCAAGCCGCACCTGCATGGGCAGGAACCCCTGCCCGCGCGTCCCGAGCAATTTCCAGCCCGGAACACGGCAATCGTCAAGCGCGATTTCATAGGTCGCGGTGCCATCAATCATCGGGATTTTACGTAACACGTTGAACCCGGGCGTATCGCGGTCCACCAAAAATGCCGACATGCCATTGCGGCCATTGGCATTCTTGTCAGTTACTGCCATCAAGATCGTAAAATCGGCTTCATCCGCTTTGGTAATCCAGATTTTGCGGCCGTTAATGATCCAGTCGTCGCCATCTTGGACGGCGGTGGTTTTCATCAATTGCGGATCAGCGCCAGCACCAGGCTCCGAAATGCCGATGGCAGAAATGGTTTCTCCACGCACATAAGGCGCAAGATAATGTTCGCGCTGTTTTTCGTCCGCAGCGGCCATCATCATACGCAAATTCGGAGAGTCTGGCGGCAATGTATATGGCGTCGCGGTCCGGCCTAATTCCTCACCGACCCCAACCATCGCCACCATCGGCAAATTCATGCCGCCGACTTCTTCAGGTGCATCCAGCCCCCACAGACCAAGGTCTTTCGAGACGGCATCAACCTTGGCCTGTTCATCCTTGGTCAGATAACTGCCCTTGCCTGCAGTATCGCGCGCCAGAACCTCTCCTTCGAGCGGCACCAGTTGGGAGTCCACAAATTTGCGGACCAGATCCTTTAACATCCGATGTTCTTCGGCGAGTTCAAAATTCATCCATTGGGCCTTTATTGACTAATGTGGCAGCTGTGCTGTCGATTTTCATGTCATACATCATTTCAATCAATAGCTGCGCGGAAGGCCGAGAACATGCTCGGCAAGATAGCTCAGGATCAGGTTGGTGCTGATGGGGGCCACGGTGTAAAGCCGTGCTTCACGGAACTTGCGTTCGACGTCATATTCTTCAGCAAAGCCAAAGCCACCATGCGTTTGGACGCACATGTCCGCGGCGGCCCAGCTCGCTTCTGACGCCAAAAGCTTGGCCATATTCGCCTCCGCGCCCGGGTTACCTCCAGCGTCAAATACCTGAGCGGCATGATGCACCATCAGTTCCGCTGCGCACATTTGGGCGTAGCAGCGCGCAATCGGGAACTGCACACCTTGGTTCTGGCCAATGGCGCGGCCAAAGACATTGC
This sequence comes from Sphingomonadales bacterium, assembly GCA_027490455.1. Classification (GTDB taxonomy): domain Bacteria; phylum Pseudomonadota; class Alphaproteobacteria; order Sphingomonadales; family Sphingomonadaceae; genus Sphingorhabdus_B. The sequence goes on from JAIXYC010000075.1 coordinate 13,781, forward strand.
GCTCGCTGGCATAATCGCTGGCTTTTTTGATAAACCATTTCGCATCGCCAATACATTCGGCGGCAATAAGGATACGCTCCGCATTCATGCCCGACAGAATGTAGCGGAAACCCTTGCCTTCTTCGCCGACCAAGGCGGACGCGGGAATCCGCATATCGTCAAAGAAGACTTCGGTCGTTGAATGGTTCATCATCGTGCGGATTGGTTTAATGGTCATGCCGTTTCCGACTACCTTGCGCATATCGACCAAGAAGATGGAGAGCCCCTCGGTCTTACTTGCCACCTCTTCACGCGGGGTAGTGCGTGCCAGCAACATCATCAGGTCGGAATATTCGGCACGGCTCGTCCATAATTTTTGGCCATTGATGACATATTCGTCACCGTCCCGCACAGCGACAGTCCGCAAGGAAAGCGTGTCGGTGCCGCTGGTCGGTTCGGACACACCAAAGGCCTGCAGGCGCAGCTCGCCTGTCGCGATACGTGGCAGATATTCCTGCTTCTGTTCTTCGCTGCCATATTTTAGCAGCGTATTCATGATGTACATCTGCGCATGAGCCGAAGCGCCGTTGCAGCCTGAGGCCTGAATTTCCTCCATGATAATGGCCGCGTCCGAGAGTGTGAGCCCTGACCCACCATAAGCTTCCGGGATCAGCGCAGCGAGGAACCCGGCCTTGGTCAGCGCATCCACAAATTCGCCCGGATAAGCGCGTGCGCTGTCCTTTTCCCGCCAATATGCACCCGGAAAATCGGCGCATAATGCCTGAACGGAGCGGCGGATTTCGGCGGTATTTTCACTCTCGGTCATTTCAAATATGTCCCTGCGCCGAAGCGGCCATGATTTGTCGTCCATCGCCTGTAAAGGCGGCCATTTCAATATCGTTGCATGATCCGCGCATCACGAGATGCAATGCCTCTCCACAAATCGCTGGAGATAGACCCCGGAATGCGAAGCTGGCTAACGCGTTGTCCCCCAAAGCCCGGCGGGCGAGGTCCAGTAGCAAACTCGCGGTCAGCGGACCATGGACCACAAGCCCACGATAGCGCTCTTCATCGCGGGCATATGGCAGGTCATAATGGATCCGGTGGCTGTTGAACGTGAGCGCGGAGAAGCGGAATAACAACGGCTCATTTGGCACAACAACGCGCTGACTGTCCCAACCATTTGCGTCAAAGCTGCACGCGCTTTCCACGGGCGGCGATAGCGGCGTTTCTAATCCCACGGCTTCGCGATACACGATGCTTTGCACCTCGCGCACAGCCAATCCGTTTTCAGTGGAGGTTTCATGCGCGACATCGACAAAAACCAGTTGCCCTGAATTGCCGGACTTTTCGGAGATGGACGATATGCGCGACGTCCGCGTGACGACCGCACCAATTTGCAATGGCTTCAAAAACTCGACTTTGCTGGATGCCCACATGCGGCGCGGCAGCGGCACTGGGGGTAGGAAGCTTTGTACGCCATCATCGCGCAACGGATGCCCATCTGGGCTCAGCTTTGCCGTTGGTGCATCTGGCAGACATAGGCACCAATGGAGCCCCTGCGGGACATTGCCATCGCTCGGCGCATCCCGGTCAAAGGTTGCAAGCCAGCGCGAAACCAGTCCGGCATCCACCCTGTCTGTCCGCACCTCCTCACGCCCAATCCATGCGTCCCAAACACCCATTAGTTGCGACCTCCGGTCAAGCCCTTGGCGATCACCTGCGCCTGAATTTCTGCGGCACCTTCGAAGATATTCAATATGCGCGCATCACACAAAACGCGGCTGATTTCATATTCCAACGCATAGCCATTTCCGCCATGAATTTGCAGTGCGGCATCGGCATTGCTCCACGCCGCGCGGGCGGCCAGCAGCTTCGCCATGCCCGCCTCAATATCGCAGCGTTTGCCAGAATCCTTCGCGCGAGCAGCAGCATAGGTCAGTTCACGGGTCATCACGAAATCGGCAAGGCTCATGGCCAATTTATCCGCAACGCGGGGAAAGTGTATGATCGCTTTGCCAAACTGCTTGCGGTTGACGGCATAGTCGAGGCCCAGCTCTAACGCGCGCTTGGCAACACCCACGGCGCGGGCGGCGGTCTGTATGCGTGCGCCTTCAAATGTGCGCATCAATTGCTTGAACCCCTGCCCCTCTTCACCGCCCAATAAAGCGTCATCAGGGGCAAGCATGCCATCGAATTGCAACGCATATTCGCGCATGCCGCGATAGCCCAGCACGTCGATCTCGCTACCGGACATGCCCATCGCCGGAAACGGGTCGCTGTCGGTTCCGCGCGGCTTGGGGACGAGCAGCATCGACAACCCGGCATAGCCTTTCGCATCGGGCACCGTGCGGACCAGCATCGTCATCAGATCGGAACGGCTGCCATGCGTGATCCATGTTTTGGCTCCATCAATCGTCCATCCGCGATCGGTCCGTTGTGCACGGGTTTGCAACGCGCCGAGGTCAGACCCTGTGTCGGGTTCCGTGAACACGGCGGTCGGTAAAACGTCTCCGCTGGCAATTTTCGGCAGCCAATACGCCTTTTGCGCTTCAGTGCCGCCCATGGAAATCAATTCACCGGCGATTTCAGACCTTGTGCTCAGCGAACCTGCGCCAATCCAGCCACGCGAGAGCTCTTCGGTTATCACGCACATAACCAGCTTGGACAAACCAAGCCCGCCATATTCGGTAGGAATACAGACGCCGAAAGTGCCAAGCGCCGCCATCGCCGAAATTGTGTCATCGGGGATCAAATCATTCGCCAAATGCCAGCGATGCGCGTGCGGCAGAATCTCGCTGTTCGTAAAGCGGCGATATTGATCGCGAATGGCATCAAGCTCCGCGTCGTGAAGGCTTTCGCTCGGCATCGCACCTGACGCCATCGCCTGCGCGACATCGGCGCGTAGCGCAGCATGATCTGCACCCAATAGTTCTTCGCAACGCGCGGCCAACAGTGCCGCCTGTTGCGACATGCCAAGATCAACGGGACGGAATATTTCATTCTGCCCCATCGGCAATCCGCCGGTCAATTGCCCCAGCGTTTCGGCAAAAATCAGCGTTGCAATGTTTCGATCAAGTTCGGTTCCGCCATCGTGTAGGCGAAGCCAATCCGCCACTGCTGCGAGCGCAGCAACGCTTGTCGCAATCCACGAAAAGCCGTGGGCCGCACGTTGGTCAGCGTCCATCGACCGTTCTTTTACCCGGTCGGAAAGCGCCGCCTTCGCCGCATCGCGGTAGCCCTCAGCAGCTTCGAGAGCGGCCGCAAAACTCATGCGCGCTCAAACACCGCCGCTATGCCCTGACCGCCGCCAATGCACATTGTTTCAAGCCCGAAGCGCACATCACGCCGCTGCATTTCACGCGTCAGGTTCGCCAATATCCGGCCGCCGGTTGCGCCGATTGGGTGGCCAAGCGAAATACCGGAACCGTTGACGTTCAGCATGTCATGACGACTGTCATCATCCGACCAGCCCCATCCTTTGAGACAGGCGAGCACTTGCGGCGCAAACGCCTCGTTCAATTCAATCAGACCGATGTCGTCCCAGGAAAGGCCATTACGCGCAAAGAGCCGTTGTGTCGCTGGAACGGGACCAAAGCCCATGCGTGATGGCTCACAACCGGCTGCCGCCCAACTGTGGAAATAGGCGATGGGTTCCAAGCCAAGTTCTTCAAGCTTGTCTTCTGCGACAACAAGGCATGCGGCAGCAGCGTCATTTTGTTGGCTGGCATTACCCGCAGTGACCACGCCGCCTTCGAGCGGGCGTAACGCAGCCATCGTCTCAAGCGTCGCGTCGGCGCGATAGCCTTCGTCATGATCAAAGACGATGGGATCGCCTTTTCGTTGCGCGATGCTGACGGGCACCAATTCATCGTCAAACAAGCCATTTGCCCATGCCGCCGCCGCGCGCTGGTGCGATCGGGCCGCATATGCGTCACACGCTTCACGGCTGATATCATGGTCCTTGGCCAAGTTTTCAGCGGTTTCGATCATCCCCGAAATCACGCCAAAGCGTTCAACCGGCTGGCTCATCACGCGTCCGCGCGTCAAACGGTCATGCAAGGTCAGATTGCCCGCCCGAACGCCTTTGCGGATGTCGGTCGTGTAATGTTCAACATTGGACATGCTTTCACATCCACCCGCAACCACCATGTCGCTCACCCCGGTTTGAACCATCATCGCGGCATTCACGATCGCCTGCAGGCCAGAGCCGCAACGACGGTCAATCTGATAACCAGGCACTTCAATCGGCAAGCCAGCGGCCAACCATGACCAATGTCCGATGCACGGGGCCTCACCGCTGCCATATCCTTGCGCGAACACGACATCATCCACGCGGGACGGATCAATCTTCGTCCGCTCGACAAGCGCTTTCAATATTATGCCACCCAACTCACCTGCATTTAAGGACGAGAGCGCACCGCCAAATTTGCCGACAGGCGTACGAATGGGGGCGACGATAGCGGCACGGCGAAGCGTATTCATTTGGCAATTCCTAATATTCCAGAGTCGATGAGACGGGCGATTGCGCCCGAGGACAGGCCGAGCGCAGTGCTCAATATTTCCTCGCTATGCTCCCCATTGCGCGGGGCCGCCTTTGCGTCGCCACGCGGCAATTGGGGAATAGTGCCAAACGCACCCGCAGCGGGATAATTGAAACCCGACGGGTTTGCGTCAAAGTCGCTAAACATCGGGTTATTGCCGACCAAGCGTGGATCATGCGCCGCATCCAGCATAGTTCGATAGGCCGAATGCACAATTCCGGCTTCATCAAGCGTTGCAGCCATCATCGCATGATCGAGCGAACCAATTGCCCGTTCAAACAAAGGATAAAGCGCATCGCGGTGCTGAAACCGAAGCCCATCGTCTTTGGCAAAGCTCACGCCGCGCTCCGCCTCTATCGCCTCCACCTGCGCCTTCAAACCAAGCGCACCGATTAGGTTTGCCCATTGCCGGTGGGTGACAACAACTACCATCGTGCGCACATTGTCTTTGGTCACAAAATCGCGCCCGAACAAGCCATAGACCGCATTGCCGAGCCGAGGGCGATTGGCATTATTGTGCAACACTTCTGCGACACCGCCCAGATTGGCAACCGTGCCTATGGCGACGTCTGACAGGGGAATGCGGACTTCACTGCCCTCACCTGTCTGTTCGCGCCTACGAATGGCCGCCAGCATAGCGAACGCCGCATAAGCGCCGCTTATGACATCCCAAGCGGGCAACACATGATTGACGGGTTCCGGGCCAGCCCCGGTCATCATGGGATAGCCAACGGCGTTATTCACGGTGTAATCCAGCGCAGGCGCCCCGTCAGCCCAGCCCATGACCCGCACGGTTACAAGATCGGCACGTCCTTCAGACAATTTTGCGTGCGACAGAAAACCTTCTGCGGGAAAGTTGGTGATGAACTGACCGGTGGCCCGCACCAGTTCCTGCAACAACTCGCGCCCCTGCGGGCTGGATAGATCAAGCGCGACTGATTTTTTGGCGCGGTTTAGATTTTCCCAATAGAGCGAGTCATTCGCCTCCGTCACTGGCCAGCGATGGTAATCCGGGCCGCCACCAACCTGATCGACACGGATCACCTCTGCCCCGAACTGCGCGCAATACAGACCAGCTGTCGGCGACGCCACAAAGGACGACGCCTCGATAATCGTCAGACCATCGAGCAAATTATACATGCATTGCGCCTTGGGGATTACGCACGCGTCATCAGGCCTGCGCCGCCCATTCACGCAGCATATGCTTCGCAATTTGAAGCTGCAGAATCTGCGTTGTGCCTTCATAAATCCGGTAAATGCGTGCGTCACGGTAGAAACGTTCCGCATCATATTCTGCGAGATAACCGGCGCCACCGTATATCTGCACCACGCGGTCAACCACCCGGCCACACATTTCGGACGCGAAAACCTTGGCCGCCGCTGCTTTGCGCAGCACATTCTCACCCGCATCGGCGCGGCGGGCAGCGTCATCCAACATGCATTCTGCGGCGTAAATCTCTATTTCACTATCGGCGAGCATTTGTTGGATAAGCTGGAAATTGGCAATCGGTTCGCCAAATGCCTTGCGTTCATTGGCATAACGCAGCGCGCTGTCGAGTGCACGCCGCGCGTAGCCCGTCGCCGCCGCGCCGACCGACATGCGTCCGTTGTCGAGGCTCTTCATGGCAAAGGCAAAGCCCTTGCCCTCTTCCCCGCCCAATATGGCGTCCGCAGGCAACTTCACATCTTCCATGATGATGTCTGCGATATGGCTACCGGCCTGCCCCATTTTCTTGTCGGACTTACCGACGCTAATGCCCGCCGTGTCCATGGGGACGATAAAGGCAGAGACATGCGCGTTTTTGGGTAAGGCTTCCTTGCTTGTCCGCGCCATGATCAACGCGACATTCGCGAATGGCGCATTGGTGATGTACCGTTTTGTCCCGTTCAATACCCAGCCATTGCCTGACTTCACCGCTGTGGTCTGCATCGCCGCAGAGTCGGATCCGGACCCGGGCTCTGTCAAACCAAAGGACGCAATTTCACCAGCCGCCAAACGCGGCAGCCATTCCGCCTTTTGCGCATCCGTCCCGCCATTTTTGAACGCGGAGCATACCATCCCGATATTGATGGACGTAACCGAACGAAAGCATGGTGCCGCGTAGCTGAATTCACGCATGGTGCGGATATATTGCTGAATATTCATGCCAGCGCCGCCATATTCTTCGGGAACCGTTAACCCGAACAAGCCGAGGTCGCGCATTTCGGCCATGATCGCTTCAGGAATCATTTCCGTTTCGAGCACTTCCTTTTCCGCCGGAATTAACCTTTCACGAATATAACGTCGCAGCTGTTCCGTGAATTGTTCGAAAATGTCGTTATCCATTATGTTCGTCTCCGCTCCCATGGAAAATCTGCGCTTCGCCATGGATTACTGTTCATTCTTAAAATTCAAAACACCCGTTCGACAAAACCGTGACATTGCGTTCAACGCGGCTGCCTCCGTTCGGGCGGAATGGCCTGCGCGCCGGGGCGTCTAGGGTCTGCGGCACCTAAAAATAGACCATTCTCGATCATGATGGATTGCGCACTGCCCATCGTTTCGTCGGAGGTGATGGTGTGCCCTAAGCTCTGCAAAACACGCACCGTATCGGCATTGAAATTTGGTTCAACGCGCAATTTATCGCTGGTGTCCTGATAAATGCGGGGCTGATGGGTGGCCTCTTCGACATTGAGATTGAAATCGACGACGTTGACGATCACTTGCATGACCGTATTGATGATCGTGCTGCCGCCCGGCGTTCCGGTTATGAGCCAAGGCTTGCCATTTTTCATCACAATTGTCGGCATCATCGTCGACAGCATCCGTTTCCCCGGAGCCATGGCATTCAGGGGGGGTGGCAAGCCTTCACGCAAGGCTTTTGCCGCCTGTGCGTGCGAGAAGTTATTCATTTGATTGTTCAACAGCACGCCCGTTCCGGCGATCATCACGCCCGATCCAAAATCGGCGCCCAAAGTGTAGGTCGTTGACACCACATTGCCTTGCGCGTCCGCCACGGAGAAATGGGTGGTCGACGGGCTTTCATATTTCAATGGATCCCCCACACCCATTTGCGCGACCGGCTTGGCTTTGTCGGGATCGATGAGCTTGGCGCGTGAAAGGGCGTAGCTTTTTGAAATGAAACCCTTGATCGGCGTGGTAACGAAATCAGTATCGCCCAAAAAAGCATAGCGATCCGCATATCCCAGCTTCATCGCCTCAGCCATGATATGCAGCGACTTGGCCGCACCGACGCCGTTTTGTTTCAGGTCAAAATTTTCAACGATGTTGAGCATATTGAGCAACGTCGCACCGCCTGCGCTGGCCGGTGGGGCCGTTACAATATCAAGGCCTCGATATGTCCCGCGCAATGGCTTACGCTCAATCGCGCGATAGGCGGCCAAATCTTCTGTGGTGATCAATCCGCCATTGGCTTTCATGTCGGCGGCAAATCGATCCGCCACCGGACCCTTATAAAAACCATCCGCCCCGCGTTTTGCGATCTGCGTCAGCGTCCATGCAAGGTCTGGCTGCTTCAGCCTTTCCCCTGCCCGATACAACGCGCCGTCAGGCTTGTAATAAGCGGC